>PFMK01000033.1:8220-15471 GCA_002785215.1 Candidatus Gottesmanbacteria bacterium CG_4_10_14_0_8_um_filter_37_24 | reverse complement strand
ATGACTTTAATTACGACACAGACTTTCAAAAACATTAGGAAAAATTTTATCAGCTATTTTCTAATTCAGACCTTATTATTTGTTATTACAATAATATTTATTATTATGGTGATAAGTGCTGTGGTTTTGTTTCGAGGTTCAATAAGTGCAATTACTGACGCAATTGAATTAGCCGCAATTATATATTTATACTTATTCTTAGTCCCCTGTATGGCTATGTATTATGCCATTTTGGATGAAGAACACACACATGGGGTATTCTTTTATCTCAAACAAGGCTTTTTGCATGTTTGGAAACTTTGGTTAGGAGTTTTAATATCTGTTTTGATGATTATCGGATTAGCTTTGGCGGTAAAGCTAATAATTCTTTTAGTATTGGGGATATTTAATTTACCTCAGATAATATGGAATTATTATTCGCAGTTTCTTTTTAATATTGCGGCTTTTGCTTTTATCTCCAATATCATTTTTTCCCCATATATTGTGATTGAACAGAAAAAAGGTGTTTTTGATTCTTTCAGAGAAAGCAGAGCGCTTGTGTCCGAACACCTTGGAGCAGTGATGGTTCATACCTTTTTGTTTTTTTTGCTTATAACACTTGTTGATTTTTTAGGAAGAAGTGGAAAACTCTTGCTGGTTTTTGTAATTCTACCCTTCGTGCAGATTTACTTTTATATGTTGTATACAAAAATAAAAGCTTAGTTTTGAAAAAGGCCGGGGTAGGCAGTAAGGAATTGTTTCCATGATACAGGGTTTTTTCCCTCCAGCTGGACCAGATCGGGAACTAGTCTTGCTGCAGGTTCAATATGAGCTTTAAGGATTTTTAGCCTTTTTTCTTCACTTTTGACTTTTGACATTTGAGTTTTGAGTTTAATTATGGTCCAAACTCCCGGCCAGGGAGAGAAAGCCCTTACAGCTCGTTCAATAAGCGTTGCGCAGTCAGTATGATGTTTAGAGATCAGGGAATTATAAAGTAGCCAACTGTACAGTTGTGCTTCGGTAGGTTTTCCGCCCTCCAGAGCCAGTTTGAAAAACGGAAAAGGAATAAATCCGTCTTCTTTGGTTAAACGCTTAGTATAAGTTGCCTTAGAATGGTCCTGTTTCACCGGTTTGATTTTACCTTGTGCACACTTATCGATTATCTCAGGTAAATTATCTGCCGCAATGTCAAACAGCCGATGATATAAGAAATCAGAAGTTTCAACCCCTTCAAGTTTCAGTTCTTTTTGCCAAAGTATATCCCCGGTATCGAGCTTTTCTTCCATGAGAAAAATACTTATCCAGGCACTTTTTTCTCCCAGGAGTATGGTGTGTTGGACAGGTGCGGCACCTCTTAAGCGGGGCAGTCTGCTGAAATGGATGTTTATGGTTTTGTATTTCGGGAGATTGATGATGGTTTTAGGAATTATAATGCCATAATCCGCGACAACAGCCAGGTCAGGTGAATGATCCGGAATGGATTTTCTAAGTAATAACAATTCATCTCTGTCGGAAGGGGTAAATACTTGGATATTGTGCGACAAAGCATATTTTTTAACCGCTGATGGGGTGAGGATTTGTTTCCTGCCTGTCGGTCTGTCCGGTTTGGTGATAACAGCCAATAGATGGAAATTATTTCTTAATAAGTCCAGAATAGGTAGACAATAGTTAGACGAGCCGAAGAAAATAGTATTAAGTATCATGTATCAAGTATAAAGTATTTAACTGTTTCCTATTTTCTGTGATTTGCTTAACCTCCGGAAATCCTTAGATACGAATTTTTCCTCCCTTAGCTTTGGTAAGATACTTATAGTCCTAACCCCAATTAGCATATCTTTATTTATCCCACCTTCTTACCCAAAAGGTCGGTTATCAAAATTGTATCTTCGGATTTCCTTTATCCAATAGTTGTTTAATATTAGATATTATTTGTTAATTATTATCGGTAAACTGTTTCCGGATCACTGTTATCTGTTAAATGTTATCTGTTTACTGATCTAAATCTCAATTTCCGCTAAATTTTCCCCTCCATCCTTGTCTATCTCAATTTCATACAGCTTTTCTTTTTGTTCCAAAACCCGTTGGGTAAAAAGTATTCCGTTCAAATGATCCACTTCATGCTGGATAATTGTCGCCATAAATCCGCAGAAGGTTTCCTCCTTTTTTTCACCGTTTTCATCCAGGTACCTTAGTCTGACAGATTGACTTCTCTTAAGATGACCCCATATTTTGGGTACGGAGAGACAGCCTTCCAGTTTGTTCTCAGATTTAGCTGATTTATCATTCTTATCCGGTCTGGCAATCTCGAGCATGGTTTTTGATTTTGCCGTAATTTCCGGATTGATGAAAGCAGATACCGGTGCAGATTCGGACGGACGGGTTATGAAAATCCTTAAAGATATGCCTATTTGGGGAGCAGCCAGGCCTACTCCTTTAGGGTTGTCTTTTTCGATAATCGTTTTTTTCATGAGACTGACAATATCTTTAATTTTCTTATCGATTTTTGCCACATTTCTGGCAGGAGTTGTCAGAACGGCATTAGGAATCATGACTATATTTGCGCTTTTCATTTAACTTTTTCCAATTGCTGTTTGGCTACCTCGTCGTTTGGATCAATATGATTAATAATAAAATTCAAAGCTTCTTTTGCTTTGTCCATGTTTTTGTCTCTTTCATAAAAAAGGGCCAAAGCCAGATATGCATCCTTGTAGTTTGGCTTCAGGCTGACAGTTTTTTCCAGGTACTCATAAGCCTCTTTTTTCTTGTCAAGCTTATCAAAGATCAGTGCCATATTATAATATATTTTCGGGTCAGTTGGGGAAAGATCCCGGGCCTTGGAAAGAGCCTCAAACGCATCATTGATATATTTCTCATCAATCTGCGACAGGGCATAAAACACTCTGGTTCTGGTTTTCCAGAAGTTGACGTTGGCAGGCGAAATTAAGACAGCCTGATTGGTGGCGAATATGGCAGTGTCCCTAAGCTGGGAAGATAAACTGCTTTGCTTTTCATCATTCAAGACTACTGCAAGTTGGGCCACAGGATAGGAAAATTCATCATAGTATAAAGGTTCATTCTGGTTGAAAAGAATTGCCTCTTTCAGGTATTCATAAGCTAAGGTCTCTTCCTGTGTTTTAGCAAGGTGATAACCTTTGGTGAATATGTAGTCCGCATACCAGATACGCGCAAGATTAAGTATAAAGTAAACCATAGATAGCATGGCAAAGACAAAAAGGACATATCGGAGAATTGAATTATAGAATGTTTTATCAGGCAAATTTGCTGCCGAACCAGGTAGTCTGTCTTTTTCCTGCGGAACCATATTACGTGAGGAATCACTATTGACAATTACAAAGGAAAATGCCGGGATAAGATAAAAGAAAAGCTGGGTAACCACCACGGAAAATCCAAAAAAATTGGTGATAAGAATAGACAGCCAACCAATAAAAAGACCGAATAATATAATCCATTGATTTAAGGAAGTAGCGTATGAATTATTTGGATAATTTTCATTTTTAGTTCTTTTCGAAATTCGAAGTTCGAAATTCGAATTTCGAAGTTTATTAATGCTCCACCAGATGAAAATCCCGATAATAAACAGGTAACTTCCTAAACCGAAAATTCCCGAAGTAGCGGCAAAATTTAAGTACTCATTATGTGCCTTGTTGTATAGGAAATCCCATTCCGAGGTCATATTGTGTGCAATTGGTCTGAACTTATAATAGGCAAAAGCAAAGGTCTCTACCCCTGTACCAAAAAGAGGATAATTTTTGAAGATTTCTATTGCTCCTTTCCAGACAATTTTTCTGATTTCTCCGGATTCCGTAACGCCGGTGTCAATTATGGAATCCTGAGTGGTTGCCGGCTTTACGATTTGTTGGTTTTTTGACTTGAATATTTCCGGAAGAGTGTATTTTCCGATCGGTTGGAAAGGGGCGCCAAAAAGGAAGGTGATGACAATAAAGGAAACGGTCAGCATTAATAATGATTTAAGCAATAGTTTCCTGTTTGCGTAAAATAAAATCAAATAAGATATGGCAATTACCAACCAGAAAGCCAGAAATCCGGATCGGGATTTAGTGAAAATTACCGCTGAGTACAAAATGTATGAAAGAAAGGCAAAAAGAAAATTACCGCCGGAAAGCTTCTCCGAACCTTTTGTATTTTCAGTCTGTATTTTTGAAATTAAATATGTGCCTATCATAATAGGTATTAGGATCGTGATATAAGCCGCAAACCAATTCGGCTGTCCCAGGGTAGCAAAAACTCTATTTTGGACATCCTGTACCCAACAGTCCGTATTGAACTGGCCGGTAATAACAAGACAACTTACACTATAGCCAAAGTGTTCCAGCACTCCGTAGATTGCCAGGAGTACGCCGGAGGATAAAATTATTTTGATAAGATTTGGTACTTTTTCCTTAGGGAAGTTGGTGACAAATGCATAGAACAGCAAAATATATGAGACGGTTGACAGTAATCCACCGTTAAACCTGCTGTAATAACCCCAAATAGAAACATGTCTGTCTATGGAAAGATACGTGGACACCACCTGGCTTAGGAAGAACAGGAAAATCGGAATATCAAGAGGGGTTCGCCGGACTATGAATTGCTTGGCAATAATTATTCTGATGAGCCAAATGCCCGTGATAAGCACGGTAAAAAGATAAACAGTTATCATCTTGTTGTATTCAAAAAGCTCGTAATTTACCGGAGTGAGGACAAAAGGTATCAGGAAAAAGAGGGAGTAAAATAATATTCTTATCAGATAATGAGCGAATTTTGAAATTTTCATCGTAGTTATTGATACATTCTACAGTAAAATGATAAAAAAAAGCAAAAAGATAGGGGGCATATTTGCGCGAAGGTGCAAAAAATATGTCTTTTGATACATTTAGCAAGTATTCTGTTATATTAATATTGGTACTGATTTCTTGTTTGTTTAAGTATTTTGTATTCTCTGTTAAAATATAAAATATATGTTGAATTATTTTTTCGGGCTTTTCAGTCATGATTTGGCAATTGATCTGGGAACAGTAAATACATTAGTGTACGTGAAGGGAAAAGGCATAGCGATAAGAGAGCCCTCTGTGGTAGCCAGACATAGAAAATCCAAAAAAATATTAGCTATAGGAACTGATGCCAAGAGAATGCAGGGTAAAACTCCTATTCAGATTGAAGCATTTCGTCCTTTAAAAGACGGCGTTATTGCAGATTTTGATGCTACGGAGGCGATGCTGCATCATTATATTACCCTAGTCCATGAGAATCATTCATCCTTTTTACCCATTATTCCCCGTCCCAAGGTCGTGGTAGGCATACCCTCAGGAGTTACGGAGGTGGAAAGGCGTGCCGTACAAGACGCATGTCTGTCAGCCGGGGCCAGAATAGCATATCTTATTGAAGAACCTATGGCAGCGGCCATAGGGGCCAATCTGCCTGTGTCCGAAGCCAAAGGAAGTATGATCGTGGATATCGGAGGGGGTACTACTGAAATTGCCGTGATTTCGTTAGGAGGAATAGTGATAAATAAATCTTTGAGAATAGCCGGAGATGAACTTGATGATTCTATCGTCAGCTATGTCAGACTAAAACATTCATTACTTATGGGGCTTCCATCTTCCGAGCTTGTGAAAAAGACCATAGGCTCAGCGCATCATTCAAAAGAAGAAAAACATATGGTGGTGAGAGGCAGAGATCTGGAGAATGGATTACCAAAATCCGTTAGGCTGAGCTCCGCTGAAGTAAGAGAAGCTATGGCGTCTGTCATTAATCAGATTATTGAGATGATAGATGAGACGGTAGAAGAGATACCTCCTGAACTGGTAGGAGATGTGATGGAACAGGGAATTACTCTAGCCGGAGGAGGGGCTTTGTTAGACGGTATAGATAAGGCTATTTCTGAGGCTACCAAAATGCCGGTGTGGGTTGTAGAAGATCCATTAACATGCGTGGTAAGAGGGGCGGCGAGGCTTCTGGATAACAAATCCCTTCTTGATAGGGTGCGGGTAACAGGCGGGTTAAAATAATGTAGGGCTTTATTTGACTGATAAGCTGTTTAAAGAAATTCAAATCATTTTATCTAATGACGCGCAGTATAATTTGGATATCTATTTCATTAGTTCTTTTGGTACTTGATTTTTTTGGTTTACTTGGAGGATTGAAAATTTATACCAGCAGGATTACTTTTCCGGTGAAAAAAAATATTTATTCCACCAGTTTAGCCTTTCGTGATTTTGGAAGGATTCTTATTGATTATCCTAAACTAAAGAAAAATGCGGACGATACAGAATGGTTGAAAAAGCAAAATGATGAGTTAAATTACCGTCTAAAACTTATAAATGAGGAAAATATAAAACTGAGGCAGCAGTTAGAATCACCACTCCCTGCTACATATAAGTTTATACCATCTCATGTTTATGCTGTTTCCCGCTATATGGATATCGGTGTGGGTGAAAAAAACGGTATAAAAAAAGGAATGGCGGTTATTGACGGGTCTTCTCTTATTGGAAAGGTTTTATCCGTAGAAGAAAATACGAGTCAAATTATATTACTGACAGACGTCGATACGAATGTTGCTGCCAAAACTTCACGGGGGGTAAGAGGAATAATATCAGGACAATACGGAGAGAATATTGTTTTGGATAAAGTGTTACAAAAAGATCCTCTTTTTATCGAAGATCAGGTGACTACAAGCGGTGAGGACGGACTACCGCCAAATCTTCTCATTGGGAATATAGTATATATAAACAGCGACGATGTTTCTGTCTATAAAAAAGCAAAGATTAATCCTGCACTTGATTATAATAAGGAAGAGATTGTATTTGTAGTATCGTCGATACAATAAATATAAAAAAATATGCTGTTGGTAATATCCTTAATACTGTTATTAAGCATAGTGGTTGAAAGCAGTGTGGCGGTTTTTCCATTGACACTGGTGCTGATATGTGTTTTCTCACTTCTTTTGGGCGAGTCAATGGTTTTTTTGGCTTTTTTTTCCGGAATCCTTCTTGATCTTTTTGCCATGCGGCTGTTAGGTCTGGACAGTATTTTTTTTCTGGTTGTCTGTTGGCTGATCGGGCGTTACCGGAAGAAAATATTTATCGGTAATATCTTATATCTTTTAGGATTTATTGCTCTGATTACATCTATATATAGTTATTATTTTTACAGATATGTGAAGGTATGGCATATAATTATTGCTGAAATAATTGCGATAATATTAATTTATATTATAAATATATATTTTCCGAATAGTCTGAACGACAAAAA
>PFMK01000033.1:5505-8178 GCA_002785215.1 Candidatus Gottesmanbacteria bacterium CG_4_10_14_0_8_um_filter_37_24 | reverse complement strand
AAATTAAATCAAAATGTAAAAAGCAAATATCATAATGACATATCAAAATGCAAAAAGAATAATAACATTATTATATTTTGCTTATTAATTTTACTTTTTGATTTTTAATATTTACGTTTACCTTGTGTCACTCGTTTTATTATTAAGGTATGCGCGAAAGTCGTGTCTTTAAATTATGGGTTATCAATTCGGTGACCTTTTTTCAGAAGGGCTAGTCAGGTCGATAAAAAGGAGGAATGTCTTATCAGATAAAGTATACGGTTCTTCTCCAAGTCCGGTAGCCAGATTTATCTTTTTTGTGTTTATTCTGGTTTTCGGACTGGGAATACTACTTATTAAACTGATAGACGTAACTCTGGTAGAAGGAGCAAGATACAGGAGGCTTTCGGTAGGAAACAGGATAAAAGAAGTAAAAATTACCGCTCCCAGAGGTATTATATATGACAGGCAGGTACAGGCTCTGGTTAGAAATATTCCCACTTTTATACTGCCGGGAAAAGAAACTTTTTTCGAAAACAAGCCCGTTTCGATATCCGGGGAACTTATCGAAAGCGTAGCCAGGGAATATGTGGACAAAGATTTATATGCACATCTCATAGGATATACGGGTGAAATAAGCAAAGAAGAGTTAGATGCTAACAATTCTGAGGAAGGATCAAAAATAAAATATGTAATCGGAGATATTGTCGGAAAGATGGGAATTGAAAAAGCTTACGATTGGCAATTAAAAGGAATAGACGGTAAGCAAATGTATGAAGTGGATGCTTTGGGAAATATCATAAGAGTACTGGGGCGGATAGAGCCTGTGGCAGGCAAAAATATCACTTTGTCAATTGACGCTGAACTCCAAAAACTGGCAAAGGAGGAGATGACAGGAAGAAAAGGTGCAGTTGTAGCGACTGATCCAAAAACAGGTGAGATAATGGTCTATTATTCCTCTCCTTCTTTTGATCCCAATAAATTTGTCCGGGGCGGAGACATCAATGAATATCTTGCTGACCCTGACCAGCCGCTATTTGACAGAGTGATAACAGGACAGTATCCTCCAGGTTCTACTTTCAAGATCGTATCGGCGATTGCCGCTCTTGAGACGGGTACAATTGATTCAAAAACACAAATTGAGGATATAGGCATACTTAAAGTCGGTGATTTTTCTTTTGGAAACTGGTACTTCAACCAATACGGCAGAAAGGAAGGTTTCCTTAATATTGTTGGTGCGATAAGACGTTCTAATGACATCTTTTTCTATAAACTCGGGGAAATGGTGGGAATTACCAAAATCGCCGAGTGGGCAGGAAAATTAGGAATAGGCAGGAAACTGGGTATTGATCTTCCGGGAGAAGCAGAAGGACTTATGCCCAATCCCGAGTGGCGAAAAAGGATTAAAGGTGAGGATTGGTATTTAGGGAATACATATCATATAGCAATCGGCCAGGGAGATATCCTGATGACACCTTTGCAGGTAAATGCATTGACGAATGTAATTGCTGACAACGGCCAACTGTGCAAACCAAAGCTTCTTCTTACCGGTAATATGTTTTCCCAAAAAGATTCTCAATGCGAAAAATTAGGCATCAGTAGCGAAACTATAAAAATCGTCAAAGAGGGGATGAAAGAAGCTTGTCAGACAGGCGGAACTGCCTGGCCTCTTTTTAACTTTAAAATAGAAAACAGCAGGCTTGGCATTGATGGAGTCAACTTTCTAGAAAGTTTCGAATCTACTATGTCTGCAAGAAAAATGGTGGAAGTTGTTACTGCCTGCAAAACGGGAACCTCTGAGTTTGGAGATCCAAAAGGTAAGACTCATGCCTGGTTTACGATATTTGCACCGGTTTCCGATCCTCAAATATCAGTTACGGTTTTGGTAGAAGGCGGTGGTGAGGGAAGCAGTGTAGCAGCTCCTATTGCCAAAAAGATTCTGGAAGCGTGGTTCAAGAGGTAGACACAATTTTGTATAGAATTTTTGATTTTTACAGTTAATCCTTCAGGAATGAATCACACAACACAACATCACACACCCGGTGTGTGATGTTGCATGTTTATGGATTAACGCAATCAGAATAATTAGGATGTCCCGAACACCATCTCCAACCCGGTTGTTCTCTGGTACCGCTTCTACTGCATTTATCACAATCGCCTCCCGGGCATCTCCAGCAATCATCCGGCCTATCCGTAGGTCTTGGTGTAGCCGTGGGAACCCCTGGCGTAGGACTTATACACAAACAATCATCGCAGTTAGGATTAGTACATGATGGTCCATACGGATACCAGCCTGTGGAAGCATTGTAACAATGCAAGGGATTACGGAAGCTGTTGGGAGGATTGCAGGTTATTCCTGCTGCATTGGTGCAATAGTTACTGATACCTGTCGGTCTTACTTCATATCCCGTAATCGTGGGCGGACAGGCAGTAGGACTGGCTGTGGGTAGCGTGGTGGTTGGTGAAGGTGTTGTAGGTTGACTTGTGGTGGGTGTCGGACTGGGATTTGTTTCTCCCGGTGTGGGACCGGTAAAGCCGATTGTATACCTTCTCCACACCTCAAAATCAGTAAGGTCTATGAAATAGGTAGAGGAGTTCCCTTCCACACAAGCATAATTAGCATTGGGAGTCTGTCTATCTCCCGGTACTATGGTATCAAACTGAGTCAGCCAGATATCATAATCTGCCTGGTCT
>PFMK01000033.1:0-5468 GCA_002785215.1 Candidatus Gottesmanbacteria bacterium CG_4_10_14_0_8_um_filter_37_24 | reverse complement strand
ACGGTCCCTGAGGATAAGGGCTAGGTTCCACCTTCGGCAGTCTGGCTGGTCCTGTGGTAGGGTATGGGGTAGGAGTATTGGTAGGAGTGCTAGTGGGAGTAGGGGTAGAGGAAGGCCTGTTGGTAGGTGTGGCTGTAAGCGGGGTATTGGTAACAGTAGGAGTAAGTGAAGGTTGTGTGGAGGTGGGAGTAAGGGTGGGTGCGGGGGAAAGATTGTCTAAATTTAATGAAGCAAAGATTGTTTCGTAGGGCAGTATTTTTATTTGTTTGGAAGATGTGCTGAAATTACCGCTTCCTCGTATCGTTGAATAAAATTTATAATTGGCAAGACCTAAATCCTGCTCTAAATTGGCAAATATATCGGTATCGGAAATATTACTGAAAATGATAAAATAACCATTTGTAATTTTCCCTATAACGCCAATGACGGGTTTGGTATTTGATTGGGGGAAAAAAGCATTGTCATAAGGATCTCCATTTTCAGGTATTGCCATAGGCCAGACAATTTGCGGCTGGTAAGTTAAGAATTCAGCGAAATACTTTATCAAGTATTTTTCCTGTTGGGTTTTCGCAGAATAATCATTGACGATCATATATCTGATCGGTGCTTGTCCGTTTCTTCCTTGGGACTGGACGGATGAGACAATTGTTGAATAAATCAGACCTGCCTGGTAGGCGACAGATTTCGGAATATCAGTATTCACGCTGATACCGGAAAGAGAAAGAATGGTATTTGCCGGATAGTTAATTTTTATTCCGGAGTTTCCCGGAATATCTTTGGAAGCATCATAAAAAGTATCGAACATCAGCTTGATATCGGCAAAAACATCACCCAGACCATTTTTTTCCGTACGGAAACTGATGGCCTCGAGTTTCGGCGGTGACACCTGAGACAGGACGTTTTTCACAGCATCTCTTGGCCAAAACAGGAAATTGGATGTGTGGAACTTTGTTTTAGTAAATCTGATTTTCAAGTCTTGTATCAGGCTTGCATCAAATGTGGCCAATTCAACTACCGCTTCCTTATCATATTTTTGAAAATATGAAGTCAAAAATGAAGTGACGTTATTGTTTTGGGAAAACAGGAAATACCAACTGTAATTTCTACTTGTGAGCATCCTGAAATTACTACTGTCAAGAAGTCCAGTATCTGGATTGGCGATTTTCAGGTAAATATTCTTACCGTCATAAAGATTAGTGATGTTTTGGGCAAGTGTATCGTCAATATTATTTGGGATAGCAATTCCTATTGACAGATTTGTCTGGCCATAATTTGTTCCTGAATCAAAGATGATGTCTTTGCTTTCTTCACCGGCAGCTTTGGAACTTATATTTGTGATGCTGCTTTTGGTTTTTAGAGTTTGAGAAACAGTAAGGAGTATTCCTAATAAAATAAGCAAAATGAGTAAATATAAGTATTTGTTATTTGTCACTAAGAATTTTTTTGTTTTCATAGGGAAGGTAATCAATTTCCAGTATAGCAAAGAATTAGATAAGTAAAAGAGGATGAAAGTAAGTAGAATTTTGAAGATTTCCTAGGAAATCAATATTCACTAGTTATCACATTATTTTTAACACCTATTACAGTCTCCCGGATGATCTCTACAAAAATCTGTACATCCTTCCCCTGATCCTGCACACCATTTACTAGGAGAACAATTACATTTATCACAATTTGGCCCCGGACATCTCCAACAATCTTCCGGTGGTCTGCTTGTAGGTGTAGCCGTAGGAGGAACAGGAGTGGAAGTGGGTGGTACAGGGGTAACTGTAGGAGGAATAGGTGTTGCTGTTGGGGACTTAGGTGTAGGGGTGGAAGAAGGCTGGTTTTGTGAACTGGTGGGTGTCGGACTGGAAATTGTTCCCGTTGGTGTGGGACCGGTAAAGCCGATGGTATACCTTCTCCAGACCTCAAAATCAGTAAGATCTATGAAATAGGTAGAGGAGTTTCCCTCTACACAGGCATAATTGGCATTGGGAGTCTGTCTTCCTCCCGGTACCATGGTGTCATACTGAATTAGCCATATATCATAATCTGCCTGGTCTACTACACCATTACAATTACCATCCCCTTTAGTCTTGTCTATACATCCTTCATTTACAGGACAATACGGTCCCTGAGGATAGGGGTTAGGTTCCACTTTCGGCAGTCTGGCTGGTCCTGTGGTAGGGTATGGGGTAGGAGTATTGGTAGGAGTAGGGGTAGAGGAAGGCCTGTTGGTAGGTGTGGCTGTAGGCGGGGTATTGGTAACAGTAGGAGTAAGTGAAGGTTGGGTGGAGGTGGGGGTAAGGGTGGGTATGGGGGAACCGTTAATTTGTGCAAAATAGACTTTATTTGGACCAGTAACATATACATAATTATTATAGATTCCGTATGAGCTACCGTCTGTATGATCTCCGTCCACCGATGGACCCCAAGGCTTATTTATTTGAATCTCAGGCAGGTCAGGAGGACTATCATTCCAGGAAGATATGGATCCGTCTGTATTAATTGTTGCTTGATAAACTTTGCTTCCCCGGACGACAAAAAGCGAAGAGTCAATAACGAATATGTCTCCCAACGCATGGTCATTTCCCGAGGCTTTGTCAGGCAAATTACCGGTATTTGTCCATCCGCCTTCAAAATTTCCATCGCTTTTTACTTTAATCCGATATAAAGGATTGGGATTCTTCTCCTGATTTAAATCGCTGGCAAAGATGTAGCCATAATTTTGATCTGTGACTTTATAGAATACTCCTTTGTAAGGATTACGGTAGGTACCGTTTCCCATCGATTGCCATTGCCAGCTGCCTGATGATATGTTGTTTGCGCGGAATATTTGATTATTGGTACTATAATGTGGAGCCTGGCAACAATCAAAGCCCCCCAAGTGAAATACATAAGTGCTGGTACCGATAGTAGCTGAAACAACACTATTCCAATAATAATAGTTGCCTCCGACTGAGTCACTTCCCCCTCCATCAGAACCGACTTGATTTATGGCGGTGACATTTCCTGAAGATGAATCAATCACCAGTTTTTCCACACGGCCAAATCTTAGCAGAAAAGGAGTATTACCGATTACTACCGCTGTGTATCCTCTTCCAGATCCTTCATTATGTTGGGTTGAAGCTGTCTGCCAATTGCCTAGGGTACCATTTGAGTTTAATTTTGCATAGATGATACTTCGGTTATATAGTAAAACATAGTAATAGTTTCCAGCGACAAATGAAGGTAATGGATGGGAGGAAACGTCATTTGCATATGAAGTAGAAGATTGCCAGGAACCAATGGATGTAGCATTAACAGATGATTTAGTGAGGAATAGTAGAATAAATAAGAAGAATAAAATACACAACACTTTTTTTGTCAAGTGCTCTATTGGCATATAATATGACTATAGCATCCGCTCAAACAAAAAATCAATAAAGGCATGACAAGCAGATAGTATAAAATAGTTGTTAATCAAAAGAATTCCTTGAAACTCTGCTTCGGGTAGTTCATTTGTATATTACATGGCTAACGAAAATATATATTGGCTCGGATTTTCTGCGTTTCCCGGTATCGGGCCTCTCCGTTTCAAACTGCTTTTCAATTTTTTTGGTACCGCGGAAAAGGCATGGAAGGCATCTTACAATTCCTTGATACAAATAGGATTAGGTGAGAAATTGACGACAAAATTTATAAGTTTCAGAAATAGTTTTTCACTTTCGGATTATTCCCGGAAATTGCAGGAGAATAATATTCATGTTTTAACTCTGAAAGATCAAGGATACCCTAAACTGCTTAAAGAAATCCAGGATGCGCCGTTCGTTCTTTATGTCAGAGGAGATGTAAAAGAAGATATTTTTATAAATCCCACGATTGCTGTGGTTGGCACCAGGAAGATAACCGGTTACGGAAAAGAGGTAACGGAAAGGTTGGTAAGGGAATTGGTAAATGCTGGATTTACCATAGTTTCCGGATTGGCATATGGTGTGGATACTGTAGCTCATGAGACAGCGGTTTCTCTGAATGGGAAAACCATTGCGGTTCTTGGTTGCGGAGTTAATGTTATCCATCCAAAAAGCAATACGACGCTATACTGGAAAATAGTGAAAAAAAGCGGGATCATCGTCTCTGAATTCCCGCTTAACCATTGGGTGGAAAAAGGCCTTTTTCCGGCCAGAAACAGGATTATAAGCGGTCTTTCCTTAGGTGTGGTGGTAACAGAAGGAGCAAAGGATAGTGGAGCTCTTATCACAGCCCGTTTTGCCGGCGAGCAGGGTAGAGAAGTTTTTGCCGTCCCCGGACCCATCACTTCGTCTTTATCTGAAGGCCCGACTATGCTTCTTAAAAATGGAGCAAAACTGGTTACTAGAGTGGAGGATATTCTGGAGGAATTGGATGTTAAATGCAAAATGCAAAATACAAAGATCAAAATGACAATGCAAAATGTAAAAATAAATCTCACATCAGATGAGAAGAATATCCTTGCATTATTAGAAAATGAGAACTTACATTTTGATGAAATAGCAAGAAAGGGCAATATTTCAAGCAGTAATTTAGGAGGACTTCTGACCATGATGGAGATGAAAAAATTAGTGAAGAACTTAGGTGGGGGGTTATACGGTATATCTTACACTCCGTATCTTACACTCCGGGAGTGGAATAGCTTCGCACATAGGGATAATTAACTTTCCAATATCATATGTTTGATACTATCCAACTCTTTAGCGTAATCTTTTCTGTCTAGTATATAATCCAGATATACTTTGGGAGACTTAAAATTACTCATGATCAAATCAGTACTGACTATAGACTTTTTGGTCGACATATATTCAGCTAAAGAAGACCAGAGATAGTTTGGATAATCTTTTTCTTTAACTGACAAAGATATCAGTGGATTAAGATGAATATATCTTGTCAGATGAAGTAATTGTTCATCAGAATCAACATGTTTTGCCATAAATACACCCTTAAACAAAGACCCGTCCCGGTGGTATTTAGTATTAAAGTATCTGGAATAACTATTGATAGTTTTTCTGATAAAGGTAGATATTCCATTATCTACATTCTGTTTAAGGAGAAAATGGTAGTGATTAGGCATAAACACGTAACAAATTATATCGACTAGAATTTCTTTACTGTTTTTCAGTTTTGAAAAAATCTTTTCTCTTTCAGCGCGGGCTATTTTTAAAAAGTTAGCCAGTTTAGTTGGTGGGTTTTTGAAACGGTAGTATGAAAGGGTGGTTAGAAATCTTTCATAATCCTTTTTTACCAGAAAAGTCGGTTGTCTTTTAATCCCACGATTATACACATGATAATATTCATTATTGCCAAAAGGAATTAACCTCGTGGGCATATGAAAATAATATAATGAAGCTCCACGGGCTTACGCCCGTGGTATCCTCAAATTCTTCGGCGAGCGAGATCCGCCGAAGCATTACCCTTCGACTCTCCTTCGACAAGCTCAGGATTCGCTCAGGGTATCCGCAATATCGCATTCA
>PFMK01000018.1 GCA_002785215.1 Candidatus Gottesmanbacteria bacterium CG_4_10_14_0_8_um_filter_37_24 | reverse complement strand
TCATTTGCCAGACGCTGAAAATGATAAGTATCCCGCCCAGAAGCTCTTGCACCACAGGCTTTTCCTGATAAAGGAAAAATCCTACCAAGATAGCCACAATTGCCTCCAGGTTAAGAAGGTTGTTTCCCAAAACCAAGGCAAAGCTTCAGGAACTGTGAAAGTCCAAAAACCAATTAGCGCCGAAATAGGCGTCAATTGTGTCCTGGGAAATGAGAGAGAACCAGGAAGAATCAGATTGGTGGATCTTACTATTAATGAAAAAGCTAATTTTTTGGGTAGAGCGGCTTTAGCAGCAGTCAATATCAAAGGCAGAGCGCAGGATAAACTTCGTGATCCAAATAGTGCATTGGCAAGTGCTCTTAGCGCTCAATTAGAACCTCTAGGAGTTCACTTAACTGGAACAGAATTGCATTTTACGAATGATGCTTTATCCGTTTCATTAAGGGGCGAACCTATTGCTAGAAGATAATGTAACGTCTGGAGCCTGCCCTCAGACAAAATATTGCACTTTAACAACTGAATAAGAAATTAGCAGGGAGCTATCTGGCCGTGAACCTGGCAAAACTGATGGCAAAGATGACAGCTTATGCGCTGTCTTCCTTTTTTATCAGGATTCCTGATTTCATGGCTAGTTTTTCTCCCTGCTACTTTGCGAGTCATACACCGTCTGGTGTATGACGATGCCATGTACCGACTGGTGCTTGGCGATTTTTAAAGATTAATATTTATCTGTCAGCTGTTTATTGTCTGACTTATACCCATCTTACTCAGGTTTGCAACCGGAATGGTTGCAATAGCTGATTAGAGGGGTTTACGCTGGAACTATTTATTCGTTTCAGTGTATATGCTGGAAAAACTTATTTTAAACCTGAGTTTTTTCAGTATAACTTTGATTTAGGCGGGTTTATTGTTATCTGTTAAATGTTACATGTTAAATGTCTCCATCTTAGGTTACAGGCAAATTGGGCTGAAAACTTTTTCCACCCGGCTTGCCTGTAATCTGAGGCTATCTTTTTTGAAGAGGAGTGTACCATGTCTGTCTATGTTGTTTATCTACCAGGCAAGTGCCCAAACTGCGGAGCGGGTTTCACCGACAACTACATCGCTAAATGCAACACTTGCGGCACTCAGTCGAAGCGACCACACGACCAGAACCTGTGCGGTTGTGAGGTTTGTGAGGATGCACGGGATATGGCCTTGGCCAGCGATGCAATCGGCTTGCTGGGCAAGTTGAAAGGAGTGAAAAGCGTTAACGAAGCTGAACGCGCCCGTATTGCCCGCGAGGACGAGGCTGAGCGCAAGCGTCTCGGTTTGCCTCTTACTCCGTCAACCCCGATCAGACCGATGGGTGGTTCGCATGTCGTCATCGTCAACGGTAAGGTTGTCAACGACAAGAAAATCTGTATCAACACCAACTGTAGGAAGCAGATTGATCCTAACGCCCGCTTCTGCCCGCACTGCGGGACGAAGCAATAAACCAACAGGAGGGTCCCATGTTCCCCAAGTTGTTCGCTGTCGTCTTGTTGTTTGCCTTGTTTCTGATGCCCGCGCCCATGGCGCAGGCTCAGAGCGCCGACTGCCCGGTCCCGCCGAACACGACCTGGCAGACCGCTATCCAACTGGCCTCCAGCCAGACCGCCAACCTGACCATGCCCGGCAATTCCGAGGGCTGGTACAAGTTCTACGCCCGGAAAGGCACCGTCGTCACGATCAGCGCCAACGGCAATCCCGGCGACCCGGATCTGGCGCTTTACGACGAGAAGGGCTTACCCGGCAATGTCTCGGCCGCGAGCTTGCCGCAATCCGGGACACGAATCAGTTTCACGGTGCCCGATACGGCTTGGTACTGGGTGCAGTTGACCAATCACGACCCGTCGGCGGCCTGCGTGAGCATGCACATCTCGCTCACGATGCAGATGCGATTGCACTTCCCGATCATATTCAAGTAAGGAGGATCTCTCATGCCTGACAAAACCGAACACAAGTCGCGCATCGGCGTCACAATCCATGAGCTCTGCGAGACGAAAGGAGGAGTCATCTTCTTCTTCACCATGGTGATCATGGATTTCATCGCGATCGCCCTGAAGATGAACCTCCCCAACGCAACCGGCATCCTGGCCTTGGCAATCGGCCTGGTGATCTACCTGGCTTCCACCCTAGCGCTGCTCTGGATGTGGATCTTCGTGATGTATGCCATCTACCAGATCTTCGGAGACAAAACCATCAAGAACCCCATCCCGAGTGCTTTGTGGAAGATGATGTGGATCGTGGGGATTATCGCGATCACCCTAGTCATTGCCTTCCTCATCTGGGGCTTCGCCTATATGGCTATGGCGCCTAAACTGCCGGCATAAACAACCACTTCACACTCGTCTAACTAAACAATTATCTTCCTCCCCCTGGGGCGGAAGACCAATTCGCAAAGTAGCAAGCGGAGAAAAAGGGCCTAAGGAGTGCTCGCATTTGTTCAGCATCTGCTGACCATCCGACACCACCTGGGCCCTTTTTCTTTGGGAAATTTTTGTCCTGTCAATTTCACCTCATTTGAGGTAAAATATCCGCATGTATAATTGGAACACTGACACGAGCAAATGGGATAAAAAAAGTGATTCTTATATTATCTGGAAACTGAATCAGATGATCAATTTTGGTTTAAACGGTAAAAAACTCGATCTTTCACTTACCCGAAAATACTGGTCAAGACTATCTCTTGATCCTTTCAGAAAAAAATTCATGGAACTAATCTTATGGCCCCGAAAACAATCTTAAACGGCATACAAAAAAGAATACTATCAATCCTGTGCTCTAACAGACTTTTTACCAATAATTTCTACCTTACCGGCGGAACTGCACTATCTGAGTATTACCTTCATCACAGACTTTCTGAAGATCTAGATTTTTTCTGCTTCAGGGAAGTTGATAAATTATGGCTAAGTATTATCTCCAATAAGATAAAAAGGGTTCTTTCTGCCGATAAACTTGATATTTTGGAAAGCTTCAACCGTAATCTGGTATATTTTACCGTAAAAAAAAGGGTGGTAAAAACCGAATTTACCTACTTTCCTTTTGAACAGATTGAGACACCACTGATTATCTCCGGACTCAAAATTGACTCGCTTACTGATATTGCAGTAAATAAGTTTTTTACTATATATCAGAATCCTTCATCCAGACATTTTATCGACCTGTATCTTATACTGATGAAATATAAATATTCCTGGAGTAAGCTGGAAGAGTTAGCACGGATAAAGTTTGAGACTGCCATTGACCCTATTCAACTGGGAAGCCAGATCATGAAAGCAGAAAAAATAGAGGATTATCCAAAAATGTTGATACCTTTATCTGAAATTAAGTGGAGAAAGTATTTTGTCAAAAAAGCTGCCCTTTTGAAACACAAAATCGCCAAATAATAATAATTCACCATAGCTAAATAAGTCACCTCTTGTTGGTATATTTACTACCAATTCCCATTACAACCGTATGTCAAATTGGTACTATATTGGAGAAAAGAAATACCGTCTTAAATGTATCAAACTATTAGGTAGTATATAAGAACAATTAATTAATCCTTTCATTTAGTTATACTCACTCAGATAATATTTATCTCTCTGACTTATATTTAATCCCTTGTCATCAATTCCTATTATCTATGAGAGGTTCTTTTGAAGCAGTGTTCAGATCCATGATACCGCCTGAACCCCTATAACGTAATAATTGTCTTATTAAATCTTCCCATTTACTGCTATCATTATCCGGGCCTACTTGATGTGTAGCAAAACGGATGATTTTACGGACAATTCCACTTCCTCTGGCAATATCTTCAAGAATAGATTTAGCCTCATGATAAGGTACAGGTATTCTGCATGCAATTTTTGAAAAAGTATCATAAGATCGTAATGCTTCAGTTTCACAAAATCCTCTCTGTTCACCTGCATCTGCTTCAGCTTGAAGTTTTTTCTCATCCCCAACAAATAAGTCAAATAACTCCCGTAATTGGGTATTGTTTAACGGTTTCACGCCAATTTCAACTATAGGGATATTTTGAGGTAGTAAATTCTGCAACTGGACATTCCTCAGGTTTCCTATTTTTGTCTCATTACTTTATCTTCCACCCTGGCATAAAACCAGCCTATATCCTTGCTGAAATAAGGTTACTGCAACCATCTGGTGTTCCCTGCATCCCGGAACAAATTCATCCAATATTATTAAACCTGATTTTGAAGGATTTTCAGATTGTTTAAATATTCTTGCAATTTCCCTCTCTGTTTTCTCTTTCCCTATTCCAATATAAATGCCTAAGTCAATTGTCCCATTGGCATTAAGAACGCCAAGAAGGGTATTTTTGGGTGAAAAAACATCCGTTTCTCTACCAATCCTGTCTCTTCTTAATACTGCTTCAGTTTTCCCTGCTCCTGACGGCCCTACTAGAACAACTACTTTGGTATTAGGGTTATCAAAATGCCTTCCTATAGCATCAACCTTTTCTCTCCTATAACCTTCCTTCTGGATCCGGATCCTCGAGGGTCTGAAAAACTGTTTGTCCTCTTTCATCCTCCAGTTTTACCAGCATCCCGTATGGAACCTGTTCAGGATCGAGGTTGGGTACTTCTGCCAAGCTAATCTGCCGATTAAAAGGAATTCTTACTTTTCTTTCTGCTTGAGGTTGTACTACCTTTACAGCTGAAATTGCTTCAGGAGGAGGTGTCGGATGAGGTCCTTCGTCTGGCATAATAATTGAAATATTAATGATTATATCAAAACTTACATAATATATAAGCCCTAGAATCGAACCATTAGACTAATTACCACATTAGTATATTACATAACGGGTGAGATAGTTTCGTAATGCTTCCTGTAGCAGTAATTTTAACCTGAAAGTAAATGACTTACCTGATTATAATATTGAAGAATCATTTTACAATAATTGACATTTACTTTTCGTATGTAATATATTTATTTATATATGCCCGAAGCACCAATGCCTGATCTAAAAGCTTACACGGCGGTAAAACCTCCTGCTTCACCTTTCCGCGTGGAACATCCAGGCTCCCCTGTTGCCACAGCTATCGCACCCCGACCTGAACCACAAACTGTTGCCGCCCCAAAACCCGCTGAACAACCTGCACCCATTCCTAGAGCTGTCACAGATGCAGCAAATTACCTTAGTGCTCATGATCAGTTTCATGGGAGACTTACTGCCAGCGATCTCCCTTCTGTTTCCAATGAAGCTTTTGCAAAACTCTCCAATGAGGCGAAAGTGGAATTAGCAAGATTAGTACAAGCCAGAGATAGAGAAGATGCAGATGCCCAATTAGCTAGACAAAATCAAGAACAAGCCGCCAGAGTCCAAACAGCAGCAAAAGATGCCCAATTTTTCCTAAAAGGATACGAGGGAGTTTTTGGAAAACTTACTTCACGCAGATTAGCTGAAGGAATACCAAACAATGCTTATAGAAACCTATCTCCGGAAGCCAGAAAAGCTTTGGGGGAAATGGTAGAAGAAGCGGAGGAAGCAAACAGGCAAAGAATGATACTTGCCGAGAAAGAACAGCAAAGAAATCAAGCTCAAGAAGCTGGTTTACGTTCGCGCGAATTTTTCAGCGGTTTTCGTGCTGTTCTTGGTAGATTTCCCAGTTCTGCCGAAATCAGGGCAAATGCCATCACTAATCAAGCATGGCAGAGCCTACCACCACAAGCTAAAGACCTAGTTTTGGCCATGGCCGAAGCTGAAGAAGCCAAACAAAGAAGATAACAGGAGCAAACAACAGATTTACGCTAAACCTAAAGAATACTGAGGACTTGACAATATTATATTGATAGACAAGAATAGATATTATGGATAATATACGACCTACCCCACCTGGTGCTGATAATTTTGTTGCCCGTCCTTTAAATGCACCAAGAGCTGAGGCACCAATTCTGGGTTCTTTGGCTGACCAGCTTAGGATCCAAAACCGGGAAACCCAAAGAGAAGCTGTCGGACAGATTGCCGCGCAGATTCCTGGACTACAAAATCCGCAGGATAGAATTGCCGGACTTCAGCTCCTTTTTGACTATACTGCTCAACCTGCACATAGTGAAACCGTAGAAATCGATGATCTACAAGTAACATTGTCTACAGTAGTTGATAACTTCGCCCAAGAAAAGGCAAATGCTGTAATTAGACGCCTTGTTATCGAAGATCCGGATATTAAGGTGAAAAAGGCCGGCATAAAACGGTTGGAAGACAGATTGCTTGTTCAAGATCATGTTGATGGAAGCTATTATGAAGATTTGAGTGATTTAGTTAGTATTGCCGGATCAGCAGAAGGTCCACAAAGAACTGCTCTTTTGAGCCGGGCGATTACTACGCTTGATGCATATACCAAAAGGCCAAAAAAGTATAAGTATGATACATTGCACGAAGGTAGAGCAGACGCAGCCCAACGAGCCATAACCAATCTGACCCGTGAAGAATCAGATCCCGAACTCAAACAAGCAGGCATGCAACAGATGGCAAGTAGATTACTGGAACAAAATCATAACGTCGGACACCATGGTGAGGCTATGGCTGACATAGTCGCTATAGCCAGATCAGCAGAAGATCCACAAAGGACTGCTCTTTTAAGACAGGCGATGACTACGCTTGATGCATATACCAAAAGGCCAGGAGAAGACCGGTATGACTCGTTTCATGAAACTAGAGTAGGATTAGCCCAACGAGCCATAACCAATCTGGCCCGTGGAGAATCAGATCCCGAACTCAAACAAGCAGGCATGCAGAGTGTGGAAAACAGGCTACTTGCACAAAATGACAGTATCGGACACCATGGTGAAGCTATAACTGACATAGTCGCTATAGCCAGATCAGCAAAAGATCCACAAAGGACTGCTCTTTTAAGACAAACTATCACCACTCTTGATAGATATTCAAGAAGGCCAAGTGGAGAATACGACGTTTTTTATGATCGAAAAGTACGTAGAGCCCAAGAAGCAATCATCGATATAGTAAATACCACCGATGATCATGAGGTTAGATTAAGAGCTATGGATAATCTGGTATTCAGGTTAGAAGAACAAAGCGCTTTACTGGGATACCATTTTGAAGCAATACGTTGTTTGAGAGATATGGCTCGTGATGCAGACATGGCTGGGCGTGCTGCTCAAATATTAAGAAATTTCGCAGGCAGACCTCAAACCGCTACTCATGATCTAAATCTTTATGATCAGGACATGGCCAGGAGGTGGGCAGATGATATCGCCCCACCAACGCTAAATACGGCTACTATGACGAACCCACAGCCAAAATGGCAGAAAATGCCTAGTTATACACACGTAAGCACTACTCCTGCTGGGGATGTCCGGTTTCCAGGTTTAGAAGAACAATTTTCTGCATCCGTAGATCGCGCGTCACATTTACTTGATACACTAGAACTTATAACAAAACCTTCTTAAGACAAATCATCATACAGGCAAGAGTTACAAATGCTTCATAGACATCATCATCGCGTTCCCATCGAACAA
>PFMK01000093.1:7487-10640 GCA_002785215.1 Candidatus Gottesmanbacteria bacterium CG_4_10_14_0_8_um_filter_37_24 | reverse complement strand
TAATCCTTTGTTACATAATAAATATGTAAAGACTAAAAATTGAAATCTGAAACACTCATTGCCGTCAGGGATAGAGGCAGATCCATGAAGACAATGAGAAAAATAAAACGCCGCAATATATGAGGAGCAATCTTTATAAACTTGCGGCGTTATTTATGGCCTTTGTAGAAAATTGTTGGGATTTCTTATTTTGTGGAATTTCAGCTGTCAAACTGGATTTTTTCAAATTCGTCGATTTTATTTATCCTTCTTATGTGCCTTTCTTCCCCGCTAAACTCTGTTTCCAACCAAATTTTAAGAATTTTTTGTGCCTGATATTCCTCTAACCAGCTTCCGGACATGGCCAGAATATTGACATCATTATGCATACGGCTATGCTGGGCTGATCTTTCATTAAATACAGTTACGGCTCTTACTCCTATTACCTTGTTCGCGGCAATTACCATTCCGGCGGCAGATCTGCAGCAAAGTATTCCTTTTGGCCTGTCCTTCCAAGAGGCAGGAAACTTATTACCGTTCTTTTCATCCGCAACTACCTTTTTTGCCACCCGATAGGCAAAATCCGGATAGTCGTCATCTTTATCGTAGAACATATTCCCCAAATCCTCAAAAGAATACCCCCACTTTGCCAACCATTTCTTAATTTTTTCTTTTAGATCAAAACCTCCATGATCTGATCCTATATATATCATACGATTATTTAACATTTAACATAAAACATAAGAGCATTGCCAATTCTTCCTGTTAAATGTTATCTGTTCTCTGTTTAATGTTCTCTGTTATCTGTTTTTGTAATTTCGTGTCCTCCAAATTCATTCCGTAATGCTGCTATTACTTTACCAGAAAAGTTAGGTTTTGCAAGAGAGTTTTTTCTCGCCTGAGTGGACATGCTTAATACCGGCATACTTACCTTAAATTTTTTTGCTTCCTTTAGCGTCCATTCACCTGTTTCCCCTCCGCCTATAACCCCTTCAATCTTTAAAAGTTTTGAGTCTTTTTCAAGAGCCCGCAGAAGCAAATCCATCAGCCATCCCCTGACTACACTGCCTTTGGTCCAATTCTTTGCCACTTCATGCAAATTCAGGTTATACGGACCTTTAGCCAGAAGCTCGAAACCTTCTCCAATCGCCTGGAGCATCCCGTATTCCACACCGTTATGTACCATTTTGACAAAATGGCCTGCTCCGGACTCCCCGAAATATGAATAAGTTCCGCTTTTTCCTGACATTATCCGGAAAACAGATGTTAATTTGTCAAAAATCTTTTTCTCTCCGCCAATCATCAAGCAAGCCCCATTTCTGGCACCTTCAAGCCCTCCGCTTGTACCTGCGTCCAAGTAATGAATTCCGGACTTTTGTAGAGCTTTGAACCTTCGTTTTGTGTCTAAATAATAAGAATTCCCTCCGTCAATCAAAATATCACCTTTTTTTAATCCTGACTCCAACAATTTGGATATCATTTCATCCACTGGTCTTCCGTGTAGCACCATCAGCCAGATTATCCGGGGCGACTTGATTTTATGAAGAAAATCTGAAATTGATTTGCTGCTTTCTAAAGTAGAAGCTGAATCATGAATCATGAATTTTGAATCAAGGGAAATATTTTTTCTTTTTCCCATGATTCTTGCTTCTGAATTCTTTATTCTTGTTTTTTCATATTCTTTTTGCAGATCTTGAACTTTCTGTTGAGTCCGGTTGTAAACCACCACATCCAAACCTTCTTCAAGAAGATGAAGTACAATTGCTTTTCCCATTTTTCCTAAACCAACAAATCCTATCTTCATATTAGATATTTAACATTTAACAGATAACATATAACAAAAAAAGGTTGTTATATGTTCACTTTTCTCTATTTAATATTTTTTATTCTTTTCATTCTATCCCAAATCATTTTACCGATTTCTTCAGCGATACTAATTAATACTGTATAATCCTTCTTTGTTAATATATCCTCCTTGTAACAGAAATGCAACAAATATTTACTCTCTTTCAAAGAACCATAGGCAATTTCTAGAAAATGAAGATACTCTAAATTTCTGTTTCTGGCGAACCCTTCAATTACGTTTAAAACTACTGACAAAACAGATCGCCGAAGTTGAGATGTCAAACCATATATTTCTTCTTTCGGAAATAATCTGGAAACTCTATATACTTCATGTGCAAATTTATCAGCCTTTATTACTATAATATCTCTCATTGTGCTGTATGTTAATTGTTAGATTCTTCCTGTTTCCTGTTCAATATTTAATGTTATCTGTTCTCTGTTATCTGTTCAATGAAGAAGCCAATGTCTTCCGTCTCTTTGCAACAACTCATCCGCTTCCTTCGGACCCCAGCTGAAAGGAGAGTAATTGGGAAATTGCGGAGCGGGTAAAGCTTCCCATCCTTTCATAATTTTTGTAGCAAGTGTCCAGGTGGATTTAAAACCGGGACCTGTAGCAAACAGAGTCTGGTCGCCACGGATTGAGTCGATCAGGAGTTTGTCATATGAGTCGACAATGTCCCGCTTAAAAGATCTTTTATACAAAAAATCCATATTGACAGGTTTCAGCTCCATCAGAAGGCCCGGCGCCTTGGCCAGGAAACGGAAGGTAATCCCTTCTTTAGGTTGGATATTTATGGACAAAGTATTGGCATGATATTCCCTGGGAAATTTATACTCCCTGAAAATAAGCGACTGTGGGTTGGCAAATTGGATATCGATTTGTACCACAGAGCTTTTCAGACGTTTACCTGTCCTTAAATAAAAAGGCATCCCCTTCCACCTGTCATTGTCGATAAACAGTTTGGCGGCTACATATGTTTCAGTATTGGAATTTGGATCAACATTTCTTTCTTCCCTGTATCCGGGGATTTTTTTTCCTGACCTCATGCCCCTAGAGTATTGTCCGCGGACTACCATACTGCCCACCTCTTCTTTCTCAATGCTACGAAGCGCACTAAGCGCTCTTACTCTTTCGGTCCGGATGTCGCCTGCTGTGAAACTAACCGGTTCTTCCATAGATATATATGCCAGCATCGCCATCAGGTGATTCTGGGCAATATCCCTCAAAGCACCAACCCCCTCGTAAAAATTTCCTCTTTCCCCTACTCCTCCTTCTTCAGACAGGGTAATTTGAATGTTGTCTATGTGATCCTTGTCCCAAACGGATTT
>PFMK01000093.1:0-7464 GCA_002785215.1 Candidatus Gottesmanbacteria bacterium CG_4_10_14_0_8_um_filter_37_24 | reverse complement strand
TAATGATCTATTCTGTATATCTGTCTTTCATCAAAAACTTTAGACAGCTTATATTCCAACTGTTTTGCAGTTTCCAGATCTTTACCGAAAGGCTTCTCTATAAGTACCTTGGTCCATTTTTTACTTCCCTGGCCACAACCTTCTGACAATTTTGACTTATCCAGATGGTCCAGAATAGAGGAATAATGCTCAGGAGGTGTAGCCAGGTAAAAGAACCTGCTTATGCAGGCGCCTACTTCCTTGTCGAAAGTAGCAAGCAGATGTACTAATTTGTTATATGTTTCCGGTTTTTCAAAATATCCATCCTGGTAATATAGATTATTTGCCAGCTTATGCCATACAGAGCTATCCAGTTGTGGTTTGAAATGGTCAGTTAATGCCTCATGCATTAAATTCCGGAACTGATCGTGTGTCATATTTCTCCTGGCTACCCCGACAATATGAAACCTGTCCGGTAATATTTTTTGGGATAACAGGTTATATATAGCCGGCATCAGTTTTCTTCCAGTCAGGTCACCGGTTGCCCCGAAAATCACCATAACGAAAGGAGATATTGTTGCATCCATAGCTCTAAATACTATCTACCCTTCTTACTGCATCCCTATTTAATCGGGATCAGTCTAGAAGGGTATATGCTGGAACACTTTTAAGCCGTTTCAGTATAGCAGAAAAATACCATGAAATTAAGTATCAAAACAAATATTTTATGAAGACGACATGACCTGATCTGAAAAGACTTCAACCTGAGGAACATCGTATAAAATACCTGTAGGAAAATCGTTTAGGCAGGATGAATTTTCATTTGAGATAAATTGTGCCAGAATATCTTTTTTTTCCTCTCCAGAAGCTAGTACATACGCGCAGTCTAATTGATTTATAGCATAAGGGGTGATAGATATTCTTTGCGGGAAGATCCCGCGGTTTTCGTAACCGATAACATACTTCTTTTTTGGAAATGGAACATCTACTTTTTCCGTAAAGCCGAAAGTGCCTTTTTTGAAGACCGAACTGAGTAGCTGACATACTATTTTTCTCCCCTTATTCCTAAATCCAAAGGTACCAATTTTGAAAGACCGAACTAAATGCTGCCCTGGTCCGAATGTCTTGTGATCTGATACTTTGCCAAAAAACTTTGGATTGCGGGTAAACCCGTGAGAGTCTGAAAAATTCGGTACCGAGGATTTACCGGACTCCTTGTTCCAAAACACCGAGTATCCAGGCAATAGTCCTGCTGTATGCCCGTCTGCCCCTATGCCAAGCACAGCAATTTTACGGTCATACTCACAAAATAATTTAGTCAGAAGCTGATTATATCTGTTTGCTGCGCTGGTCAGTGTTTTCTCCTGGGACACCAGAAAATAAGGTATTCCATATTTTTCACAAACCTCCCACAAACCTGTTTTTCTGATCTCTTCAGCGTTCACATTCTTTTCATCACCGTGAGGTTGAAATCTTTCATCAACTTGGGCAAATGCCATGTACTTTGATAAACCGGGATTTTCTTTCAAGTAATCGAGAAGATACGGGTAACTATTTATGACACTACCTCCTGAAAGAAGAATTAGAGATTTCAATTTCCGTTCTTCATTCTTCTTTATCATCTCAATCAAACTCAGTACTGCCTCCTTATACAAAATATTATTTGGGAAATAATGATAACTTAGGTTTGATTTCATCACTTATGCATATTTTGTAATTAGTCTTCTTAGTTCCTCTTTCTTTTCTTCTGTCACTTTGACCAATACCATTCCCTTTTTCGGTTGTCCGTACAGTACTATTGAATCAAGCGGAGCAAACAGTATTGCCGGTACCCCAGCCAGGTCATCCTCACCGATTACTTTTATCAAAATACTCTCCTTATGATTTTGTTTCTCTTTCAAGGCTTTCCGGATGGCTTTCACCAATGTCAGGGAAATGTACCCCGGGGGATTTTTCACTGTTTTATAAATCCGTGTAGTCGAATTACTAAAACCCAAGTCAGTCAGGGAATGGAATATTTTTTTCCTGTTTACTTTATAATCGAAAATTGCGATGTCTACCGGTAAGCCGATAACATTGCATAATCTTATCACTTGATCACCGACAGTGATAATCATAGACGATTGGGTTTTTACAACAAGATTTTTGACAATATAAGCGATACTAAATATATCCCCGCTTTCTCCTTCTACCAGTTCACCTATAGGTTCTTTCAAGGCAGAACGCAAATCTTCGGCTATCTTTTTTCCCCATACCGGAAGCATCCTATAGGATTTTCCCCATCTGCTTATTTCACCTGATCTGATCCTGGTGGAGGCAATAATTATTTCATCATCAGCTTTCTGTAAAACTACATGATGGATACTTAATGGTTTTAAACCGTTTATAACCCTTCTTTTATTTATGGCTTTTGCTCCCTCCAGTGAATCTCTGGTCACCATTATCGCATCCAGATCTATTTGTTTATCAGCATCCCCGTAGACATCATGGATTTTTACAATCCTAACCCGATTTAATAATTTCTGCTTCCTAAAATAATTTTTTAATACCTTTTCTCTTATCATATAATTTTGAATTTTTACTTGTAATTTTGCCTGCCCGCCGAAGCTTTCCTGACCCTCGAAGCTCTTGCGGAGTGGGTGGAGAAGGTGGGAGTTTTGTCCGCCAGCTGGCGGATTGCTTTTTACATTATTCACATACTCATCCGATGTCAATCCAATCAATACTTTTTCTCCTATATCAAATGCGCGGGTAATAAAATGTATGTGTCCTTTATGCAGTCTGTCAAAAGTTCCCCCTATGGCAACGACTTTATACATAACTTACTTGAATCTTCAAATATTAAACTCCAAATAACAAATAGGAAAGATGATTCTCAGGAATTATTCAACAATAACTTCTGATATTAATAAACGAAGGTATATACGAAATGGCTATATTTGGCCACTGACTAATTTGTCATACACGGCAATATATTCATTAGCACTTTTTTCCCAGGAAAAATCACTTTGCAGGGCGGAAATCACCATTTCTTTGTATCTCTTTTTATCCTTATTCCATATACATATTGCTTTTTTTACTGTCTTCTCCATTGCCAGGGACGTGTATTTATGGAAGAAAAATCCGTTTTTCCCGTCAATTATCGTATCCACAAGTCCCCCTGTTTTGTTGGCTATGGGTATGGTTCCGAAAAACAGACCGAGCATCTGGATGAGCCCGCACGGTTCGAATTTGGATGGAACAAGTAAAAAATCAGCCGAAGCATATATCTGGTTTGCCAGGGATGAATCAAAATTAAAAATACAGGAAACCGAATCAGGATAAAAGGTAGACAGCCATTGGAAACGCTCTTCCCATGCCTGGCTGCCGGTACCAAGGAGCACAAACTGCAACCTTTCGATATTTATCCTCCTGAACATCCTATGAAGAATATCCATACCTTTCTGCTCAGGATCAAGCCTGCCGATAAATGCAAAAAGAGGTAACTTATCCGTCACCTTCAGTCCCAATTTTTTCTGAAGGTAAGCTTTGTTTTTTATTTTACATTCTTCCCAATCTTTAAGATGGGCTGCAAATTCACTGCCTATAGCTTTTTCAGGCAAATACGGATACCAGACATTTTCTAAGTGTAATTTCAAATTATGGTTTAAATCGATTCCGTTTAATATCCCGAAAACCTTACCTTCCCTCCCGCGAAGAACTTCATCCAAACCCATACCAAATCTTTCCATCATAATTTCCTTAGCATAGGTCGGGGAAACGGTAGTTACCACATCAGCATGGACAATACCCTCAAGCATGGCGTTCAGCTGTCTGGATTTTATTTCCCATTCCTGAAGCCGGAATTTTTTCTTATCAATTCCCAGTTTGTCTATAACCACAGAATTTGTAATTCCCTGATGGGCTAGATTATGAATGGTATATATCGTCTTAACCGGTAGATCAAGATGTTTCACTAACAATGGAATATAACCGGTATGATGGTCGTTACAGTGGATAACATCAGGCTTCCAGGATAATAAATTGTTTTGGACAGATGAAACAAGCGCTTTGTTGAAAAAGGCAAACATGTCAGCAGATTTCACTGCATCGATGTAGGTGTGATTTTTGAAAAAGTAAATCGGTACATTGGTGGTGGGATGATTGATTGTATATATTTCATATGATTCGTCAATCCCGGCATATCTTACTTTCCCTAACGCTACTTTCATCCTTTTTAGTTTGGATAACTTCAAGACTTTGTAATAAGGTATGGCGATCCTTACGTCTATCCCTTTCTTAAGTAAAACGTCCGGAAGAGACCTGGCGATATCCCCCAGTCCCCCGACTTTGAAAAGAGGATCAATTTCCCAAACGGCAAAAAGTACTTTCATATTTGTTTACTTTCTAAATACTACTTGGTGATTCCACCTTCGGAACCGGATTAAGCGACTGTGCTTGTATTTTTGGCAAATGAGTCTCTAAAAACACATCGGTCGCATTTGCCATAAGCTCTGCCTCAGCCGGATAATCATAATAAGCACCTGTATAACCATGCTTTGGTAGATCTTTTCTTGCCTTGTCCAATTTTGGTCTTAATTTGTCACGAAAAAGCTGACAATTCATTGTCTCTTCAGCTTTATCCGGAATCATGTCGTATATTTCCTGATATTCAGAAGGAATTTCAATTTTTCCTTCCCTATAATATTTTTTCAAACTCATAGCCATTTCTTTAAGTCTCCTATCCGATCTTACCTCACAAAGCTCAAAAGTGACATATGCAGGATTATCTTGTAAATTCTGTAATCCTGAGAATTGTCCGTTATAGGTTGTTGCCTCGGTTCTTTCAAACCATGAATTCCTTTTATATATATTTTTCAGCTCATATCCGAAGTGCTTCAACACCCTTTCTGCAGCCAATGGCTGGGTCGTATCCAACCCAAAGGCTCTTATCATCTCAGCTATCCTTGGGATATGCCACTCAGAAGACAGAATTGCCAAATTACCCTTAAAATATCCTCCGTATTCATCGTCAAAACGGTTTAAACCGTTAATAATATTGGCAAAGGTCGTTCTGGCTTCCACATCCCTGACAGTACAAGCTTCGGCTGTAGAATTTTCGTCTGCTGTCAATTTACTTTGATTCGCCCGCATGTAGTTTTCTCGAGAAGCTCGGCTTCGCTCATTCCCTGTTCTATTGGATTTCTATCAGTTCTTTCTTGGGCACTCGTAAAACCGCTTAAAATCACTTTACCTGCCAAGTCTTTCCCTACTAGTAACTTCGCTGCAAGAGCATTTAAAAAGTTAAATGGATTGTCAGCTACAGGATTTTCTGTCTGAGTAGTGTATTGATTTTTCCTCAAAGCTACAGGCCCCATACCGCATACAATTACAGCATCCAGCGGTGCTTTTCTTAGTATTTCCGGCTCTATTCCCAGTGGTCTTGCGTCTACTGCATCAATCATTATCGCTCCATATTTGGAATGTAATAACTTACAATTTTTTCAAAGCTCCTTCATAATCCTTCACCATTTTCTCCACAGAGAAATTATCTTCCGCGTGTTTCCGGCAGTTTTCCCTTTTAATCCTGCCAATATTCTCTAAAGCCTCGGTAAAACGGAATTCATCATTGTTTTGGATAACATACCCACTGTAACCATCTTTCACCACTTCAGGGATAGCCCCATTGGCAAAGGCTACGACAGGCGTCCCGCAAGCCATCGCTTCTATCATAACCAACCCGAACGGTTCCTCCCAAAGGATCGGAAAGATGAAGGCTTTAGCATTCTGGTAAAGCCTGTGTTTCGCTTCAAACCCCAGCTCCCCTACCCATTCTATCTTTTCACCGTCAATATCCTTTTGAATTTTTTTAAAATACTCCTTATCACCGATTTTTCCGGCCAGAACCAGGTTTAACCCCAATTTTTTGGCAATCCTTATGGCTCCTTCCTGGTTCTTATGGGGCGCAATGCTCCCCACCATCAGAAGGTAATCCTGGGGTTTGGGGTTAAATTTAAATTCATCCAAGGATACGCAGTTATTGACGGTAGCCAGGTAATTCAAATCCGGAAAACCCTTTCTCTGGGCGTTACTTATTGTTACTATATGCGTCTTTGTTTCCTGAAAAAAAGAGGCGAGCTCAGAAAAGTGAGGCAAGTGCATCACGTTTGCAAAAGGTTTATTCAATTTCCTGGCAATCGGGATAAATACAGCTTCACCCCTCATATTGTTTAATATGATGTCATACTCATCCTGAAGGTCAATCAGCTTCTGCATGGCACGGGCAAGGTAGACATTTTCAAGCCGGAGCTTGCGGGATGATTCTATATACTCTTCTTCATGCTCTACTGACAGACTTGAACCGGCTACTGTATTTCCGCCACCCACTTCCACCAGCTTGTACGAACCCTGCTTTGAACCGCGGGCAGCAAAAAGAATAACTTCATGCCCCAGCTTTGACAGTCCTTCAGCCTGGTAGTAAGCGATCCACTCAGTACCGCCTTGTCTGGGAGGGGGTACCGGAAGAGCAACAGAGCCTAATATTGCGATTCTCATTTATTGGAATGTTGAATTTAGAATTTAGAATATTGAATAACTAACCTCATTTAACTATATTCTTAATTATTGAATTTATCAACTTACCTGTACAGATTGTCTGATTTGCAAAACTAATTTATGTGCTTCTTTCCATGCGATTAAATCCGTGAACGATCTTATTTTCTTATTCATAATTCCAGATTCGTAATGCAAAATTCCAAATTCTTAATTCTACCCTTCTTACTCCGGTTTGCAACCCGGTATGGTGAAAAAGCGGACCTGTGCTGAGCTTGCCGAAGTATTAGAAGGGTATATACTGAGTAACTCAGTTGCAAACCTGAGTTACGTGAGTATCTATCTTCTAAATTCTTATTTATTTCTTTCCATTACTATAATTTTTGTGTTTGGGGAAATAGGCAAATCTCATGTACATCAGGATAAACCTATGTGCAATCATCTCCCAGGAAAATTTCTGTTCCACTATTCTCCTGGCATTTTCTGCCATTTTCACTCTTTTCTCTTCGCTTGACAAAAGCAAATTGACCTTTTCTGCAATTTCGGATGAATTCCTTGGCCTGACAAAATACCCGTTTACTCCATCCTTGACAGCCAGAGGAATACCGCCCTTTCTGGTAACCACCACAGGCGTCTTGCATGCCATAGCTTCCAAAATTACCAAACCCAGAGGCTCATCCCACACGCTGGGAGCGATAAAAACCGTTGCTCTTTTATAGAACTTATTCAACTCATTACTGGTTCCCAGATGGCCTACGAAATGGACGTTTTTCAATCCATAATCCTTTGTACGTTTTTCCAAATTTGCCCTTTCCGGTCCTTCTCCTAAAATTAGCACCTCAGCAGGAATTTTCCTAGCCGCCTGAATAAGATATTTCACCCCTTTGAAAGCTGTCAATTTCCCCGCAAATAAAACAATTTTTTTGTCTTTCAGGTTATACTTTTTATCTATTT
>PFMK01000054.1 GCA_002785215.1 Candidatus Gottesmanbacteria bacterium CG_4_10_14_0_8_um_filter_37_24 | reverse complement strand
CTGGGCCGATTTGACAATTAGAACTAACGATTTTAAGCTTAATAATTTTATCTATCCGGTTTTTGTTTTGCTCAAAAAATACTACCAAACACCGATCCCAAAATCATTTTTCACAACCATCCAACCATTTAACAATGTAGCAATGAAACAGTGGAACAATGTAAATATCTTCGACGACGAACCTCGTGTCCACGCCGGCATTACTCGTTTTACAAATCTTTTTGTACTCTCTCCTAACCCGTTATGGAAGAGGTTGTTGATACTTCTTAACCTCCAGGTAATTTATTCTGTTTTTTGGGTAGTTGCCAAAAAAATAGATCAGATTTTATCTACTTCGTTTACTATGAAACTTAAACCAAGAAGCAATTCTCTTTAATGGGAAGCTTTTAGTATCAATAGATAAAGTAAAATTTACAATTGCTTCTTTTGTTGCTCTAATATCATAATTGTTTATATTTAAAAAACGCAGGGCTGTGAAATATCCCGTTCTCTTATTTCCATCATTAAAGGGATGGTTTTTTATAATTGATTGAATTATGGCGGCGGCTTTAAACCAAATTGTTTCATATAAATCCTTTCCACCAAATGTGGCCCGTGGTCGTTCAACTGCCGAATGAAGCAAAGTGAAATCTCTTATTCCTCTTCTTCCTCCTCCAACCTCAATCATCTTGTCATGAATAAAATAAGATTCGGCAATATCAACATATCGAGTTTCCATAGCGTTATCGGTTGGCCAACTCCTTAATTACCTCTTCATACTCCCTACTTATTCTATCAAGCCAGGAAAAAAACTCCGGTGATAAACGAAGTATCTTATCAGCCTTTTTTGGTTTAATCAGGGCCGCTTGATATCTGGGCATGGTTTCAACCAACACCTCATCTCCTATCTTTAAATTACCTTCCCGTATAAATGACGCTGGCAGTGTAACCGCTGCCGAATTACCCACCTTGATTATTTTTTGTCTCATAAAAATATTTTAATTAGTAATGTTATAACGATGTTATAACAAAAGAGTGTTTTTGTCAAGCGGTTTTTATTATTTTTTTCTTCTTCAAATTAGAAACCAACTCATTGAAATCTTTTTCAATTTTTTCTTTTTTCGCTGAATATTTTTTTATTATTTTTCCAATAATTTCTTCCTTAGTTAACCCTTTCTTCAATAACCGAAATATTTCTGACGCAGTTTGATTAAACGTATAAAGAACCGATTCTTCGCCGTCAAAAATCACCGTTTTATTATCAAGTTTTTGGATGATAAAGCCCTTGTTAATACGATACCTCATATATAAATTTCTAATAATCAATATTAAATAACAAATCAATAATTAATATTTAAATATTCAATATTTGATATTGAATAAAAATTTATTATTTATTATTTGATATTTTATATGTTAATAGTCTAATAATCAACCACGCTGTTAACAACAAAATCTTCAGGTCATAAAAGAACGATTTATTCTTAATATACTCTAAATCCAACGCCATCCATTTATCAAAACTTGAGTGGTTGGTTCCTCTGACAACCCAGAGAGAGCCTATGCCGGGTAAGACGGAAAAACGTTTTTGATATTTTTTTGGGATTTTTTTGGCCTCTTCCACCGGTAATGGTCGTGGACCAATAAAACTCATCTCACCCTTAATAATATTAATTAACTGTGGTAGTTCGTCCAAACCGGTATGAGCCAAAAACCGGCCTACTTTCGTGTATCTGGGATCGTCGTATATCTTAAAAGCCGGCCCATCAGCTTCGTTTAGATTTTGGATTTTGGATTTAAGATTTTCTGCGTCTTCAACCATCGTTCTAATTTTATAAATCCAAAATGGCTTTTTATCTTTTCCCATCCGTTTTTGTTTGAAAATAAAAGGGCCGGGAGAGGTTAACCTTACTATAAAATATAGAACGATCAATAAGGGTGACAACAATATAAGAACAGATAGGGCTATTAACCGTTGAAATATACTTCGCATGTAAAAAATCCAAATGACAAAATCTAAAATCCAAAGTAATAAATCAAAAAAATTATTTTCTTAAAATTGCCGAAAAAATTAACACAAGTTCGCGGGTTTCTTGAGAAAATCTTTTACATTGTCCTTCAACGTTGTTATTGGCGGCTTCAATCATTTGTAACCAATGAAGAGTTTCTTTAGCTTCCTTTTTAGAAATTGCTATTTTGTGTTGAAAGTCTTTCTTTGATTCAGCAACATCAGCTTCCATATAATTCGCGCCAATACTAGTTGCTGATCTAACAAGTTGCGAGATTAATGGAGTATTAATCGGATTATAAGTTAATGTTTTTAAAAACCAAATAACTTCTTTTCCAAATTTAGAAGTTCTTTCTTTCAAATCATATTTTTTGTCTTTATTTGGATTTTGGATTTGATTTGACATTCGGATTTTGGATTTTAGATTTAATTTTAATAATTATAGTATAATTTCTTCATGAAACTGCCAAAAACCTTAAAAAAACTCTTCAGGTTTGCTGTTGACAATTACTTCATCTCCATCTTCCTCGCCTGTATCGCTTTTGTTGTTTTTGTCTCAGCTTACAAACTATTTTTTGTCAAACCAACCTATGTCTATGTCAAGGTAAAAATGGGCCAGGGACTGTGGTGGGCAAATACGGCCAAGCCAAGTTTGTGGTTTATAAAAAGTATCAAAAAAGGCGGTGTTGAACGCGACCTCACCCGCAAACCCATGGCAGAGATTTTATCAGTCCGCTACTACCCATGGTGGGGATCAAATCAATATGATGTTTATCTAACCATGAAACTCAAGGTTTCTGAAAGTAAAAGCACTGGCAAATATAGTTTTAACCGCTCAACTATCGGTGTCGGTGCACCGGTAGACTTTGAATTTCCCAACGCCCAGTTCTCCGGGACCATTATCCAAATGAGTCGATCACCAATAAAAGAAAAATTTATCACTAAAACAGTTACCCTGGTTAAAAAATGGGCTTTCCCTTGGGAAGGGGAGGCAATTATTATTGGAGATAAATATTTTGATGGTGAAGAAACCGTCTTTAAGATCGTTGGTAAACAAATCGAGCCATCTCAAGAGACTTATAGTCTTTCTGGAACATATTATGCGGTAGAAACCGAAAGAAAAATAAATATTACTCTAAAAACTAAGATAAAACTTAAGAAAGAAGGCGATGAATTAATTTTTGGCGAAGATCAGGTAATTAATCTTGGAAAAACTATTAACATTGCCACTGATAATTTTACTTTCTCCGACTACGTCGTTAATGGAATAGAATAAATCCTTGGATCTGCTAAAATACGGTTATGGCGACTAGTCAAGAAAAAGCTTCTGTCTTAACTCAAACTAGCCTTAAACCGTTTATTAACAGATTGTGGGCTCTCTCTCAACCAATAAGGGAAATTCCGAATAAAATAGAAAACAAAATAGGGAGAGAGTGGCGAGGAGAAAACTTTGTTGAAGAAAAGGCTCACCAGACTCAAGCCGAGATCGATTCGTTTGAAAATCCTCAGCGGCTGGCCGATGGTATAAAAAAACTCCTTATGGGAATGCAGTGGTACTATGATCTGTTGATTAAAGAACCGCCCATGTCAGATAAACAAATAGTTGAGTTTTTTATCAACGCCGGCAAAACTATTTCTCCGGACGCGGCCAATTTTGTTCCTCTAGTAGATGAGTGGGTCGCTTATGGAGCTGATCCGGAAAAATATAAAGCGCAGATTAAAAATTCTGTACAAAAATATTTCGAGAAATCAATCCCATCACTTCTTTTTTTCATAAAAAGAAAGTTTGTTCTTCCTGATAAGTTTAATAAGGCGATGGAGTTGGATCAAATAAAAGCTTTTTATCATACTATAATTGGTGATCAGCCGGATATGAGGACGGGCGGCGCCAAGACACAAGTCGTTGAACCAGTTGCCCTGATCTTTGAGTCGTTGACCAATCATCCAATAACTACCTCAAAAGGCCAAAAAATTATTCCCTTAACAACGATTTCTCCCCCGGATAAAAGTATTCAGAAAAAAACCCATCAAGCCGTCTCTGAAGTATCCGGGCTGCTCCAGGCGGTGATTCATAATTTAGGAGACAAACTAACGCCCGAAGCCCGCTCACATTTTATTAGGGCGTTAGCAGTAACTCAACCAGTTGAAATAGAAGCGTCTCAAACTACACGGCTGGAAAAGTTTTTTCGTCAGTCGCCAACCATTCTTCAAAACGCTTTCGGTTGTAACATAACCCGACACGACCAGATTGTTTTTGGTTTAGGGGAACAGTACATCCGGCTCCTGTTTGACGAACTGGGAGTTGACTTTTCCTCACCTTCCACCCAACCTAAAGACGAAACTCAAACGCTCGACTATCAACAGGCAGCCAAAAACGCTTTAATTAGATTAAAAGAGACTGTGGGGAAAATTATTTTTGATGAATCACACTTCCTACCGGAGGCACCTTATAAAGAAGGTCAACCGCCGCTTGAGCTACCTAAATTTGATATCGATGATCCCAGTATCCAGGCTTCCCTTACTGACTACTGCCTCGGTCGATGGTTGGCCGAACTGATAAAAAATGATGGTGACTTTGTCAATGTGACTAAAAATAAGGCAGAGTTATCATCTCACGGCCGGGAAAAGATTAAGACGTTGATCGGTGAGGTCGATGCCGGCCATCAGCTGCTTATTACTCATGGTCATAGTAAAGACAACTTTCTATTAAACACTCTATATCAAGTGGTTAAAAAAGAAGTTATTCCTAACATGAGGTTTTCCACTAAAGTTACACCAATTCAACTAATAAGAGTGGTTTTAAATTATTTTGAAACTCAAATCAACCAAGACTCCCAGTTTGGTCACCAGGCGCTTCACGAGCATCCGGAAGGCCTTGGTATGACTGGTGTAGCCGAATTTGAAGAAAAAGACAGTTATTTTGAACTTGCCCCAAAATTTTATTATCTTATGTCTTTAGCGGAAAATATTATTATGACAGACTTTATGTATAAAAAAGGAAGGGACTATATGGATGACGAAACCATTTTGCGTGACCGATCAAGAGGAACCCTTCTTGAAAGACGTCAGCTCTATCCGCAAACGGCATTTTTTGTCCGTTTATTAAATAGACAGGGGCCGTTGATCAAGCCGCCGGAAAATGTTTTATATGAGTTTAATATCGAAACCTGGATGGCGCTTTTGGGAGATAAAACCAGTGGCCTGACGGCCGACTACTCCCAGGTGACAGATAAGTTTGGTGGACGTTCGCTCACCCCTTACGCCAAAACCATCCAGGATCTGACGGCTAGCCATATTATTGACTTTCACCAGGCCGAAAGCGGTCAACCCCTGCCTATTCCTTTAGTAAAAATATGCGACGGGAATATTGGTTTAATTCAACAGATGGTTGATAATTTATCGGCCGGTCAAAAAAAACAAAAAAAACCGGAGCTGGTTATTTTCTGGGAAGAAGATCTTGCTCGGGCCCTATTTAATCAACTAAAAAAAAGGGGGGCAAGGGTTGAGTTGATCACCGCCGATACTTCGTCTGAAGAAGACACGGCGATTGAGTCGCGGTTTTCCAATGGCGTCACCGACGTCTTAATTACCAGCGGCAGAAAAGGTTACGGGGCTGATTTCAAAGACAGACAGGGCAACCATCTTGATTTAAGAGTGACGGTCGCCAATCCCCAAACATTTACCCAAATCAATCAGGCCTTTGGACGGCGTCGTCTGGAAAAACACCTGGAAGATTTTGACATTTTTTTTGAGAAAGATTTTTTACTCCAGTTGTTCACTCATTTTCCCGACACCAAACCGACCCGCTGGCCATGGAACATCGGAATTACTACCTACAGCGAGGCGGAAAAACTTTTAAATCAATGTTTACTAAATAGTAGGGGTAGCCTACCGGAAAAACTTAATGATTTAGTTTTAGAGTCGTTGCGCTTAAACCAATTTGCTGATGGCTCTGACCCATTACAGACCGTCAGGATGGAATTGTTCTTTCTTACCCAAGTTATGCCGCGGGTAATTAAAACAAAGCTTGGTTTAATAAGGGAAACGCTTGCCAATAAAAAATCGCCTCTTTCTTCGCTTATTAACAAGCGAGTTGAGGTGATAGGACACGACCTTGATCCTAAATTAAAAAGGCAGATTAAGAAAAAGATCGTTGACCAAGTCGTCTACCATTTCTGTCAGACCGATGCTTCGTTGTTTGAAGAGTTTAAGCAGTTAATGACGACTGCTTCTTTAAATTTTTTTATTGCCGGAAGAGATGCGGTTGTGTTAAGTGAAACACAGGCCCAGCTGCAAGACTTAATCGATTCCTGTTATCTCCCTTTCTGGCAGGAACAGATTTCTCTTGAGGCTTATCCTGCGTCCAACCCTCTACCTTTATTGATCGAGGACCAGATCCTTCTCCAGCAGGAGATTCTCGACTTTATCACCAGTAAAAGTATCTCTCCGGCTGAAATGGTTGGTTTTGACGACTTATCACTTCCGTTTCCGTATTACAAAGCCGCTTCCGGCACTCGTCCCCCCGTAAGTAGCTATTTTGAAACCATCACCCTTCTTCCTTCTGGTGAGTCAACTCTTGCTTTTCATTTCGCCGGTACTCCTTTATCTAGAAGTGTTTCCGATAAAGAATTTAAAACATGGATTCAGACAATAAATGAAAAAAATAAAAGACGGAGGAACGATCAAGATTTTGTTGATCTTCTTATCGACGGTGTCTCAACCAGAATGTTGCGCGTTTATAAGAAAAGAAGTGTTTCTCCTTGATTTTATGATAAATGGAGATATAATTATACTATAAGCTAACAAAAAACTATGACGACCAGAACTGGTGCAGAACAACAATCTCGCGTCATTAATTATTCGCTTACTGCGTCTGGACTAATGCTTCTTTCGTTTTTGGGAAGCGGCTGTAATTTTGCCTCTTCTAAGGTAATCAACAATGAAACCACTAAGGGCCCGGAAAAAATTAAGGAATTATTAGACGGCTTTAATGCAGCCGATCAGGCGGCGAAGATTAATTTTATGACCAGTGGTCTGTTCGACGGAGAAAACAGAGTCATCAATAGCCAAGGTACTCTTCAACAAGCGGCGCTGGCCAGCCTATCAATGGATCGATTTAATTTTGACTCTGATTCTTTAAAGATCACTTATTCTGAACAGACGACTCAACTTATCAGCCCGGAAATTGGTCCTCTGTCAATTACCTCAAAGGGAGTCTCGCTCATTCAGGCCGCGGTCGAGTTTAAAAACAGCGACACCAATGAATTAGAACAGCGGGTTGTCATGTTTTCCAGCCTTGATGGAGGCAAAAGTTGGGGTTCAGCCGCGTTTGTTAACGTCAAAACCCCTGAAGGACAAGGAGGCCCAGCGATAGTTAGTATTATCCAGGATCCAGAAAAAGAACAACTAGGAATTGGTACTAGTAGTGATCAAGCGCTGGCACTTCATATGGATTTTACCTTCGCCGGCGATGTTGAAAAACAGGCGATGTTCATGGTAATCAACGGAACAATCTCCGATACTCTTTATCCGTATAGTGCGATTATTGGCGCATCAAAAGACGGTAAGATTATGGTTATCACCGGTGACGGTAAAACTTATACTTTCCCTGCCCCAGACGGAGGATTTATTATGCCAGGATCTCCTGAGGTTAACCCTGACCAAT
>PFMK01000063.1 GCA_002785215.1 Candidatus Gottesmanbacteria bacterium CG_4_10_14_0_8_um_filter_37_24 | reverse complement strand
TGGATAGAGCCAGTTAGTTTTGAGTTATGAGTTATGGTTTTGAGATTTGAGTTTTGAGATATGAGTTCTATTTTCCCGTCCGGATAGGCTTTCACATTCCAGCCATAATCTCCGTACAAAGGATCACTTACGGTGATTTCCCCGTCGACGTTCAGCCTGACATTCATTTCCGTTTCCTTTTCCGGGTAAAGGTAGATGGCGGGTTTACACCAGGGTGTAGCCCAAGTCCAGGTGTTTTGACTGATCATTTCCAGTTTAGTAAGCTGTAGTGCGGGGCTGTATTGAGTATTGGCGGGGTAATTGCGCTGCGTCAGGCTGTAGAAATACCCTTGAGTATTGTTGTTCCAATCAAGAAGGATAAATGTCTGCGGAGCAGTGATTTTGACATACACCTTATAACTGCGGGTTATATCGTTGTCTTTGAAACGGATAGTGCCGATAGGATCATAACAGTCTAGCGGGGAAGCCATAGAAAAAGACGATCCGTCCGGTATCCCCGGGGTGTTTAAAGTGATTAGTGATTGAGCTGCAGTCAGAGAACAGACGGTAAAATCCGATAAAGTTTGCGGTTCACCTCCGGGATTTATCAGATTTATAGTCAGTTTGTCTGCCGGGTTATAAAAAATGTCAGGATGCTGCCAGACATATGAATCATAATTATCTTTTTCTATTTGATTTTCAGGCATGATTTTATCCAGATTATATTGAGTCTGGTCAGACTGCCAGACAAAAGGGGATGCCAGAAAAAGAGGCGGTAAAGTCAAATTAGCTTCGGGAGCAGGGACAACCAGGGATTCGTCTTTACAATTTTCAACTACCTGTTTTAGAAAATAATTGGGATTATCATAGTCTTCGATGTCAGGTGTTTCCATGGTCTGCATGTTTTCATAAACATCCTCGGCCAGGTAGACATCGAAGAAATGGGAACAGGCTTCAATATCCTGTTTGGGATCCCACGAGGAAAGGCATCTCGGGTTAGTGTCCGGGTCAAAGGCATCTCTTTTCTTTAAAACATAGATGAAATCTTTCATGTTCACATTCTGGCGGGAACCCGGTCCGCAATTGGCATTCTGCTTATAATTGCAGCTGACGTTATAGCTGAACGGATTCCAGAAGATTTCATAGATCTGTCCGTCTTGATTAAGATCAGCTATTTTTCTCAAATCAGTATATTGGTCAAGAGTGCATGTACCGCGGTGATCAGGTACAGGCCGGCCATTTCGGTCAGTATTCCAGCCGGTACAGACTCCCGTGCCGTAGGGACCGGAGAGTTCATCCGTCTTACAGCTGGGTGTTCGTAAGTCTTTCCTGACTAATATATATGTTCTCTCTGATCTGGGCGTTGCGGCTCCTTCTTCCTTTCCCAAAACAAGGTTTTGGCAGTCAGGGGAAGCATTAAAGAGATCATTTGTAGTTGGATTTGACGGGAAGAAAGCAGGATTGAGTTCAGGTCTTCTGTCGCTGACACCGGTAAAATTATCAGGCCATTTGAGGGTGAGGTTGATGCCCGACTCCGGACTGTAACAGCTCTTTAACTGATAGGGAGTAACCGGTATATTTTCACCTGACGGGGAAGAGGGAAAAATTTGAGTCAGACCGGCAGTACCGGCGCTAAAACCAATCACTGCCCCAAAAATGGCAGCCAGAAGTTGCCACATAATAATACCAGTACAGCAGAAATAAAAACATTTTGCAAGACATAAAAAAGGAAGGTTTATTTCTTAGACTGGGATAGAAGTCTTCCGATTTCCCATTACGCCACAGTAGTAATTCTTTTGCACTGAAATATATACGGATAAAAACAGGTAAAAAAATTCCTAAATGACTTAAAGTAGGAGGTTTTAATACAGCTTCTAAATAATTATCCGATAGCGCTTGTATTTATATGCGAGATTTCCTATTATATAGATAGTTTAGACTGGATCATGGGGAATTTAATGTATACCTATGGAAGAACAGCAACCATCCTTACAGAGAGCCCAACCAATATGGCAGCGAATATTGATTGGGCTTGTTATTCTCGTCATCATTGTAGCGGGAGGTATTCAGATTGTGCCCAAGTTTATCCGCCAGTACAAAAACTCTTATCATTCGCCAATTACACCAACTATTTTTAGACCCGTTTCTTCCCCTTTTCCAACCTCGACAGGTGCAATTCAAAATGAATTTTATTCACCGGAAACTAATACGACTAAACAAATAAAGGCGTATGAAATTGTGATAGAAAATGGGACCATATCGACCGATATGATTGCGAAAGATAGGGAACATGATACTTATTTTGTCAACAAAGACCCTTCTATCGTGTATTCATTGGAAATATATAAAGACGATTCACTAGTTAAATCCACAGTACTCAGCCCCCGGCAAGTTTATTCTACAGCTTTAGCCGACATAGGTTTCTACTCGTTTAAAATACTGGAAAATGGAACGACTAAATTTGAAGGAAAAATATATGTTCAATAAAAAATTTGGTTTTAGTGTTTTTCTTCTTAGTATTATTTTTTATTCCAGTAATATAGTGCCGACTTATGCTTTAGAAAACTGTCCGTCAAATGTTATCAATCCAGATATTTTAGCTCATTGTGAAATGACATATGACAGTACGACTAGGAAGATTGTAGCCCATTCTACTGTCCAATCCGGAAGCGGTAGTCCGGCAAGCGGTTTATATTTTAATTTTTATGGACCGGGGTATAGTAATAGTGCGATCTTAGGATTCGGCCTTGATTATTCAACTACTTTACCTGCAGACTTTTGTGGATCTCTCGGATGTACCTTGCATTATCGCTATTCTCACAACGAAGTCTGTACTATTTATGCTACTGGACACGAAGGACCGATTGAAACTTCCTGCAGTGATGTTTGTTACCGTGAAGGGACTTTTGTGCCGGGTGATCCGAGTACCTGTAAATATACAAATAATAAGATGTGCAAACGTAATAATTGGTTGGAGGGCTGTTTTAGCGATAATGGTTGTATTTGGGGATTTGTCGCTCCGACAAACCAATCTTTACCCTCGTGGGGTGATACTATCGACATCCCTTGTCCCACAAATACTCCCACCCCTACCATGACTCCCACCCGTACTCCCACGGTGACTGCCACTCCCACAATACCACTTCCTACCGTAACCCCAACCATACGGCCATCAATTACGCCTACTGTTTCAATTGAGCCATCTTCCACAGTATCACCCTCACCGACAGGTCCCACTTCCACTCCTACCAGAATTCCTACCATCACTCCCACTGCTGTACCGACTACTACTCCTACTATTACCATGACACCCACACCGACTGTTGATCTTCCCACTCCCACACCGATACTACCGGTATCATGCAATTGTTATGACATGGACTATACAGGCAATCTTTCGCCCGGTGAGGTAGTCACTTTCATAGCCAAGGCTAAAGTGGCTGATGCTGAGCATAATAATACAGAGGTGGACAATGTCGTTTTCCACGTAGAACGGAATGGTGTGGAAATTGCTCGTTCCGGAAATGTATCCACCTCCAAACCGCCCACCAGAGAAGGATCGGATGATATCTATACAGCCTCATGGATTTACAGGATTCCTTTTGAGGGTTTCAATTCTGTCAATTACAAGGTTTACATAGATATAAACTGCCAAGTTAAAGTTGCCCAATTGTCCAATTTCAGGACTGTTGTTTTGGGAGTAAGTGATGAGAAACCGTCTTTATGGGAATCTATTGTATCTTATGTAAACAAACTTATTGGCAGATCTTCTGCACCTAAACCAACGGTCGTTCCTACTGTAGTGATGAAAGAAGATTTTATGCAACCGCTTTCGCTTCCAGGGGTTACCACAACCGCACCTACCGCCAGTCCTCGCACGCTTCAACTGGCTACTTTCAATAATAGTGATGTTGAAGTCTCCAAACTTTGCCGGGAAATCACATTTACCATTAGATTTGTGTGGCAATAAAAAATCGAATTATATTTTCGAAGTAAAAAGGAAAATGGTCATACCGCTTAATGCCGAAAAGGCTGCTATCCCCAAATAGGTAAAGGTCTGATTCGTATTACCGGATACAGGTGGTGAAGCGGTGGCAAAGATAGTCAGTGAAGGTGTGACAGTCGGTTGAGGAGGTGTATTTGAAGCGGTAATTGTGGGTGTAGACGTAGGCGAAGTGGTAGAGGATGGGACAGGACTACTACTGGGGTCGATAGTCGGGGTGACTGAACATGTAGGTCCGAAAGTGGGAGGTGGGGTATTGGTTTGGGCCAAAACAGGGTCATGCCTGTAGAATATCAATAAATACATAAAGATAATAAGAAAAAACAAGCGGATCATAATACCTTATAACTATCATAATCATAAAAAGGGAATAATTTAAAGAGGGGAAAATTTCTTGAAAATATCCGGCCCGCCAGTAGGCAATCTTATTAGAAAAGATACTTATAACAAGGGTTCTCGGCTTTCCTTCAATCCATTATGGATTAATTTCCCGGGATATTTACCGTAAATTGCAGTGTTTTTGTAGACTCCACATTTCCTACTCTGTCTTTTGAGCGGTAAGAAAGGGTATGGGGTCCGTTTGAAAGTGATGGTGTGCATAGGTATCCGCGACCTACTGTAAAACCTGACCAGTTTTCGTTGTCAAACCTGTATTCAGTTTCTATTCCTTCCGGACCGGAATTGTCGTTTGGCGGGTTCGCGATAGCGCAGATTTGACCGTCTATTTTGTAGGTTATGGGTCCGTTTGGCTGGGGATAATAGATATTTGTGTTAGGAGGTGTAGAGTCGTCTGAGGGTTGGAAATCGACCGGTTGGCTCGAGAGCGGTTTGACCCGGCGTAAAGTACAAAAAAGTTGAATATTGTCTCCGGCACTAAGATCGACTGTATATCCGCATGATCCGGGGTTTGATATCTCCTCTTTGTTTTGACATCCGTCACAATTTTTTTCGATGTTCATATAGTCATTGTAGGAATATGAGACATACATCTTGTATTTTGCGGGTTTGAGACCTGACAGCGTCCAGTAACCTGAATTGGCATTCTTTATTATTTGCTCCTGAGCGCTACTTTCGTTTCTGAGGAAAAAATATATAGAGGAATCAGATATCGGGGTGCCATTATCGCTGATTTGCACATTAATTTTGGCTGTTAAGAGAGTAGGTGAGAGCGGGATTCGCGTGGGGAGGGGTTTTAAAGTCGGTTTGAGGGATGGGGTAGGGGTGGAAGTGGGGAATTCTTCTATATAGAAGTCAGGTATCTCCTCAGGCTTATTCTCTATGTCTTTACTTTCCTTAATTTTGGAATATGCGGAAAGCCCTCCGATGGCTGTTGTGATTACAACTGCGGCAATGAGCAAGACTACCAAAGGCGTAAGCCCATTTTGGAGCTTCATAGCGTGGAATTGTAGCATTAATAAAAAGATGTGTCAAAACTTATCGATCTTTATTTGCAGGTCCGCCGCGATTCGAACGCGGAATAAGGGCTTTGCTTAATTCGCAGTTGATGATCATACGTAAATTGAAGAAGAATCTTACTGCGAGTTAGTCCCGCGAAGCTTTAGCGAAGTGGGAGAGATTAAATTTGTGCAGGCTCTTGTAGCCAAACTTCGGACCATCTGGATAGAAGTGGAGACTTGTTTCAGTTTGAAAACCATTCTTATTTCACCAGAAATTTATTTTTTAAAGAGGTAGTTTTAAGCTAGTTGTTTTTCCATTACCAGGCAATCCATAAGGACATTTTTCACTTGAAACTGCTTTTTACCTACAGCCTTAAATCCATGTTTTCGGTAAAAAGCCTGTCCGTTGTGATTTTCGGTTTCCACTTCAAGAGTTATTTTGGTTGCGTCTGGAAAAGTACCGATAACCTTATTCATCAATTTTGATCCGATTCCCTGCCTTTTATATATGGGTGCCACATATAGTTTTTGAATGTATATTGACTTATTCTTAGCTACGAATTCTACATTGCAGATAGCGATTAATTTCCTGTTTTCTTTGGCAACAAGGAATAGGATATTTGGATTGTTGATTTGCTTCTTAAGAAGTTCTATTTTATGCCAAATAGAAGTGACAATATCAATTTCTTCAGGGGAATAAATACAGGAATACGCGCTCATCCATGACTCCTTAAGCAGTCTTTTAATTTCAGCAGCATCTTTGGTATTAGCCTTTTGTATGGAAATCATACGGAAAATTATACCACGTACAATAATTTGGAGCAGTCTGTAAAAGTTCGATTCTCTTCAGGGGAGTTGTCAATTTGATATATTTAAGTAAAGCTAATTTCTAAGCAGGGCCAGGTGGAGTCGAATACATGAAAATTCCTGATGGAATTTCCAGTAAACTCCCAATAGAGGTTTTGCCTGCCCGCAGAAATTGCAGGTCCGGGAGGAATCGAACCTCCACTAGGGGTTTTGGAGACCCCTGGTCTACCATTAACCTACGGACCTATTTATGCAATGCAGGCGGGGAGACCTCCATTCTACCATTGAACTATGGCCATATTTTCTAAGTCCTAAAGTGATTATATCTTAAAGTTTCCTGTCTAGGCAACTAACCTCTTTTGCAGATATTTGATACACAACTTAATATTAAATATCATTATTTAATATTTTGATATGGTATCTTATACGAGGTCCGACCTCGTTTCCAATGATGTCAAGTTTCGAGATGGGCTCTAAACCTTTCTTCTATACCTTTTTATTGTCATAATACTACTCCACACACCGCAACATATATCTTTCTCAAAACCATTCTTGCTGAACAAACCATCCAAATCTGTTTTTACAAAATCAGAAAAATGATTCGATTCATCCAGAATCGAGCCTATAAAGCCTATCACTTCACCCCAAAAATTCCTTTCGGGATAATTTGTTGGTTCAAAGATTACTACATCATTCCTCGACACTCTTGCCAGCTCACTTACTCCCTCCGACAACATCTCTTTAGGTAAATCATGTAACCCTGCGCTTACTACAGACACATCAAATTCCTTATCCTCAAAGGATAAATCAGTTATATTAGCCGTCATCCACTCAATATTCTCCACCCTAAGCGTTTTTCTGGCAAAATCAATCCTCTCTTTCTGCAAATCTGTAGCCACAACTCTATCAAAATCAAAATTACTCAAAGAAACAGCCTGCCATCCTGCACCAGCCGCCACCTCTAAAACAGTTCTATTTTTTCCCTGATTGCTGGCTAACTCAGAGATTTTTCGTCTATGTTTTTGAAACTTATCACTCTCATCAGTAAATAAAGGATCAGAATATACCGCCCTGATGTGTTCATGGAAATTTCTATCAAACCTCTTAGAATTCAACTTATGGTAGAAGGTCTTTAGTAATACTGCAGGAAATTTAATTACCCATATAATGCCTTTGAATCTCATAATCAGCATTATAAAACATTCTTATCCTAATATGGTATATGGTGCATACGAGGTCGGACATCATTTTGATTAGGTTGTGACAGCTTGTTTGAAAAGTAGTTTGTCCTCCCGTCATCCTGGCAAACGAAGTGCGTCCAGGATCCTATGGGGATTCTGGGTGCGCTCCACTTACCAGAATGACTTTGTTATTTAGGCAGATTAAACACTCTTACAGGAATTTGAAGGAGGTGGTAGCCTGTTTGAAGGATTCTCCGAAACCTGCAATGATTATCTCTATCCCGGTTTTCGGATGCTTGACGATAAACTCATCCCTGGGTGAACCATCGGAGTAAGAATCATGGTAAAGTGTGGCAGGTACACCGTCGAGATTAATTGCCTCAATTTTATCTGAAGTCACCGGCGGCTTGGGGATCACTTCAGCGCATGTAGCCGCTATAGCCTCCTTTTCGTTGTCCGGATCAGCCAGAATAAACGAGTTGTTGTTCACGGTCTTAGTGGATAGAAATGACGACGGGTAAGAAACGGAAAAACCGCAGGTTTTATCCTGATAGGTGGATAATGATTTGGTTTTTGGTTTTGTGGTGGCGCTTGTAGTAGAAGAGGATGGCAGGAATGAAATGGTGGGTGAGGGTATAGGCGTATTGGTGGGAAATGGGGTTGGTTGGGCTTGACCGGAAGAG
>PFMK01000057.1 GCA_002785215.1 Candidatus Gottesmanbacteria bacterium CG_4_10_14_0_8_um_filter_37_24 | reverse complement strand
ACCAGGTAATTACTATATTATTCATAAAGACCAGCTAAAACTATTATGATACCTCGTCAGCTTGCTGCGAGGAGAGTCATTCTTACGTTTGTCAAGGTTTGTTAAGATTTGCAAGGGAGAGCTTGATTTATCCATGATATTTATATCCAGGATAAACTCGGGATAATTATCCATATTCAGAAGATTATCAATGAAGTATTAAAAGGGAAGCAAGACATGTATAAGTATACTCACTATTTTAGCCTTTCGTAATGGGCTCGATAGCTCAGGAATCCTTGATAAGCTGCTGAAACATCCTCAGCAGCAGCACCAGCCCATTGGAGGACGCCGACAGAATGATATTGGGCTATGCCTTCTGCCCTAGCAGCAGCAAGCTGTATAGCTCTATCGGGAGGATATCCTCTTTGAAGCATGACCTGGTAATACCTTTGATGCGCGGCATTCTGTTCCACATGTGCCACTTCATGAGCCATGGCAAGATGGTGGCCTCCGGGGGGGTCTGAATGGACAAAAATTTGCCTTCCAGATATATCAGCGAGACCAAGGACTTCATGTCCATATCCAGGATGTCCTGGAGAGTTAACAATACCTAAGTATTTTAAAAACCGGACTCCTATGCCTTCACTATGTGCCCTTTGCATAATCTTGGCAGTTACCGGCCCGACCACCTCTCCACGAACCGTATTAGTTACGCGGTTTACAACCGGTCTGATTGCCTGCTTTACTGCCGGTTTGGCAGCTTGTGCTACTTCTCGTCCAAGTACACCCATAACATGGCCAGTTGCCAAAGATATTCCCTCTTCAAGCACTGCTGAACCAACTGCATCACCCAGTTCCATCTCATTTTGGGTGACATTTATGGTAGCGTTGATAGTTATAGATAAGGTTGAAGCTATTACTGCACAAGCACCTACACCTACTCCGGCGGTAAGACCGACACAACCTGAATAAGTTCCTGTGACTACTCCATTCGTAAGCGCTCTTGACAGGCTAATATCACCTTTATTGATAACCGCCTGCATACCGATATTCACTATAGTCCCGAAGACAAAACCGCCGACAAATCCTACTGCCCCGGCAATACAATTCGGACAATTACCGCTGGGGTCATTTTTCATAATGGGGTTATTACCCACATAAGCATACCTATTAGGTCCCTCGGCCTTATCCGCTGAGATAAACCTGCCGGTTCTGGGATTATAATACCTGGAATTATAGAAATATAAATTAGATGAGGTATCCTTTCTTTGGGAAGTATATTGCCGGTCGGTATAATCAGCAGTGGAAGCACTGCTGTGATTTTCAAATTCATCTCCGTAAGGCAGGTAGACAGACGAGGCAAGGGAATTACCGTCTTTATCAGTAACCAGGACATTGCTGCCCAGGAAATCAGGATGAAGATAAACCATTTCACTACTCCCGTCCGGTCTTATGGTCTTTGACAAAGCTGCATTTACAGTGGAATAATTGATTTTAGTCTCGACAATAGTACCAAAATCATCGTAGGTTTTCTCAAAAGGGCCAAAATAGAGGGTGGTGATGGAGGCGAAAGCGGTTCGGGGAAGGAATAGAAAAACAGCAAATGAGAAAAGAAAAGAGAGGATTATTTTTTTGGTTTTCATATTATCCTTCAAATGCAGGCGTAGGCGATAATTTCATACAATCGGCATCACTGGTACAGTTGCTTTCCCCTCTTCCCGGATACATCCGGCAGGACTGGTTAACACACATCCGGTAGAAAGGGGTAGGAGATGGTGCAACTCCCGTTACCCAAGTACAAGTTGTTGCTGAAGGATAGCAGAAAATATCTTCCTGCATTTGAGCGGTACTTGGATCGTAGACAACACAAGAACCGTTATAAGAATAACTTTTTGTAAGCTTAGCTGCTCCACTGTATTTAAAGCAGTTACCAGTACCGCTTGTAGAACAATTGACCAAGTATCTTCTTCCAGTATAGACGTTTCCTGTGCAACCATCTGTCGGGTATTTGTTGTTTACCAGTTCGGTTACCCTACAGTTGGGATCACAATGTGTTCCATCGGAAGTCCAACAGTTTGAGGTAGTGGTCAATGTAGGTATCACTGCGGGAGGTTGTGGTGTGGGGGTGGGAGAAATAAGGCAATCTGCATCCGACGAACAGGAATTTGATCCTGCACCCGGTGTTTTCTTACATGATTTATTCGTGCAGGTATAATGAAAGTCTTCTATGGTTTTTTTCATTACCCTGTTGCCGTCCCCGTCATAGGCAAACTCCGTGACAGCACCTGTATCTTTCATGGTAATCCGGACAGGTTTATTGTCGAAGTCCCATTCGAAAATCCTCTCCTCATCTTCGGTAAGATTGCCGTTGGTATCGTATTTATAAGTAAATCCGTTTACAATTTTAGGAGCATGGCGGTGGGAAGTATCGGTATACTGCATAGCAACAGTCTCGTCACCATCCTTTTTGGAAAGGATGTTTCCTTCCGCATCATATTCATACCTGGACTGGTAATTGCCGTTGACCTGAGTTAACTGATACAGGCTGTCATAATTATATGTAAGAGAGAGGCTCTGTGGATTGTTTGAGACTGAGGTAATGTTACCTACGTCATCTCTAGTGGAATAATCGTAATTCATCAATATGTTTGTGTCTTTCTTGGCTGAGATAGTTTTGACCCTGCCTAACTGGTCATATGTTTTTTCGGATACTACGGAATTACCCAAAATGCCGGCGGTTGGCATGCCGAATTTGTCATATTTTTGTTGCTTCAAAAGATCATAAGAGACGATTTGCTGTATGGCTGTATCTGCTGTGCCGCTTGGAATATCGACCAGTGTTTTGCTTGTGATTGCTACCAGTTGTCCGGCTTCATTGATGGTCTGATCGATAATTTCGCCGGTAGGAAGCTTGGTGGATTTGAGAGTGTCGGAATCATAATAATCATATTCGGTTTGTGCTTCTTCATAACCAGAAAGACCGTATAGTATTTTATCAATATTCTTATTTTCTTTTATCAGTCTTCCTTTGCCGTCATATTCGTAACTGGTTTCACCTGTTGTATCTATCATCCTAAGCTTTTTCCCGATAAATCTTTTCCCCGCCTCCACGTCATAGATATATTGGATATAATTCCTGTTGCCGGAAACAGAAAAACCTCCGCGGGGATTTCCGGGATATTCCTTCTTCACCAGCCTGTTTAATGAATCGTAGTAAAAATCGATGATTTGGTTTTTGGCGTCCTCTTGCCTGACAAAGTTGCCGTTGGCATCATAAGCATATTTCCATGTACCCAGGTCCGGATCTTCTGTCTTCCATTTTCTGCCCAGATGGTCATAATATGTCCGGGAGGTGAAAAGAGAATCGTTATTGCTGTCTGCACAGGCGGGGTTATTGCATTTGTATTGAGTGGCTGATTCTACCGCTCCCAGGACATTGTCATAAATTGGTACTGACATCAGGCCGAAGTTGGGCTGGTTGGGGGTGCTGATATTAGTAGTAATAGTTTTCACGGTTTGGCCCAGGCCATTTGTCTCACTTTGGGTATAAGTCGGGTTCTGGCCGGGGGTTTTATAGCTATTGTTCGCATCAAAGGCACGTGTCGTCAGACCCGAATACTCTGTTCGGGCAGTATGGTTCAGCGGGTCAGTGACGGTAAGCACCCTGCCTAACTCATCATGAGTATATCTGGTTAATTCTGGATCGGATAAAGGTATGTATTGGGGAAGTGGGGAAGTGTCTGAGGTAAGGTTGACAGGATCGTATTCCCAGACAGAGGATTCCGTTTCTTTCAAGCCCCTGTTGTTATACACAGTTTCATTGATCAGGCTTTTGTCGATATCATTGACTTTTGTCTTTAATACTTGGGTTTCTCTGGTTTGGCCAAAACCGTCTGATATCATGTCGAAAAACATATACACTTGTTGTTCCTCTCCATCTGCTCCGGTTGCGCTTATCCTGGTTTTTGTCCTGAGGTGGGGAAGCGGTTTATCAGTGATGGTTGCGCCAATTCCGCAGCCTTCTGCCTGGTAATCAAAATAAATGTAAGTTGCGTTTGGTAAAGTTGACGATCTTGGGGCAGATGCATCAGCGGGCTTATATACATTCTGAGTCCTTCCCAGACAGTCATATTCAGTTACGGATTTAAGTTCGTTAGCGTCGATTACTTCTGTAGGAAGCCATAATAAAGGATCGTAAATGGTGGTGGAAGTTGAGTTGATGACCGGTCTTCCTTCGGCATCTTTTATCTGGGTAGAGGATTGTTTGGGTAGGATATTGGCAAAAGGGGAGCCTGCAGGGTAATAAGAAGTTGTAGTAGCGTTACCTCTGGCATCTGTTTTTGAGATGGGATTACCGAAGTTGTCATAAGAGATAGAGCTGGAAATTGTATCCGGCATATCAGACCCGTTTTTAAGCTTAAGCCTGTCTTGCGGCGGAGCGGTATTTTTCTGGGTGGAAGATGTTGTAAACCCTCGTAATTTACCGTCAGCATCGTAATTTACAGACGACCATGACCACCGGTTGGTTTCCGGAATAGTCTCAAATTTGGCATCTTGATCGGAAGCAAAAGTCTCGGCTACCAGACCCGTCATATTTTTAGCCAAATACAAAGCGACATCCGCTCCATTTACATATGCAGAATCAGCAGAGTTTCTGATGTATTTGCTATATGAATATTTTTTCAGTGACGGATCGTCGATGGGTGTACCGCTTGATGGAGGATCAGCCACAACCTGGCCTTGATCATACAGATAGGGTGACATGGGGAGTTGGAAGCTGTAAGTTTTGGCTTTATCCGTTTCCTGCCAACCGCCGTTTATATCTCTCCTTCTTGAGAAGTCATGACCGGTTGATATATCAGCAAACCCGCGGACATCGCCATACTTGGCTGTTTTGACCACATATCCATACTGGTCATACCAGCTTCGTGTTTGGGTGTGCAGGAACTTGGGATTTGTGGAAGTCGTGTCTAAGTTATAGTCAAAGTATTGCGGTTTATTAGGGTCGATATTGGCAGTCACGTAATTGGAAGCTTTGGGTATAAATGAATCTGAGGTGGTTGTGACTCTTTGGCCGACTCCTTCGGATATGAAAGTAGAAGCAAGGGAAGGATTGACGAAATCCGGTTTAAAGATCGGTATAAAGGAATAAGAGATAAACTGGTCGGAATAGATGAGATCCTGGTTGCCTTCATAACGGTGAACAACAGTACGGAGCGGAGCGCCCCAAAAAGGGTTTTTTTCCGGGTCGTTCAAGCTATCCCAAACAGCTACTTCTCCATTAATTATTTTTGGGGATAAGGGATAATAATAAGTAGTAGTAAACATGTTGGTGACAGGATCTTTGGAAGTTACCCTATGGAAACCACCGCCTTTTTCCGGCCTGAGTGTTTCATTTACCGGTACAGGATCATAAGTATATTCCGTCCTGATTTTCGGTAAGGATGGATTGTTCGTATCATACATTTCCTTGGATGTGATGACATTGCGGTTATAGGCGTATTCTCTTTTCGGATTGATATAATTCTCGTAGGTGAAAGCCACTTCTCCGCCGTATCCGTTGTTTACTTTCTTGATAAACGGTGCTTTTCCGGTTTCCCAACCTATTACCCAGCCTTGGGTGGACCCACCGTAAAACCCAATCATTTGGGCAAGCGCAGGGCAGCCCGGTTGGGGATTATTCGGCCTGCTCTCACCGCCATTATCGCCAATACCGTTGGTTCCTAGACAAAATTCAAATCCTGCATTTACTAGTTGGATTCTTTCGTACTCGCAAAGACAGGGTACGTTTGATTCTCGGTCCGGATCGCACCTCTCGTTAGATACTATCCAGTTCTTAAAATCATTCCAGGAAACAGTATGTCTCCAGGGCATCTCGCAGGAGTTCACCCAGTCTGAATGGCGTTCATTGTCATGAAGCGGGATAAATTGGAAACCCACTGTCCTCATTTCATAAGTGAAAGTTTCCGGGACAAATTTGTGTGCCTCTGCGGCTTCTCCCTGATAGGTGTCCACTTTTGTGAGAGTGTCATATCCTGTTTCCTGCCAGCCGCCGCTATACTTGTATGGGTACTTATAAGATGTAACGTCATAATTGAATTTGTAAGTCTTATACAAAGTCCTATTAGGATAGTTAGAATACACTTTGATTTCCGATAGCCTGCTTTTTTCGAAATTCATTTCCTCGTATTTCACCTCATGAGGTTTTCTTGCTGAAAAATCAGGTTGATAGGTTTTTTCTGTGGTCGTAAACTCAACCGCACCGAAAGGAGTATTACCCTGAAAATTGTATTTTATTACTGCGGGATAGACAGTGATATTATGACCGGACTGGACCTCTGCATTATATTCAAAAACAATTTTATTTCCTGAAAGGTCCTTAATTTCCGTGACCATGTACTTGCTGGGAGCCATGGTGTTTTTTATTTTCCTGTCTGCCACGGAGTTGTTTAGAGATGAATCAAATGTATATTCCCGTCCGTCTTTTCCCTGGGCTATCCATTTGGTGATGATATAATTCCGGCCGGAATCATTCAAACAGGAGTCCGTGTCAAACCTGTTGTGATCTTTGTAAGTTCTATAATATGCTATGACGGGAATCCCGCTTTTTGAGATGTATTTGCTTGATATGGGAGGATCAAATGGATTGTTATACTTATCTTCAATCCAGTATAACGGTTCTTCGCTTCCTCCCAAAATCAGACTGTATTGGGGGCCTCTTTTTCTCGTACCAGCATATTCTTTACAGTTTGAAGAAGTACCGCTTTTTTCCGTCCAGGCATCAAACCTAACCTCAGGAAGAGTCAAATCCCAGCCCGGACCAAGCCAGCTGCCTTTTTGCTCCAGGGATAGGGAATTAATCCTGTTACTGACATAATTGACAGACAAGCCGGGCGTCAGCCCGCCTCTTCCTGGAACTGTTTCAACAGGGAATGAATAGTTGACAGAGCCGGTGTAAAGGGATGATTCCTAGTTTTTGAGGGTTGGGGAGAAAACTTGGGCTTTTTGTCCTGAAACGGTAAAATCAGACAGATGATCAACTTGAGCAATAATTTTACTGCTTGCCTCATCTACAGTGGTAGGGATTTCTTCCCAGGAGGAATTTTGGTTGTTAAACCAGAGGAATTTGAGGGAGGAATGAGCATATAATTCTTCCAATTCGGAAAAATTATATTCTAAAGTGTAATAATTTTTTTTCTCGTTGATAGAATTATCTGAGAATTTCAATTGAAGTTGGTCTTTACCGGCTGGGGCAGTTTTTTCTTCCTGAGCGTAAAGATATTGTGTTTTTGCATCCTGATTAGGTGTGGTCTCAGCGATATGATTTGGTTGCGAACGGACTATACCTGAGTCATCTTTTTTATCTTCCGAAGACTTACTTAAGTTTAAAGAGAATCTCAAAATTTCAATATCCGTATTTGCCGGAAGAAGGGCAAAAGTCAGATCTTGCTCCCGGCTTGCTTCCGGATCTAATGCACCTTTGGAGATGGTCAACTGCAGTTTTCCGTCTTTTAAAGATGACCTTGAATCCGTGGAAGGATTTTCACCTAAACTGATTTTTTTTATTTCAAGAGGTTGGTCAGAGGCTAGCGCTTGGGAAGTTAGATATTTATCGCTGGTTCTTTTTCGCAAGTCATTGGAAAGTGTGATTGCGATAAGGGCTGTAAATAAGGTAACGGCTGTTAAGGAAACCAAGAAGATAAATTGTTTGTTTACGTGAGGGTGCATAATATATTAATGGTATATATAAATCAGAATATAATAAATATTTAAGACTTGTCAATGGTGTGAATATGTAATGTAACACCAATATGATAATGTCGTATTTGACCAATATAGAAATGTCGCCTTTTCTACTCCATACTGAATAGATTATTAATTCAGTACTTAAT
>PFMK01000008.1:10593-13449 GCA_002785215.1 Candidatus Gottesmanbacteria bacterium CG_4_10_14_0_8_um_filter_37_24 | reverse complement strand
CACAAGAGTGAAAGCCAAAATGAAGATGGACCGGTAAAAGACATATGATATGTCCTTGAATCTTCCCGGAAACTCATTCTTCAGCCGTATGACTATATAGGCACTGCAGATTCCCAACATCATAAAAGCCTGATATCCGAGTTTGAACATGGTATTGGCCCTGTAATGAGCAGGGTAAATATCTTTAAGGTAGAAAAATTCAGGGAAGACAAGAAGCAAGGTAGAGATGAAAATAAGGATACTTACAAAAACATCAATTTCATTCATATCCCTTAAAATAGTGATGAGTCTGTTTTGTCTAAAACTGTTTAACGCTTTAGTTTGCGGAGGTTTTTGAATGCTATTTGTAATTGATTTAATTTTTGGGATGATTATCATGGTGATAAAACCGATTACATTTATATAGAAAAACCCCCAAAGGAGGGCAAGCATATAAAAGTCTGATTTTTGACATTTACCTTCTTCAAAAAGAATCTTGCCCAATACCGATTTGCCTATAAGAGCTTTTGGTGCACACAATACTCCAATACTTGAGGCGAAAGGGATAAAGCTTAAGAAAAATGGAAGGCCGAAAACCAGAAAGAAAAAAATAAGAAAAAGAAGGGCAGAGAAGGTTTTATAGCATGCTTTAAATACGGATATTTGAGGATTGTATGCTATTCTTCTCAGGTTCTTATAGAAAATGACCAGAGCAGAAAGGATAAGATAGATAAGACCATCCCAGGCGTTAGTCATATACATAATCGCCGTCAGAAGACCCAGAAGGATAATGATCGGAAGGGAAATAGAGGTATGGTTTTCAAACTCACTGATAACACCGCTCGTATTGTTTTTGACATCTTGGATCTCCCCCTTATTTTTATTTTTCCCGTTTAACTCATCATTGCTTTTTGAAGTAGTAACGTGAAGAAGGATAGCCAAAAGCAGAAAAACCATTGGAATATCAGATACATGGCCGTGAAGGTCGGCTACAACAAAGGAATAGATAGGAAATTCATGGATGGTGAAGGGAATAAATCTGGTGGCGTTAGGATACCAATAACGGTCAGGATGATAACCTACGGACAGTTCCCAGACAGGTTGGGGTTTTTCATTAGGATAACCTGAAGTGAATACGTATATAGTATGGAGGTTGCCGCCGAAAGTTACGATGAAGGCAGCTAGAAGTCCCGCAATAACCGTAAATATTCCCAAAAAATATGAACTTTCTTTATCAGGTTTCTTGAGGTTTCTTAAAAAGAAATTGATGAGATTTCCACCTAATGAGAAAGAAAGGGAAAAGGTGAAGGCAAAAAGCGTGGCAATCATCAGGTTATAGGTGATTGTAGAGTCAATACCGGATAGTTTAGTCAGGAAAGCATTGATATAGTGGCCATAATAATAGTAGTTGATGAAATAACCTCCCGTGTAATCCGGAGATTTTGTCAGCCACATATCCAGAGGAGGGAAGAAATTGCTTCTTAGAATAGAATTGACGAAACCATAATCCATGAACTTCTCCAGTCCTCTTATAGACGGTTCTGTAGCTCTGACATAAGACCAGAAAGAAAGAGCAACCAGAAATACCACTTCTTCGAAAATAAAGATAAGCCAGGGGTATTTAGTGCCTTCAGGATGATTTTTGTTTGCCTGAGTTAAGATGATCATATTGGCAAGTGCAACACCTAAGACGATTATCATGAGAGGCAGGCGATTAAAAGGTAAGATATGAAGACTGCCTGTGAGCCAAACGATATAAGAGGTGAGAATAATGCCGATTATTTTGGCAAAAATATAACCTTTATCAAAAAATCTCTTAAAAAGAAGAGAAGTTATGGGAAAACAGATAAGTCCAAGAACAAAAATTGTAAACCACCAAACGATTATATAAGTAGTGTCGGACATATGAAAATAATTATTAAATCAAGACCAAACAAAATATCTTTGCCATCATTCGATATTTTACGTTTTGATTATCTTATTCTTAATCTTGAAGCGTTGTCTGGATTTATTATAATGACTTTTATGCTTCTTGAGAAGTGCCGTTTTTTCATCAATTCACCGATAGACGTTTTTGACTTTTCTCATGTATAATGCTCGCATATGAAGGGGAAGATTAAGGTGGGTTTTGATTTTGACGGGGTAGTGGCATACAATCCTTTCCGGGTTGTCAGACCAATTATCGCCTTCATAAAACATGATATTCTAGGAATTAAGAAATTGAGGTTTTGGTATCCGCAAAAAAAATGGCAGCAGATATTTTGGGTGATTGTACATGAATCCAGTATCTATCCTGCCTGTGGAATAGAGCTTTTAAAAAAAATGGTCACAGACCAGCAGATAGAAGCTCATTTAATTACTGCCCGTTACAGTTTTCTAAATAATCGTTTACATAATTGGTTGAATAAATATAAACTAAGTGGCTATTTTAAAACAATCAATTTAAACATTAATGATGATCAACCTCACCTTTTTAAATCCGAATTGATTGATAAATACAGATTAAATTATTATATTGAAGACAATTGGGACATTGTGAATTATTTGGCCAATTGTAAAAAGCAGAAAAAAACGGACTTTAATACCAAAATATTCTGGATCTATAATGTATCAGATAGAAACATAAAATTCCCGAGTAAATTTCCATATTTGCAAAAAGCTCTTGAGGAGCTCTCAAAACAAATAAAGAACAGGCGCGATTCTACCCATCTTACTCAGGTTTGCCCTTACAGGGTAAACAACCAGATAAGTGGCAATAGCTGACTCGCCTCGCTGACCTGTTCGCCGTAGTCTTGACGCAGGTGGAAGCTGCGACAAAGCGGGTTAGATGGGTTTATACTGAAAAAACTTATCTCTAACCCAAGTTTTTTCAGTATA
>PFMK01000008.1:9656-10547 GCA_002785215.1 Candidatus Gottesmanbacteria bacterium CG_4_10_14_0_8_um_filter_37_24 | reverse complement strand
TGCGTAATTAGCACATTTACAACCCAATAATACCCATAAGGTGACTTTTTTGTTTTTAGGTTACAAAGGATAACCGGAAGTTGGTTAAAGCAGCTATATTTCTGAAATCTGTCCGGTAATAGGTAATTCTGTTTCTGAAAACAGACCCGAGTATCGCATACTTTTTCAGTCTGGAGATAATATGCTCAACTTTGATTCGTTTCTTAGCCAGTTTAGTATTGAATATCTTTTCAGACCGGGTCAGTATCCGCTTCCACCGGTTACACTTATTAGGAGTAAACCAGTGAAGATCGGGAAAATCTTTCTTCACTCCCTGAAATCCACGGTCAAGATAAGCATGAGACTGTTTCGGAATAGTAGCAGCTGTCCTTTCCCGTTGGAATATGTCGTAATCATGGTGTTTGCCGGCATATGGTTTTGAGACGAGAAGAATTCTTCCTGTTTTGCCAACCACAAGCTGAGTCTTTATGGTATGCCGTTTCTTTTTGCCTGAATAGTACCGCTTTTGTACCTGTTTTTTTGGTCTTAACCGTTGCTGTTCAGTCGTATCAATAAAGATCTCGGCAATATCAGGAAACTCACGTTCCAGATCCTCAAAGGAAGAGATTCTCTTTCTTCCTTTCTGAATATTTTTAACTACACGTTTGAAGTATAGACCTAATTCCGGATCAGCAACTTTCTCAATGAATGGCCGCATCTTTTTAATGAGTTTACAGACGTTACCCGCATCAAAACCGAGAAGCATGCCTAATAACCAGAACGCAGGATAAATCTTGTACCAGAACAGGATACAGAGTAATTTCTCTTCTATGGTTTTTAAGTGGTACGGATGACCTGCCCCGATTGCCCGCACCCGTTTCTTTTCGGATAGTCGTTTTGCTTCCGATTGAT
>PFMK01000008.1:1785-9637 GCA_002785215.1 Candidatus Gottesmanbacteria bacterium CG_4_10_14_0_8_um_filter_37_24 | reverse complement strand
TAATATTGGATTGTTAAAGAGCTTATTAACGGTTATCATGAAGATACCTTTCTCTGCCTGTATCTATGATAACGCTAATTACGCAATAGTTCTATTCTAGTAGAAAGACATGAATATTCTTTTTTCTCTGACTTACTATACCCCATATATATCTGGACTGACGTTACATGTCCAGATGATTGCCGAAGCTTTGGCAGATAGAGGGTACAATGTATCAGTTCTAAGCATGAGGTATAAGGATGATTTATCTGTTTCGGAGATCGTCAATAAGATAAGAGTGGTTAGAGCCAATACTCTATTTAAGATAAGCAAGGGATTTATTTCTTTTGATTGGTTGGTTAAATCAATTAAAGAGGTGAACCAGAATCAAGTAGTAATAATTAATTTACCACAGTTTGAAGGAGTTATTACAGCTTTATGCGCGAGACTATTTCGAAAAAGAATAGTTGTGTTTTATCACTGCGACGTTATTCTTCCCTCCAGCTTTCTCAATTTTTTTGTACAGAAAGTATTATATCTCTCAAATTATCTGACATTATTTTTAGCTGACGTAATATTACACTCCACTAAAGATTTTGCCGATCATTCAGTTGTTTTAAATCGGTTCCAAAAAAAACTTAAGTTTATTTATCCTCCTATTAAAGGTTATATACTTAATAAACGCGCACAAAAAATACTCAAAAAGAGGATTGGTAATATAGATAAGTATAAGGTGGGTTTTGTGGGAAGGATGGCTGCCGATAAAGGGTTGGAATATTTACTTCAGGCAATTCCGCTTATCAAGATAAGATTACAAAATCAATCGCTTATAAGAGATAATCACAATCTAAAATCCAAGTTCAAAGTTATTATTGCGGGTCCGACAGAACCGGTAGGAGAAGAAAGTTACAAAGAAAGGATAAATATGCTTATAGAAGCAAATAAGGGTGACATTATATTGCTGGGAAAACTCAAAGATAAAGAGATGGCCGCGTTTTACTCCCTCATGGATGTACTAGTATTGCCATCAATAAATTCTACTGAAAGCTTTGGTACTGTGCAGGTTGAGGCTATGATGATGGGAGTACCAATCGTGGCAAGTGATTTGCCTGGAGTGAGGATTCCAGTGCAGAAAACCGGGATGGGGAAGATAGTACCAATTAGGAGTAGCCAAGCCATCGCTGAAGCAGTGGTGGAATTATTTGATAAAAAAGGAAATGTAAATACTAAGTATAATATTTCCATTACAAAGAAAGAATTTTCCATATCAAAAACCGTTGATTTTTATGAAAAAATAATTCAAGCGAATGAGTAAGGTGTTTCAAATATTTATATCCAAATACGCTTCTGGCGCTAAATCTTTATTGAAATCAAGCTTATTTTACGAGATAGTTATTCTTATTGTATTGATAATTATCGTCCTGTTTTTTTCTTTCAGTCACATTTTAGAAAAACCCTTTTATTATTTTGCATCTGATATAAGCACACAGTATTATCCTTGGTGGGTATATACAAATCAGAAATTACATGCATTAAATATTCCAAGCAGAAACGAATTTTACCTTATGGGATCTACACCATATGCAGCTCGAGGTGCCGGAGTGTTTTATCCGATACAATGGATTTTCCATATTATCTTGAATGCAAAGGATAATTTAGATTTTGCTTATTTTGCTTTTTTTGTCCAACAATTGATGCATTATATTTTAGGAGGTGTTTTTTTCTACCTTTTTACGAGGTTTGGTTTAAAGCTTAATAAACACGCATCTTGTTTATCCAGTCTGGCTTATGTGTTTAGCGGATCTTTCATGGCAAGACTGGTACATCCGGAATATCAGCAATCATTAGTTTGGTACCCTTTACTGTTTATGTTTTTCATACTTTTTGTCAGGAATAATAGAGGAATATTTGCTTTACTCGACGCAGTGGTATTATCTTTACTGATATTATCAGGACATCCTCAGATTGTATATTATTATCTAGGTTTTTTCCTCTTTTTCGCATTTGGTTTTATAAATATGCAAACATCAGCAAATAAACCGAGATTAGCCATGATAACAATAGGAATAACAGTATGGGGAATTTTACTCTCTTCCATACAAATTATACCTACGCTGGAATTTACAAAATATGCTGCAAGGTTATATCCTGAGACTACTTTAAGAAACCTCGCAAATTCGCTTCATCCTCTATATTATTTGACCATGCTTATCCCGAAATTGTTCGGCAGACACAGAGAGGGTTATTGGGGGAGCGAGTACCCTTGGGGCAATTGGGACAATTATTTATATATAGGTGTATTGTCCAGCATTTTTCTTATTTTTTCTCTCTTTTGGAAGAATAAGCCGATTCTTAGATTATTTATTTTTGGGGCTTTTTTGTCCTTTTTTCTTTCCCTTGGTAAGTACTTTTGGCCCTCAGCTGTAGCAAATCAGAACATGCCTATGAGCAGTTCTTTAAGTTGGGTGAACAGAATAACTATGGTTTTCCATTTTTTCATTATCACTCTGTCAGGGATAGGAGCTCATGTGTTTCTTGAAATGAAAGGTGAATACAGGAAGTATATTTATAGTTTTATTTTTCTCATAGTAACAGGCAGTTTTCTTATGTGGATGTCCGGTCATCCGGAGTTTGTATATAGTTTGCAGCCGGCAGGAAGACCAGCGCCAAATATAAATGCCCTGTCAACAGCCTTAGAAAGCGTGGGACGATCAAGTGAGTTTTTCTTTATATCACTATTTCTTATGCTCTACTATTTAATAAAGAGACGTAAATGGGTAGCGTATGCTTTTATCGCGCTTTTGCTAATTGATCTTATTCCAGTCGGTTATGATTTCAACCCCATTGAACCGGCATATTCTACTCCGCAGCAAATGTATGGGGTGAGCCAGAATATTGAACTTATTAAAAAGGATAAAGACATATTTCGGGTGGATGGTTTGGAGCCAAGTAATATTGGTTTGATCCAGAATATTCAGACAACAGCAGGGTATTCAACTATAAGCACACAGGCATATCAGAGGCTTATACCTTTCATAAATAAGAGGTATCCAAATTTATTGGACATGGCAAATGTAAAATATATCGTAAGCCCGGAAAATGATTTTTCTCCGGATCACTTTACCAGATTGGCTCCAAATTTATGGCGGAACGACAAAGTCCTGCCGCGTGTTTTTTTCTCCAATAATGCGAAATATATCGCTAGTGAACAGGAAACAATTAGGCTGATGACGGAACCGTCATATGATCCCCGGGAGAAAGTATTCTTGGGGAGTATTCCTTCAACAGAAGACCAGAGATTTGAGGATAAATCAATACAGAATACGGTTAATTCCAGGATAGATATCCGTAATTATAGCAGTGATAATATTGAAATTTCGGTCGATTCTAAGGGAAATGGATTTCTTTTCCTGAGCGAATTTCAATATCCCGGTTGGACGGCGTATTTAGACGGAGAAAGACATGATCTTATACCTGCTAATGTTTCTTTCTATGCTTTGCCGGTTCCAGCCGGCAAACACTCAGTCAGTTTCCAGTTTATACCGTACTCAACAATAATCGGTGGGATAATAAGTATTCTTTCACTTACAGTGACTTTTATTGTGTTGGTTATTCCAAATTACCGCAGATCGTTGCAGAAGCATATTATTAAATAGAAAAGCATGGTAATAAGACAAAAATCAAACAAAAGGCAGGAGTTTTTTTTCTTAGGGTTAATTATCCTTTTCTCTCTCGTTCTAAGAACTTACCAGTTAACAAAGGTCCCCTCAGGTTTCTTTTGTGATGAAGCAGCCATAGGTTACAACGCATATAAACTTCTCACTACGGGGAGAGATGAATATGGTTTATCCTGGCCGGTATTTTTCCGGTCATTCGGTGATTACCGTACTCCTGTACCAATTTACAGCAACTTGGTGACTGTAGCTCTTTTTGGTCTGTCTGAGTTTGCCGTACGTCTGGCTCCGGCTTTATATGGGGTAGGGACTACCATTCTGTTGTATTTTGTAGGGAAGAAGTTATCCAATAAATTCGTGGGATTTACGGCTGCTATGCTTTTTGCGATAAATCCTTGGGCTTTGCAAGTGAATCGTTGGGGAGCAGAATATTCTCCTTACTTATTTTTCATTACCTTAGGTTTACTTCTCTATATTCTAGCGTTCGAAAAACCAAAATTACTTATTTTAAGCTTCCTCACTTTCGGGATAACGTTATACACTTATCAGCCTTCATGGGTAGCCGTACCGCCTTTTTTATTAGGCGCATTACTCTTATGGCTTGTTAAGAAAAAAGGGTCAAAAAAAATTCTTTTGGTTATTATTGGTTTATGTGTGTTTTACATAATATGCAGGCCCATAATTAGTGGAATAAAAAGTGAACTGCTTTTAAGCAGATGGCATCAATCCTTCGATGATAAGACAAATGTTACGATTTATAAAAAAATCTTTAAAATTAAGGATTTATATATAGATCATTTCAGGAGCAGTTTTCTTTTCAAAACAGGAGAGAACGGTATTCCCGGCCGGTTTATCACCAGAAACATAGTCAGAGGAATGGGGGAATTCTATTATTATCAACTTTTTCTGCTGATAATCGGAATTATTGTAGCTTTTCATAAAAGGAAAGGTTGGTTATTAATACTGCTACTATTATTACTTTATCCTTTGGGAAGTGTTTTATCTTTCCAAGGTCCAAACGTTACCCGTTCTGAACTGGGAATAATTCCCATCACTTTACTTTCCGCCTTAGGATTTTCTGAAATTTTTTCCTTATTCATTAACAATCGTCTCAGTTACACGATTCTGATGAGTACGTGTCTGATTTTTTTTGTTTTTTCGCTTAATTATTACCTTTACCTTTATTATGTAGATTATCCTAAATATTCTTCTGATTACTGGGGATGGCAATATGGACCTAAAGATATCATTAATTACTTTATGAGTGTAGAGGATAAGTACGATGAAATGTATTACACAGGCGAGGCAAATGCTCCGCAAATCTTTTTACCCTTTTATACCATTGACGGAAAACTGGGATGTAAGAAATGTGCCCTTGGGGATATAAAACAGCTTGATGCCCATAAAAAACAGCTATTTGTAGCTAATCCAGGAATTATTAAACAATGGGGAAAAGGCTTCCAAGTAGTACGGGAGTTTGTTTATCCTAATGGTGATATTGCATTTCAAGCTGTGATATATCACAATAAATAACCATATTATGCAAGCTCTGATACTAGCCGGTGGATTTGGATCCAGATTGATGCCTTTAGTAAATGACAGACCAAAAGTGATGGCGCCTGTATCTGGTAGGCCTTTTCTGGAAATTTTAATTAGAAATTTGAAAAAACAGGGATTTGATGACATTGTTTTAGCACTTGGTTATCTTTCTAAATACATAATTGATTATTTTCAGGATGGAAATAAGTTAGGAATAAAGATTCGGTATTCGATTGAAGATATGCCTTTGGGTACTGCCGGAGCGATAAAAAATGCACAACCTTTGTTGGAAAGTACGTTTTGTACGATCAATGGAGATACTTATTTAAATATTAATTTCAAAGAGTTATTTGAATTTTTTAGAACTCATCAGGCACGATTGGTTATTACTTTGACCAGATTTCATCATCTCCAGGAGAGAGGTGTGGTGAAAGTTGATAAAAATATGAGAGCAGTATCTTTCAGTGAGATATCGGAGAATAGAAGCGAAGATAAAAGTTATACCAATACCGGGGTTTATCTTATTGATAAAAATATTTTAAACTGGATAAAAAAAGATGAGAAAATATCCCTAGAAAAGGAGGTATTTCCATTGCTTCTTAGAGAAAAAATACCAATTTATTGCTACTTGTCAAAAAAAGACTATCTTGATATAGGAACACCTGAAAGATACCTAAAGGCTCAGAAAATACTCAAGATCTCTTAAGTACTGTTTTCGTTTTTCCTATGGAGAAGATTAATATTGTAGCCAAAGCTCCACTTCGTATCAGTTTCGCCGGCGGTGGTTCTGATCTTCCTTCTTACATAAAACACCACGGTGGTGAGGTATTTGTATCCACGATTAATCAGTGGGTGACTGTAACTTTAAAGGCGATACCGCATATGAAAGAGGGTATAAAAGTGTCGCTTGTGAGTTATAACCAGAAGAAGTTTTTACACACGGATGCTTTGTCCTTTTACCAGCAGGATCATTTTGACATTATTAAAGCCGCTTGTAATCTGGTAAAAGTGACAAAACAAATTGAAATTATCATAACTAGCAATATTCCTCCCGCTTCAGGTTTGGGAACTTCTTCGGCAACTGCCTTAGCCATCCTGGCGGCATTATACAAGTATAAAAAAATCAGGCTTAATAAACCAGCACTGGCAAAGGACGCGGTTCATATTGAAAGGTCAATCTTGAAAATTGCAGGCGGTATACAGGATCAATATGCTATCAGCTTTGGTGGTTTTAATTATATTAATTTTATTAAAAACGGCCAAGTGTGTGTAAAATCTGTGGAGTTAAAGCAGGATATAGTAAAGCGCCTTGAAGAGAATTTACTTCTTTTTTATTTAGAGGGGGACAGATCTGGAGAAAATCAGCAGAATAGATTAAACAGGTTTATTATCCGGTCCGATTCAACTGTTGAAGCTTTAGGTAGGTTAAGAAAAATATGTAAAATTATGCAGTGTCTATTAGTATCAGGAAATTTAGATGAGTTTGCAAAATACCTGCATAAAAGCTGGTTACTTAAAAAAAAGACCAGCACTGGAATCTCCACTGACAAGATAGATAAGATTTATAATCAGTCTCTCCAATGTGGAGCTGTGGGAGGAAAAATTCTTGGAGCAGGTGGAGGTGGGTGTTTGTTACTTTATTGTCCGATAAATAAGCAAAAAGCAGTTTGCGATATGGTTTTGAAAATGACTAAAGTAAAAGCAATTCCTTTTCAATTTGAAGCTGAAGGTGTTAAAATCATTCTATGAAAATTAATAATTTCATTAAAAATCATCTGGAAGAAAGCATAAAAGTGAAGAAGCAAGTAGTGGAAAAAAATTTAAAAGAAATTGTTATGGCTGCGGAAGCGATGATTGAGACATATTGGAGGCACGGGGGAACAGTTTATCTATTTGGAAACGGTGGTTCTTCCTGCGATGCTCAGCACTTTGCGGAAGAGTTGACGTCAGCTTTTAAGAATATTAATCGCTGGTCTCTGCCGGCGCATGCGCTTTCTGACAATGGAGCTGTTATTACAGCAATAGCTAATGATTTTGGTTTTGATTATGTTTTTGCCAGACAGCTTGAAGGAGTAGCCAAACCGGGTGATTTGGTTATTGCCATATCAACAAGTGGAAATTCAACTAACATAATTAAAGCAGTTGAAGTGGCTCGTAAAAGGGGAATTAAAACAATTGGTTTGCTTGGTAAAGGAGGCGGGTGGTTAGTCAAAATGGTTGATATTCCAATAGTAGTGCCTTCAAATTCGACCGCTCATATTCAGGAAAGTCACATGGCCATAGCACACGCAATTTGCGGCTTAGTAGAGGAAATTTTTTTTGATGACAAAAATGCCTAAAAGGTTAAATAAAGCATTGTTTTTGGATATTGACGGAGTGGTTGTCTATGATCCCGGATACTTAAGCAGACCTGAAGAGTTGTGTTTTCTTCCAAACGTTACAAAATCATTGAAAAACGCTCAAAATCTAAGTTATTTATTGATATTTATCAGTAATAAAGGTGGGGCTTTCGTAAAAAAAGGCTTGACGGAAGAAGGTCTTAATGTGCTCGACGCAACTTTCAAAGTAATGCTAAGAGATAATGGGTTAGACATAAAGCAACTAGCCACATTTTATTGTCCGCACTATCCGGCAAAGGGTGAGAAGTGTGCGTGTAGAAA
>PFMK01000008.1:1556-1753 GCA_002785215.1 Candidatus Gottesmanbacteria bacterium CG_4_10_14_0_8_um_filter_37_24 | reverse complement strand
ATTTAGGTTGTAAGAAGGCATTTTTAGTATCAAGAAACTCCCAAAAAAGAATTAATAACGAAGAAGTGAGAAGTCTATTTTGCTGTAAATATCTTAACTTATACGAAGTGTTGAAATCATTGGCGATTTCTTGAATAGTTAGTTTAGATCTATAGAATGTATACCGACTTTTCAATTTACAAATAAACTGAAAACAC
>PFMK01000008.1:0-1499 GCA_002785215.1 Candidatus Gottesmanbacteria bacterium CG_4_10_14_0_8_um_filter_37_24 | reverse complement strand
CTGTTGAAGTCGTTCGGGAAAATAATTACGTAAACATACTTTTCCTGAGTGTTAAAGTTATGCAAATAGTAATCATGATATGCAGTGTCGACGGATAGCGCGTTTTTTCCCTGAGAGAAATAATAAACCTTATCGTATCCAAAGCCTGGGTATGAAGCTATGTGGATTCTTCTTCCTGGGAAATTCTGGTTGATATATTTTGACAATTTTAGATCATTATTATCTTTTTCTTTTTCCACTGATTTAAGGAAATATCGTTGGTTGTTTATTACATACAACCCTAACATGATTACAACCACTATACATCTTAGAGAATGACTGGTTTTATTGAAAGATATTACTAGGGAAAACGGCAAAGACATAATAATGGTAATAAATGGGAAGGCCAGAATGAATCGCTGATAGCCTATGGGAGGCATTGACAAAGCCATCTCAAGATAAGAAAGGAACACTACAAGGAATAATAGAAAATATTCGACTTTCCGGAATGAAAAAACAAACACCAGTATACATCCGATGATAAACAAGAATAACGCCGTTTTTTCAAAGATTGCCTGGTGGGCAAAATCATAACCTCCCCCGCCCCCGATATCATCAATATAGAAACACTTAATAGTGTTAATGGCATTTTCCTTAATGATGTTGATAGGTTTTTCGCCTTTTGCAATTCGTTCTTTTCCGCTGGACCAGGAACCGGATAAAAGTGATACCTGGTTTGTTCTTGAGGTAAAATAATTATCAAATCTATAAGCATAAGTTAGAAAAGGAGCAAGGACAACTAGAAAACTGAGTAGTACAATCAGGAAATCCCTTATGACAATAATTTTCTTAACCCTGACTAATTTTATAAAGAAGATAAGCAGCATAACCGGAAGAGCTATGTAGGAAGTCAAATAAAACAGATAACAGGCTCCGCAGAGGATGCCTATCAGGACGAGAGGAGTTTTGAAGTTGGAAAGGTATCTGATAGCCAGGTAGAAAAACAAGATAAAAACAGCCGTACTACTGACAAAGATTAATCCTAATGTTTCATAATATAGACTGATGGAAAAGAAAGCATAAAGGATTACAGAAATAATTGCTGTATTTCCACCAATGTATATTTTTGTAAGAAGAAAAAGAGTTATGGAGATGATTAATATATATGGTAAAAGAGATAACTTCATGGTAAGAAAACTTTCCCCGAAGATGATGAAAAAAATACGTTGGAAGACAAAAAATAAGGTAGGGAATTGTGACTGCCATTGGGCTTTATCGCTAGGGATACCTGAGAAAAAATTAATTTTTGAAAAATGTTCTGTAGCTGAGAAATATGCTGTCAGGGCATCATCTCCGTGGATTCTATTTAAGTTATAATTGCCTACTCTTACCAATATGGGCAGAAGAACGATTAGAAGAATAAATAAATTTTTTTTGGTCTAATGGAACAAAAGTGTTGGTAAAAACGATTGATTAGATTATTGTAATCTTCTTAATCCTCTGCTACATTCTCCTCATAT
>PFMK01000113.1:12113-12365 GCA_002785215.1 Candidatus Gottesmanbacteria bacterium CG_4_10_14_0_8_um_filter_37_24 | reverse complement strand
AAAGACATCACTCCTTTTACTTTTATATAACTTTGGATACATGTCATTTTAGCCTATTGGATCGTGCCAAATTAATAATCTCGAAGCTAATATTACATATCTTTCTATTGATATTCAGATATAGAGCGTTGTATCGATATAAATAATCATATCTGAAGCTAAATCTCTTATCCTCTTTTTCAACGATCATTTAATTGTCCCATAAAATAATATCAGATGTTTTATTTAGAGCGATATAATGCTCCAAATATA
>PFMK01000113.1:3332-12088 GCA_002785215.1 Candidatus Gottesmanbacteria bacterium CG_4_10_14_0_8_um_filter_37_24 | reverse complement strand
TATTTAGAGCGATATAATGCTCCAAATATATATTTTTGAAGCTAGATGATATATCTTTTGAAAAAATGTTATTAGATACAATAGGGCTTTATATCAATTTAAACTTCAATATTCGAAGCTACTATACCATATCTAATCTATTAAAAGATCGCATTATCATTATTGACGTAAGTCGCTTTATAACATTATTTAACTTAAGCTTACTTCGGTTATTATTCGGATGTGATTTAGCGCTTTAGGATAATCTAAAATAACGTTTTCAAGGCTGATTTTTCGCCAGCAAATTGTTCCCTACTTTTCCTTTGGAGTATAATAGAGCGCTTTATACGTAAGTCTCTGGCTAATTACTTTCCATCACCTCCTTATAAACTCCCAGTTGTAAATTTTAAATGGTTTTACATGAGATGTTGTTTTTCCCCTGTCAGATGAATATCACATGATTGCTATCAGGTTAATAACTTTATACTTAGTTTAGGTTATTGTTAGGCTCTAAATAAATGTTTTCAAGGCTTTTTTTCTTAAGTTTTAGTTTGGTACAGATATAATTGAGTTTAGATCGTCAGTGCAATCTATTTGTTAAATGACATGCGTAATTAAGTTGTTCAATCTGCTAATACGATAAATAGAGGAATTAATCTGTCTATATATACAACTATATCAATCCCTACATACATAAATATGTAAATCCGTGAAAAGGAAGGCTCATTATTCGTGAAAACTTATCCACAAAACTATAGGGTATATACTATAGGTCTTCTTACCCAATTCCATCATTTACCTCCTCCCCTCTCCTCTACTCATATCATATATCTTTTTCTTGTATTATCTTTGAATTAATTTTTTATATTGATAATTAAGTGAGGGTGGGTCACATAATCCCACCCACATCCTGAGCGAACGAAGTGAGTCGAAGGATATCAAACCGCGAGATCCTTCTGCCTGCCGGCTTCAGGATGAAGCTGGGACAATTATGTCCCAGCTTCAATTAAGTTGTATGAATACGGATTGTATAGAATTTTGGAAAGATATCAGGACTACCCTACTTACCCACCCCATTTTGAGGTTAATAATATTAGAAAGACTGCAAAAATAAATCCCAAAATAAATTCACTAATTACATTTTTAAATAATTTATCCTGTAAATACTGTTGTATCAATCCGACAAATGCATAGTAACAAGCGGCCATTACTAAGGAATACAGAGAATTTTGCACCGGCCAAAAAGACAACACGACAGCTAGTTCACCCATAATTAAAGTTACAATCCCTGAATAAATTATAATAGCTTGACTGAATTTTGATTCTAAATTAATTGACCATAAAGATTGCAGGGCTAAGATAAAAACCAGCGGTAAAATCATGAACATATTCAACCAATATGGAAGCCTTAAGGAATATAAAATATTTGATGAAAGATAAATAATTACCAAGGTCAATAACAGACCCACGCTTTGGGCAACCCTTAGAAGTTGTATTGATCGCACCGCCGCAACATTATAGATATTCTCAATTCGTAATATTGCGTATATACCGATACTGAATAATACCGTCATAATAAATTTAGTGAATAGTCTGTTGGGGAGTAAGAAATAGAACAAGGACAAAGAAGCCACGTACATTACGGGTAGAATAAAAAGGAGCAACCATTCTATACCTTTAATATCTTCTTTTAGCGACCACGCTGTCAACGCATAGGACAAAACGGCTAATATAACTACCATGGCAAAACGATAATCTTCCCAGATAAACTGGGTGACTAGAAGACCCGCGGTAAGAAGCGTTGTCTGTATCGCAAAACGTTCTTTTTTATCTAAAGTGAGTATTTTTCTCCGATTTTTTGACCATATTCTAATAAACTTACCCATACGATGAAGAAAAAATAAGTTCAATTATAACCAAATTAATAAGAATTAATAAGACATTTATACCCATCTTACTCAGGTTTGCAATCCCGATTTAATCGGGACTGATTAGATCTCCGATTCGGAGGTTTAGATGGGGCTATGCTGGAAAAACTTATTTCAAGCTTGAGTTTTTTCAGTATATTCTACTAACAAATTATCAGGAATCATAAAATTAGAGTATACTTTGAAAACATCCTCATTATCTTCTATTCTGCTTACGAGTTTAGTAATTTTCAAAGCAGTTTCCTTGTCAATAAGCGGAACTGAAATTTTTGGATAATAAAGTAGCTCTGAAGATAATACCTGTAAACCGTTATTTATGGCTGTTTCCCTAACTTTATGCAGAAAATTCGGCTTCGTGAATATATCTATTACGTTTTCATGATCTTTTATATCCTCTGCCCCAGAATTTAAGGCGATTTCCAATATTTCATCGAAAGATTTATCTCCTTTTAAAATCTTGATGTTGCCAAAATAATCAAATAAATGCGACACAGATCCGCTTGCCGCCAATACTCCACCCTCTTTCTCTAAAATATTTTTAATATTTGCAACCGTCCTCTGCTTTTTATTCGTGGCGGCTAAAATAATCAGTCCTATTCCATTGGAAGCATAAGCTTCATACATTACCTCACTTAGTGAATCTTCAGCGCTGCTACCCTTTCCTCGTTCTATAGCCCTCTCGATATTATCCTTGGGCATATTATGACTTCTAGCGTTGTCAATTGCTAATCTCAATTTAAAATTTAAATTGGGATCACTGTTGCCACCCCCCTGTTTAACCGCAACGATAATACTGTTTGACAGTTTAGTAAAGATCTTTCCTTTTACAGCATCAGTTGATTCTTTTTGATGTTTTACCTTTGACCATTTAGAATGACCTGACATTTTATATCCTTAAAAAATCACTTTCATACTCCGGTTATCTTCATCGCCTTAGTAAGTTCAACAATTATATCTTCCCTCTTGACTTTTCTCAAGTTTCTTAGGTAAACTACTCCCAACTTAATCTAAATAATGGATAACACACATCAAACTGCTATTAATGCTGCATTATCGCAAGACTGGGAAAAAGCAATTCTTGCAAATAAAAACATCCTTACAGAAAATAAAAATTGTATTGAAGCGTTGAGCCGATTAGCATATGCCTATATTCAGATTGGAGAATCCGATAAAGCAAAGGAATTATATAAAAAAATCCTCATCCTCGACCATTATAACGTAATTGCCCGGAAAAATTTAGACAAGTTAAACTGTCTTCCAAAAACGTCAAACTCAAAACCCTACAAGTTCCAACGGGAAACCTTACATCTATCTCCCAGCCAATTTATCGAAGAACCTGGAAAAACAAAGACTATCACTTTGATAAATGTCGCACCGGTGGCTGTAATATCAAAACTTCATATAGGCGATATAGTAAAAATAAATCCTAAAAAATACACAATCGAAGTTAGAGATCAAAATAATATCTTCCTCGGGGCTCTTCCGGATGATATATCCTTCCGTATCATACGTTTTTTAAAAGCCGGAAACGAATATCATATATGCATTAAGAATATTCAAAAAAATACCATCTCAGTATTTATAAGAGAAATAAAACGCGGAAAAAAATATCTTTGCCAACCAACATTTTTACCCATAACAGTATCGTATGCATCGTCTATTCCTCGAGAAATAAAAAGATCAGATAAGGAAAATGACAATAGTGAAGGTGAAGTAAATCAGGAAGACTCTGAAGAATAATGTACAATTTTTTCCTTCAGAAAAATTATTACTCCCGTTATCTTTTTATTCTTTTTGATTTTTAAATTCTTGAGTTCAGGGGGGGTAGATAACTCATTATTTACGGATCTTAAAGCAAGAATGAATGAAATGATCAAGATGATTATGGAAATTACCAGTATGTTCATTTAACAAATCTCTCTCCTAAAACAATTCTTATTTCTGATTGCTGATTCTTATCCTTTTTCTTAATTTGCATGCAATCATATAGCTTATTAAGTTTTTTTACAATCCAGCTCTTTTCTATTTCATTTTCTGTACCATAAAGAGTACAGGAGTCTCCAAAAGGTTCTTCAGAGGTATTTGTTGAAATCACGTTAGCTCCTAATCTATTCAGAATCATTGCAAATTGCGCCGCCAGCCTTTCCTGCTTAGTAGCATTAATAATTTCCAAAGTAATATTTTCTGCCCGGATATTTGTATCTTGAAAATCATCAGACAAAGAGATGTCGAACCTGTCTAAGTTTATTTTTTTAATACTAGTACCATCTGATAACTGATCATCCTGTAATATGTTATTACTGATCAGATCAATATAAGATATTTGATCTGCCCGAAGTTTCCTTATTGCATTCCACAGGGTAAATCTATCCATAAGAGTCATATCCGTATCCACACTCTTAAACCCAAATAAAAATCGTCTTATATTTTTAAATCCTCCGATGAAAGAAAAATTATTAATTTTGGTTTTTTTAAAATCTGCTTCGTTATCATAAACATACTGAAAATCGCTATTTTCCATTACCAGATATCCGTCTATGGCTAAACCCAAGGAGATTTCGGTACTTTTTGCTAGTAATTTACCGGCGCTTCTTTGACTATCAAGTTTACCCAGTTTATATATTGAGGATACCATATATGATTTATAACCGTATGGCACATTAAAAAGCGTGTTGTATGGAAAAACCATATAGACAGCTTTACGCTCTTTAGGTTCAATCGAAAAAACCGCCAGAGATCCTTTTAAGGGATCTTCTGTGTGATTATGGATAATAATTGTAAATCTGCTTATACCATCCCATTTTTTATTAAAAAGTATTACGGTTACAGTAATTATGAAGAATAAGATTATTATCCCAAAAAAAATATAACGGCGGCTAGATTTTGACTTTGGAGAGTCTTTGCGAGTCAATCTCTTAGGAGTCATTCTTACCTTTTTTTATTATCTCTACTTTAGGGACGAAAGAAGAATTTTGTCTGGACAGTATTTGTGCTTTTTTTTCTAATATTGACTTCTTAATCTTTTTTTTATCGCCTTTATAGAATCCTCCGAATGTACCCATATATAAACATGATAAAAATAATTATCAGTTTTGTCAATTGTCATTATCCTAATCCGTGTTCGATTTTTAGTCTTGTAATCTTACCCTCGACATCCTCAGCTGGAACGTTATACAATTTAAATAACTTATTGGTAATAGACAAGGCGGCTTCGAATTCAGGTTGTATCAAAACGGATACTCCTAAGCCCCTTAAAATCTTCTGGTCTTCTTCAAAATGGATTCTGCTTAATATTTTCGCCTTGGGATTTAAAGTAAAGATATTAGCCACAACTGATTTCTGCATATGTCTGTCGGAATAAGCCATAATAATAATTTTTGCCTCAGATACTTTAGCAAAGCTTAATACATCTATTTCTGATGGGTCACCATATATTACATTCACTCCCAGCTGTTTCAAACCTTTGATTATGTGTAAATTATAGTCAACTACCACATACGGGATATTAGCCATGCTTAAAGCTCTACATATATACCTACCTACTCTGCCGTATCCTAAGACTACTACGTGATTGGATAAATCATTAGAGTTTAATTTAAAACCTCTATCAAATTTTGTTATGATTTCTGACAAAGCCGGAACATTATTTGATATGATTTTTTTAAAGTTATAATAAATATTACTGCTTTTAGATAGTAATGGAGCGGAAATAATTAATGAGATAAACGAAACAGAAAGTATGGTCATGTACGTATCGTTGGAAATAAGATGGCTTGATACGCCAGTTAAAGCCAAAATAAATGCAAATTCGCCAACTGAAACCAGTGATATGCCTACTAAGGTAGCGGTTTTTGTGTGATAGCCAAGAAGCAGTGTCAAAAGTCCTGCAATTAAAAATTTTAATATGATAACGACTAAAACCAGTAATAAAATATTTAAGAATGATGACATTAAAAAAGCAGGATTCATTAATAAACCCAGTGATACAAAAAAAACTACTGAAAAGATATCCCTAAGCGGTCTTACTTCGGCAAATATCCCATGACTAACCGATGAAGAAGCAATTAAGACACCGGCGATAAAAGCTCCAATAGCAAAAGAAAATCCTAGCGCATTAAAAACGAACGAAAATAGAAGGCAAAAGGAAATTGAGGCGATGAGTAACAATTCCCTACTTCTAAGTTCGGCAATTTTCTCAAAAATATAAGGAACAATTTTCTTTCCTATAAAAATAACAAGAAAAAATGAGGCGAAAGCCAGTACTATGCTTTTTAAGAAATAAACCAGAGCACCAGCTAATGCATCCCCATGGCTTACCATTTGACCCACGCCTGGCAGAATAATCATCATGGGCAATGTATACAGATCCTGCATAAAAAGCCATCCGGCGGCAATTTCACCATGAAGAGTATCCAACTCACCTTTCTCAGACAATCCTTTCACTACTACAGCGGTTGAAGATAACGAAAAAACCGCAGCAAGAAAGAATGAGGAATAAAAGTCCATTCCAAATAAGGGGAAAATAAACACGCCTAAAAATATGGTAAGCAGTATTTGAATAAGTGATCCGAAAATAATAACATTACCCAGATCCTTAATTTTATGTAAATTAAAATCAAGACCCAAGGTAAATAAAAGCAGGGCAACTCCTATTTCGGCAATATTTTTTAGAGTATCTCCAAAATTTATGAAGTTAATAAGAGAACTTGCTACGATTATTCCACCAAGTAGATATCCTACTACAAGCGGGAGACGCATTTTCTTGGCAATTACCCCACCGACAAACGCAGTAAATAGAATTACAAGCAGATCACGTGCTAATGTAAGGCTTTCCATAATATATTTTTAGTATAAATCAACTTTATTTATAGAATCCAGTACGTTTTTAAGCTCTTCAGGTAAATCAGTTCTTAACTCTATCCAGCTGTTTTTTGCCGGATGACGGAACTTTAAATAATACGCATGAAGAAACAACCTCGAACAAAACTTAAGATCGTCTTTATACCTAACCCTTCCACAATATAACCTGTCAGAAACCACGGGATATCCATAATATTTGAGATGTATCCGAATTTGATGAGTTCTTCCTGTATGTGGAGTAATATCGAGTAAAGAAAAAACCGCGTTATTGTTGGAATAATAAGACATAGCTTTAAATGATGTTTCCGCTTCTCTTCCTGACGATATTACGCCAAATTTTTGTCTATCCCAAGGTAGACGGCCTACCGGAGCTTTAATTGTTCCCATAACAGATTGCATTTTCCCATGAACCAAAGTCAGATATTTTTTTTCTACTATTCTGTCATAAAACTGTCTTTGTAAGTTCGTAAAAGAAACATAATTAAGCGCAATAATGAGGAGTCCGGAGGTATCTTTGTCTAACCTGTGAACAACTCCTGATCTGTCTTTGAAATCATCCGTCCCACTGTTTTGGTCTACCGAATAAAGGTTAAAATTAGTTTTATAGGTATTTTCTATCCAATCCTGTAATGTCTGGCCTTTAGTACTTTCAGACCTGTTAACGACTATTCCTGAAGGTTTGTTGATCACCAGCAGGCAATCATCTTGAAAAACAACAGGGATATTCATATTAATTGAAAATGAGAAGATGAAAATCTATGAGACAGAATATTATTTTTCTTTCTTTTTTTCACAATCCACGCAATACAATGCTGTGGGTTTGATAGCTAACCTGTCTGTATCGATCATACTCGCACATGCCACACACTTTCCGTATATCCCTTTTTCTAAACGCATCAAAGCCTGATGAATTTCCTCCTGGTGAATATTCAATTCTTTCTCCAAAGCTTCCATTCTTTCGTGTGAACTCTCTTCACTCGCTTCAGTATCCGAAGCTGCGTTATCATTTAACCTATCCGGATCTGAAAAAGGATCCTGCAACTTCAATGATACTAAGGTTTTTTTGATCTTTGCTTCTTCGTCTATTAAATGCGCTTTTATTTCCTCGCTAATAGTTTTAGGTAGTTTCATAATTATTTACTCTTTTTTTTGATTGAAAATTGTTCGAAACCGTTTGTATATAGGTTTAATGATTAATATAAGTAATATTATTGATCCTATTTGTTTGAGACTGAGACCATATAAGTATACGTTGTAATTCCTTAAAAATTCAAGAAGCAAAACTTCAACAGAGAAAATAAATACAAATATATAAAATGTTGTTCCTTCCGGCCATTTATTTCTTTTCTGTTTGTGATAAATGATCATCAGGATAATTGTTGTAGTCAGGAAAATCAAAGATTCATATAACTCTGTCGGATGACGTCTGCCTGGCAAACCTGCGATTTGAATCGCTAGAAAAAAATTCGTCTCTTTCCCAAAAGCCGCACCACCTAGCTGTTCTCCAACTTTTACCAGAAATAGTGCGAACCCACCAGCAATGCTGAAAATATCCAGAATATGAAAATATCCGGTTTTTTTTAACTTGGTATACCACCAAAGAAAAATGACCCCAAAACATAATCCCCCAAGCAAAGATAATCCCGGAGTTTCTCTAACTAAGATATATCTAAGCAAATTGATACCAAAATCATCAAAATGCAGCAATATATAAATGATCCTAGCTGCAATTAGAGAAACAATACTTGTATATAAGTATGCATCCAAATACTCTTCTTCCTTAAATTCCTCTTTGGCGAACTTCCAAACTATAAAAGTCGAAACCACAAAAGACAGTGCCAAGAGGATACTAAAAGTGTAAACGTTAAAAGTGCCAATGGTAAATAGTATCATTTTCATTCTTTTATTTAGTTTATTATACTGAAAAAACTCAAGTGTGTTCCAGTGTAAACCGTTTAAATTGATTAAACAACATTTTTCTTCCGAAAA
>PFMK01000113.1:0-3299 GCA_002785215.1 Candidatus Gottesmanbacteria bacterium CG_4_10_14_0_8_um_filter_37_24 | reverse complement strand
GAAGTAATGATATACTCCAATAATAATTACGATCATTCCCAGAAAGGCTAAAGAAATACTTACTCCAAAAACATCTGCGATTATTCCGGAAAAAATCACCGGTAAAAAAGAGACACCTCCTGTTAAGGAAGTCAAAACCCCGTAAACTCTCCCCCGCATTTCCCTGTCTGTATCACCCTGCAAAATCGTGTTTGCAGGTACGCTGATAAATGAATTAAAAATCCCTAAACCGAATAGAAGGATCATGGCTAAAAATAAATTATTGTATAAAATTATACTCGGAGCCGATCCTCTTGAGATTAAAGATAATAGCATCAGAATAATTCCCGTAATTAATATTCCTATCAATATAATTGTACCCTTCAGAAATCTACCACCATAGCTGCCTACTAAAAATGAACCAACCACTAAACCAAGAGCAGCAGGACCCATCACGAGATAAGAAGCTGAAGTCAGGTTGATAGCTAATATTTTATCGGCAAAACCGGGAGCAAGTACTACCAAAGTGGCAAGTAATGATTGAGCAAACGTCATAAGGATAAGACTTTGTTTGATCCTCTCATTATCCTGAATGAATTTGATTCCTTCATCAATGGTCTTACCGATAAAGGAAAAATTAATTATAAAATTATCATTTCCCTTTCTTGGTTTGATTTGAGGCAACCTTCTAACATATATCGAAGCAATAAACATCATAAGAGCCATGAATAAATATATATAGGAATAACCAAATAACGCGACCGCTGGTCCCGCCAGAATAAACCCCAAAACAGTAGACAAATAGAAACTTATCGTAAAAAGTGAATTAGCAGCTAGAAGATTAAAAGAATCAACTAAGTTTGGTATTGAGGGTGCTTCTGCAGGTATAAATAATTGAGTGATTATTGAAATTAATATGGATAAAGCAAATAATGCAACTAAAGATTTTGAGAATATAAAAAAGAAAATCAATATAGCGAATCTACTGACGTTACAAAACATCAGCACATCTTTTTTGTCAAAATGGTCGACAATACCGCCTGCTAAAAAACCAAATATTACTGCCGGTATATTAAAAGATAAAAGCATAAAAGAAACTGCGGAATTTGATTGAGTTTTCTCATATACGCTTGTAGCAAGAACAAACATCAGCATATTTAAAGCAATTTGTGAAGTTATCTGACCTAACCAAAGATTTCTGAAGTTAGTGTTTTTTAAAACTTCAACGAATGATTTGTTCATGAAAAGTATATAAGGTAATTACTTTGTAGTTAAGTACTGAAGAAGCAATCTTACACCAAAACCTACTCCTCCTTTCTCGGAAAGAGAAGTATCTTTTTCTGCATATGCCGGTCCCGCGATGTCTAAATGAGCCCAAGAAATGTCACTGACAAATTCTGCTAAGAATAATGCTGCTGAAATTGCTCCCCCGAAACGTCCTATCTGTATATTCCTGACATCAGCGATTGAACTTTTAATCAATTCTTTATATTCCTTTTCCAAAGGCATCTTCCAAACTTTTTCACCTGAATTTTTACCGGATTCTACTAATAAGTCAACCATCTTCGTATCATTCCCCCAAATTCCAGCAATTTCTTCACCTAATGCTACTCTACAAGCCCCTGTTAAGGTGGCAATATCAATTATTTCATCGGGTTTCTCTTTTTGTACAGCAAAACTAATTGCATCAGCTATCGTCAATCTCCCTTCAGCATCAGTATTTAACACTTCAATTGTTTTCCCATTCATGGCTGTCAGAATATCACCCGGTTTTAAAGCTCTGCCTGAAGGCATATTTTCACAAGCAGCAATAAGACCGACAACCTCCACTGATACTGACAATTGGTTTAAAGCATTAAAAATTGCCAACACGCAGGCTGCTCCGGCCATATCTAATTTCATCGTTTCCATATATTCCACAGGTTTCAAGGACAAACCTCCCGTATCGAAAGTGATCCCTTTACCAATAAGGACTATTTTCTTCTTGGAATTTTTCGGTTTATATTGCAGTCTGATAAATTTAGGCGGTTCTTCGCTCCCTCTGGCTACTCCAAGAAAAGCGCCCATACCCAATTTTTTAATTTCATCGAATTCGATTATGTTCACTTTAGTATTGTTCTTACTGTTTTTTGACTCTGATAAGGCGACTTTTGATAGATATTCCGGAGTAGTTACACAGGCCGGTTCATTTATCAAATCCCGTGAAAAACAGACTGCCTCAGATACAACCAAACCTTCTTTCATGCCCAATTCTGCTCCTGTTATCCTACCCGGATGGGTATACATGATAAGCTCTTCAACTGTTCGTAATTTCATAAGTGATGCTTCGCTTTTGTATTTTGAAAACCGGTAATTAGCAAGATAAGAGGCTTCAACCATTATTTTATAGATTTTTCTTACCGGATATTTTTCAAGCCAGTATTCCGACGGAATAAGAGCAACTTTTACAGGTTTAAATTCTTTTGCTTTTCTTAAGGAAAGTGCGATATTTTTATATATTTCATATATATCGAAGTTATCTTTCTTGCCTAAACCTGTAATAATAAGTTTATATGCTGAAATCATACCTTTTGAGGAAGTGGTGAGAAATTGACCTTCTTTGCCTTCAAACTCCTCATGCGTACCTGCTTCTTTCAGATATGTCGCCATTGCAGTATTAAATTTTGAGAAGACGGATAAATCGTTTTCCCAAGCAAATACTATCAGAGCATCTACGTCTAATTTGTTTATATCACCAGTTTTGATAAGTAATTTCATATAATTTTTTTTAGATTTTGTGTGATTATCACCGATAATATTATTTATTTGACTTATCATACTTATACAAAATATAATGTGTAGAGTCAATCGGAAGGTGCTAGATATATAAAATCTGGCCGCGATGGTGGAATTGGTAGACCACAAAATGGGCAAGTGCTGGAACTGGTAGACAGTCAAGTCTCAAAAACTTGTGGTATGAAAATACCGTGAGGGTTCGAGTCCCTCCTTGCCCACAGAAATGGATTTTCCGGCGAGTCAGGAATGGCGCTCGCCGCGCCTTTACCCTAAGGAACGTAGGGCGCCCCCGCGGCGAGCGCTGCAAAGCCCCGTTTATATACGCAAAAAAGCCGCCGATTATTTAAAGAGTAGTCCGAGCCGACTTTTTTGGCGAAGAATAATAATTCTTCGCCATTATGTTTCGCGCGCGCGATTTTGGCCGCATCAGCGGCCACTTCTATAAATTCTCTCATTAGTCCGAGACGTTCTATGTCAAGAACCAATTTCCTATAGGGTTCCCCAGATTATCTTATCCGCGATAATTTTCCCTGCTTCTTAATAAT
>PFMK01000007.1 GCA_002785215.1 Candidatus Gottesmanbacteria bacterium CG_4_10_14_0_8_um_filter_37_24 | reverse complement strand
ATTTCTTAAGTTAAAAATAAATGATTCCAGTCTTAGTCAAGATGCACATAAGGTAATAAAGAAATTTAAGCATAAATTCAAAAATATTTACCTGTTGGTGTGGACAACTACTCCTTGGACAATACCGGCTAACGTCGCCGTAGGAATAAATACAAAGTTTATATATGGTATTTGGGAAAATAAAGGCAATGATGAAGCTGTGATTATTCTTGAAAAAGATGAAAATCTAGATAATGTAAAAAGGATATCCGGTAATAAGGAAATATCAATGTCTGAATATATTTTCAGCGGAATTGAAGGTGAATTTAAAAAAACGGAGGAAGTATTAGGGACTGAATTAGTTGGCCTTCATTACAATGCTCCTTTTGATTCTCTACCTTTAGTAAAAAATGCGGAAAAAGAAAAACCTAATACATTCCATACTGTAGTGAATGGATCTGAAATAGTAGTATCAAACGAAGGAACCGGTTTATTGCATATTGCGCCGGGTGCCGGTAAAGAAGATTTCGATTTAGGGAAAAGAGAAGATTTACCTATTATCTCTGTGATTACTGACAATGCAACATATATGGATGGTATGGGTGAGTTCTCAGGAAAAAATGCCAAAAAACATCCGGAAATAATAATTGATTACCTTCGTAATTATTGCCAGGGAGAGTATTTATTAAAAACAATGTATTTTAAACATCGTTATCCATCATGCTGGAGATGTAAAACAGAGTTAGTGTGGAAAGTGACACATGAATGGTATATTGCGATGGACAGGAAAGAAAAGTTAAAAGTAAAAGAAGGAAAAACTCTCAGGCAGCAGATGGTAAAAACAGCGAAAATGATTAGATGGATGCCCGAGTTTGGTTTGGATCGCGAACTTGATTGGTTAAAAAACATGAATGATTGGTTAATCAGTAAGAAAAATCGTTATTGGGGATTAGCTCTTCCGATATATGAATGCAATAAATGTGGTAATTTTGAAGTGATCGGCAGTTTTGAAGAATTAAAAAATCGCGCTGTTTTAGGTTGGGAGAAGTTTAAAGGAAATAGTCCGCATAAGCCTTTTATTGATGAGGTAATGATTGAATGCAGTAAGTGTAAAGAAAAAATAGGGCGAATAGATGACGTAGGAAATGTATGGCTTGATGCAGGAAGTGTTCCCTTTTCAACGTATATAGATCCGAAGACCAAAAAACTCAGTTATACCAGCGATAAAGAGTATTGGAGGGAATGGTTTCCTGCTGATTTTATAACAGAATCTTTTCCCGGTCAGTTTAAAAACTGGTTTTACTCAATGATTGCTATGTCCACGGTATTGGAAAAGAGAAATCCATATAATACTGTATTAGGGTATGCTTCAATGTTGGGAGAAGATGGTCGGCCGATGCATAAATCATGGGGCAATGCAATTGAATTTAACGAAGGTGCAGACAAGATTGGTGTTGACGTAATGAGATGGATCTTTGTAACTCAAGATCCAGAACAAAATATTCACTTTGGGTTTAGAAAAGCTGATGAGACAAGAAGAAAATTTCATCTAATACTTTGGAATGTTTATAATTTCTTTGTGACTTACGCTAACCTAGCAAAATGGGATTCTAAAAACACGAGCAGATCTAATAATAATTATTCCAACATTCTTGATAAATGGATTATATCCTTATTAAATCAGCTTATTGGGATTGTGGAAAAATCTCTAAATGACTTTGATTCGTTTACTGCTGCTGCTTCGATTGAATCATTCGTAATCGACTTGTCACAATGGTATATTCGGAGATCTCGTGACAGAGTAAGTATTAGAGCGGATAATCAAACAGATAAAGATCAATGTTTAGAGGTGATTTATGAGATTCTAGTGACTTTGTCTAAACTACTTGCTCCTTTTATCCCTTACCTGCCGGAAGAAATATTTACCAGTCTGACAGGTGAAAAATCTGTCCATTTAGCAAAGTGGCCGATTACTGATGATAATAAGATTGATACATCACTTATGAAGCAGATGGTATTTGCTAGAAAACTTGTGGAATCGGGACATTCCTTAAGAAAAGAATATAAAATCAAAACCAGACAACCGCTGTCTTCTGCTTGGCATAGTGAAACTTCTAATAAATTAGAGAATGAAAAAGTTTTGGATCTGGTACTTCAAGAACTAAATGTGCATAAATGGATTGTAAAAAAAGATAGTAATAAATTTATTAAAAAGCCAAGTGTAGTTTCAAAAAATATAGATGGTTTTGAAATATTTCTTGATATAAATATTGATAAAGATTTACTGGAAGAAGGACAGGTAAGAGATATTATTAGACAGATACAAATTAAAAGAAAAGAATTAGGATGTGATCTAGCTGAAAAGATCGATCTAGTAATTCCGAAATTAAATAATAAATATTTCAATCTTATACAAAGAGAGACAATAGCAGGGCAAATTATTCAGGGAGAAGAATTAAAGGTTATAAGAAAATGATATTATCCTCGTTAGTCGATCCCTTTATAAGCATTCCCGTTTTTGGATTAGCAGGTGTTAGTTTATTTTTAATAGCCAGTACTACCCCGAGCTTATTGGGTCAACAATTAATATCATTTGTCATCGGAATCGGATTGTTCATATTTTTTTCGACAGTAGATTATAAGATTTGGAGAAAATATTATTGGATTATATATATTTTTTCTATAATAATATTGACCTTTAGTTTAATGGGCAATGATATTCGCGGAGCAAAAAGATGGATAGAAATAGGAGGATTGACGATTCAACCTTCAGAACTAATCAAACCTTTTATAATACTTTTTTTTGCCTATCAGTTTTCAACACGAAAAATATCCTCTTTTTTCAATATATTCATAATTATTGTCATGTTTTTACCTTTGATGTTATTGATATTTAAGCAACCGGATTTAGGTAATGTTATTATTTATACCTCCGTCTTATTCTCCTTTTTCATAATATCTGAATTGCCTTTGATATACTATGTTATCATTTTTACATTTTCTATAATCATAGCACCATTGTCTTGGTTTATTCTGCAAAATTATCAGAAGCAAAGAATTATTTCTTTCTTAAATCCCAATTTGGATCCTGTGGGTGCTGGTTATAACGCAATTCAGGCAATAATTGCAATTGGAAGCGGACAGCTATTTGGATTAGGTCTTGGCCGAGGTACACAAAGCAGGTTGCTATTTCTTCCTGAATATCATACAGACTTTGTTTTTGCATCTTTAGGAGAAGAACTTGGTTTTATAGGCGGGTTTATTGTCATTCTATTATACTTTGTGATCTTGGCCAAGATTTTATTAATTGGTTACAACTGTGATCATAAATTCGGTAGGATGGTTTGTATAGGATTATTTACTCAGATTTTCATTCAGGTGTTTATTAATATTGGGATGAACTTGGGCTTATTACCAATTACCGGAATAACTTTGCCGCTTGTTTCTTATGGAGGTAATTCCATTATAAGTACATTTATAGGATTAGGTTTGCTAATATCTGTATCTAATGATAAAAAGAATAATCCCCTTGTGATAAGGTGAATTATTTAATATAATTAGCACTTATGAAATATGCAATTGTAAAAATTGGAGGAAAACAATTTAAAGCAGAAGAAGGAAAAGAGATTCTAGTTGATAAACTTGTATTGAAAGCCGATGATAAATATGAATTTAAGGAAATTCTGTTAATAAGAACAGATGATAATATTTACATTGGTGATCCGTACGTAAAAAATGGATACGTCACCGGTAAGTATTTAGGAGATAGTTTAGGAGACAAAATATTTATTGAGAAGTTCAAGGCAAAGGTCCGCTATCGAAGAAGAATTGGATTTAGAGCTTCATATTCGAGAATCATAATAGAGAGGATAGAAGTTGAAGAAAAAACAAAAATTTCAAGGAAAAAATAAGGTATTTATTTATTGACAGGTTTACGAGTATTTATTAAACTCCACTTAAAAGTTTTTAAAAAAAGGTGATAATATGGCACACGTAAAAGCAGGAGCAACAACAAAAGGAAATAGAGATTCTATAGGTAAAAGATTAGGTATCAAAAAATATGGCGGAGAAAAAGTAATTCCCGGAAATATCATAGTCAGACAAAGAGGTACAAAGGTTAGACCAGGCGACGGAACAAAATTAGGTAAAGATTTCACTGTATATGCGATTAAAGAAGGAATTGTAAAATTTAAGAAAAATATGAAAAAATTAACTGTTGAAGTTAACCAAGTTTAAATTTGCATTATGAATAACACTTACTCAAGCTTGCTTCAATTAGACATAAACATATTACAGCCGAATCCTCTTCAGATTAGGAGTTTAATCAAATCTGAATCTTTAGTAGACTTGGTAGAATCGATTAAAGTCCATGGGATATTAGAGCCTTTAGTGGTTGCAAAAACTCCAGCAGGATTTCAGATAATTGCCGGGGAAAGACGTTGGCGAGCAGCTAAAATTGTAGGATTAACGAGTGTACCTGTAGTTGTAAAAGAGACAAGTACTTTGGGGATGCTGGAGTTGGCACTGGTAGAAAATGTACAAAGAGAAGATCTCAATCCGATGGAGAGGGCTCAAGGATTTCAAAGATTGCAGGATGAATTTTCCCTCGGAGTCACCGAGATTTCAAAACGTATCGGAAAAAGTCCGGCTTATGTATCCAATACTCTGCGTTTACTTGCTTTACCTGATGCAATTAAAGATGGATTAATTTCCTGCGATATTACAGAAGGACATGCCAGGGCTATTGCCGGTCTTGCAGACGATAAACTGATGGTAGAGGCATATAAAACCATTCTTTCGGAAGGAGCATCAGTAAGAAGGACGGAGGATCTAGTCAGAAAAGTGAAAGAAGACAAAGCAATACCGTCAAAAAACTCGTCCAAAGACAGAATTCAAAGTGTCGAGATCGAGAATTTAGCCAGAGAACTGAGTAGAAAAATAAACGCATCAGTAAAAATATATCAGTCTACAATCAGCGGTAAAATTCAAATATTATTTAAGGGGTCCCCAGAATCAACATCCGGTCTGATTAAACAAGTTTACAGTAAACTTATTTCCTAATATTTAATTTCCGGAATAACTCCCAAAAGAGGTAAAGGCCAATATCTAATAAATGCTTTTCCAATGATTGAACTTCTTGAAATTGGGCCGAACTCCCTAGAATCAGAACTATGCGGGCGGTTATCCCCTAAGACGAAATATTCATCCTGTGGTACAATGATATCAATGTCATTTTGTAATTTACTGGTCGGGAAAAGGAAAGTCAGATCATTTAAATATTTTTCACTTAATTTTGTTTCATCTACGTATATATAACCATTTTTGGCTTTGACTTTTTCTCCGGGAAGAGCAATTATTCTTTTTATGTAATCAACATCCGGATTATTTGGTGATCTGAATATTATTACATCACCTCTTTTCGGGTCTTGAAAACGATAAGAAATTTTATCAGTTAAAATAAATTCATTGTTATGGAAATTCGGTTCCATAGAACTTCCTTTTACTTCGTGAGGCTGGACGAAAAAAAGATAAATTACCACGAATATCGATAGGGCCACGACAATTGTTTCCAGAAAATCAAAAAAGAAATGGACAATACCTTTTGATATAGTTGTAATAATATTCTCTCCTGATATGTCTTTATTTATTCCATCTGTAACTTGCCTAGGCGTCGCAATCACTACATTGGGGATTTCATCGTCGATTTTTTTGTCAATGGCAATTCTTTCAGGCATATGTGATTTCGTGAATAATATTATAACTATATTTTTGAATTATTAGGGTTAAGATAACTTATTAATATTATCCTCTAAGAAACTTAAATCAATATGTATAATTATATGGAGCATACCTTGGCATATCAAGAGTGAATTATGTATAATAACTCATCAGGATCCGTGGCTCAGTGGGTAGACCTGCCCGCCAGAGCTTCGCTCAGGCGATGCAAAGGCGGGGGGCGTCGCGTTCACACCGCGCCTGCCTTGGCCGCTTAGCTCAGTTGGTAGAGCGCTACGTTCACATCGTAGAGGTAGGTGGTTCGAAACCACCAGCGGCTACAAGTTCGGCGGGGAACGTTGGACGTTCCGGGCAGGTCGCGAAGGTCAGAGGTTCGAGTCCTCTCGGATCCACAAATTATTCTTATTTTACTTTTATACTCACGTAACTCAGGTTTGTATCTAAGTTACTCAGTATATACCCATCTAATCAGCTTTTCTCCGCCAGCTGGCGGATGCAAACCTGAGTAAGATGGGTATAAATAATAACTTCAATATATGGATTGTGATCATATAATAAAAGAGTTGAAAAAGCATTCCAGCAAGGAATCGGTAAGAGGAATGGAAAGGTTCGGGATAAACCCGAGTAGAACTTTAGGTGTGGCAATTCCAATTTTACGAAAATTGGCGAAGCAAATTGGGAGAAACCATGATCTTTCGCTCCAATTATGGTCTACTGGAATTCATGAGGCTAGAATATTAGCCAGTATGATTGAAGAATATGATATGGTAACTGAACGTCAGATGGAAGAATGGGTAGGAGGATTCGATTCTTGGGATGTCTGTGATCAATGTTGTGGAAATTTATTTGATAAGACAAAATTCGTCCATAAAAAAATTCATGAATGGAGTAAAAGAAAAGAAGAATACGTAAAAAGGGCATCTTTTGCCATGATAGCTTGGTTCGCTTTTCATGATAGAAGGGCCAAGGATACGGAATTTATCCAATTCTTATCTATTATTAAAGCTTGTTCAACAGATGAAAGAAAATATGTAAAAAAGGCAGTGAATTGGGCTTTACGGCAAATCGGAAAACGAAATATAATTCTAAATAAAGAAGCTATAAGAATCTCTTTGGAAATTCAAAAAATTCCTTCTACTTCGGCTCGGTGGATTTCTTCTGATGCTTTGAGAGAATTACGGGGTGAAGCAGTAAAGAGAAAATTGAACAAATTAAGATAGCCGTAAAAAATTTACATAAATATTTCTTGATTGTCGCCGATGACTTGAAATTTTCATAAGGATAGCCTCATAGCTGGAAAAATGTATAAAGTTAATTGGATCATTCCTACAGATAAGAGTAGTCTAAACATCAATTAACCGGTATCAATTTAAGACCACGAATTTGATTTGAATAATAAGGAAACGTGAAATTAATCGGGTTTTCCGGGTTGAAGTACATAGCGTAATTATTGTATTCGGGTTCTGTGTTTTTAGTAAGCTGCATTATATGTATATATGCCAGACCTTTCGTATAGGGCGTGATCTTTAGACGATAAACTCCTTGTTTGGGATTATTTATGGCAATGATATCGTCATCACTAATAATACTATCTAAATTGGGAGTTGTAAGCTGTAATTTTGCATGATGATCAATGGAAATAACTAAATTATTATCTGATTCTGGAGCTGATGTTTCCTCCGTGATTGAAAGGACGTTGTCAAAGCCGACGTAAGACAATATTTTCTTGATCGCTTCTTTTTTTGAAATAATATCGCCGTGATTACCGGCAATAATGTCGTTTTGTACGCCTTCAAGTTCGCTGCTAAGAGTCAGAACACTACCGTCTCCTTCCTGTGAATATTCTTTTATTGTCGGTTTACCGTCTTCCCAAGCGGTATTTTGTCGGTATTTTGATGTGATATCAATGGTATTTAAGTATCTAATGGTTTTTGTATTAGCTCCTGAAAGGGTAATGAATGTTGTATGAGGATAACCATTCTTATTAAAGATATGAGTTTTTAACCAGAGATTTTGATTTTTGAGAGTGAATGTATCGATAATTTTCCTCTCTTTTTTGAGGTAATCATACGTAGGGAGCAGATTCTCAATAGACGGTATGAGTAGATGCACTATTTCTTTTTTTGATAATATTTTGGGAATATTGATAGAAGGAGAGATGAAGGTACGAACTATTCGGCAATGGTTGATAACCTGATTCACCGAAACTGACATAAATATATCATTCATCCAGACTTCTCCATTCTCCCAGAGAGGGTATGCCAGGATACTGCCTTTGTGGGGTGTGCCGACAGTGATAACTTTGTCGACTTTATCTGTTCCGGGGTAATTGTTTAGGTAACTTCTTATTACCAAACCGCCATAACTATGTCCGATAAGGTTAATTTTGGTACCTTCGGGTTTCTTCGATAAAATATCATCTATATATTTTTTAAAATCAATCGCCTGGGTTTGCAGGTCATTTCTCCAGTCATAGGAATAAAGGTAAAAGTCCTTATCTTGAGTCAAATGAGCATTTTCAGATAAAGTTCTCATCAAGGGTTTATAAGCATAGTAAGCATATGGTGCCAACTTCCATTCTCCTGAATTTTGGAGATTGCAGGAAAAGATAGCTTTCGGATTCCAGGAAGCACCTAAACCGGGAACTATAACCAGAGGTTTGTTTCTAGGATTCATTGTGACGGTGGGTAGTATGGTCGGTGTAACAGTAATAGACGGAGTTATTGTAAGTGTAGGATTAGGCGTTAGGGAGGGGGAAGGAGCGATGGAAGGAGTTGCTGATATTGGGGTGGGGGAGATGATGGGAGTTGGTATGCTTTCACTGGTGGCCAGGCCTATTTGCCACCTGCCATTATTATCTAGTCCGGTATAAAACATATAATAAATATCGTCCTTCTTTATGACAAAAGGATCTCCCACCCTCTGATAGTCAAATGTATTCGGGTTATAGCTAGGGCTTAGTACCGGATTATCCGGGTCTTTCATCCAATGTATGCCGTCGGGAGATGTAGCATGACCAATGTCTCTATCTGCGTGATACCACATATGATATATTCCATTTTCTACGATTACATTTGGATTACCAAGTCCGAATCTGCCAGCTGTGTTTTCCCAGTTTTGATCGGCTTCTAAAACAGGTTCCGGATATTTTGTCCAGTTTATGCCATCAGTAGAAGTGGCATGACCTATCCTCCAGTTTACCTTTCCGTTATACTCTCCATACGCCCCATACCATATGTAGTAGGTGTTATTGTTTATTATTACTCTTGGAAAAGATATTCCTTTATTACCGAAACTTTCCCAAGGATAATCGGGTTTTAATACTTCTTGTACAGAGGATTGCCAATTTAAGCCATCATCTGATTTTGAATAATTAATATGTATTCTATTTATGGTTTTATCAGACGCTGCATACCATAATAAATACTCGTTATTGTTGTATGTAACACTAGGATTATGGACGTTGATGTAGTTACTAATATCAGTTGATTCTAGTATGTAATTATCATATTTTATCCACGATAGACCATCATTCGATGAAGCATACCCAAGTCTCCATTTAGAGCCGTCATATCCCATATACCACATCTTATATATCGAACCGTCAAATAATATCGATGGAGAAGCAGCAGCATTGCTATCCCACGATTCCAATGGTCCAATTGATAAAACTGGGTAAGATGAATATTTTATCCAATTTGTAGCAGCATATACATTTTGTATTCGTACAGTAATAACTAATAATAACGCAAAAATATAAATAATAATTTTAGTATGCATAATTTTGACTTTATATTTAAAAGTTTAATAATAAAACTTTATTTGTCAACATGTTTTATTGATATAATATTAGAGTATTTAGTTTGGACCTAACGATCAATTATCTAAAATAAACTTAATTTATGAACAAAATATCTGCAATTATTAATACATACAACGAAGAAAAAAATATAACATCTTGTTTAAGAAGTATTAAATGGGTAGATGAAATTGTTGTAGTAGATATGGATTCAACAGATAATACCATTCAGTATGTTAAAAAATATACTAATAAGATTTATTACCAAAAACACTCAGGTTATGTTGAATCAGCAAGAAATTTTGCTATTAAACATACTACAGGAAATTGGATCTTAGTGATTGATGCTGATGAGGAAGTAAGAGGGCATTCAAATCAGATTATAAAGAACTTAGTTGATTCAATTAACTATGATGGGTATTTATTTCCTAGAAGAAATTATTTAGATAATAAGATATATCTAAAACATGGATATTTTTATCCTGATTATCAATTAAGATTATTTAGAAATACCAAGAAGATAAAATATTCTGGAATGATTCATGAGCAACCTAAGATGAATAATAATAGAATAAAAATTGTTAATGATGTCATAATTTATCATAATTCTTCGCACTCCAAATACAATTCATTTGTTTCGATATTACGGTTTTTTCCATATATTAAGGTTGAAGGGGAAATTATCGCAAATTCAAAGATATCAACTGCAAATATATTATTGGATGCAATTATAGAACCACTTCGGCATTTTTATAGATCTTTTATTAAACTCAAAGGATATAAAGAAGGTTATATTGGCTTTAGAGCTGCCTTATTATATGGATTATATAAAGGCTTAACCAAACATTATGCATGTTTGCTAAGAAATAAATTATTAAAATGAAAAATAAGTATAATAAATTTAACCCTGTTCCTTATGAAGCGCATATGTTGGTTTATAACATGATTAGGGAGAAAAGCAGGGTTTTAGACGTAGGAT
>PFMK01000025.1 GCA_002785215.1 Candidatus Gottesmanbacteria bacterium CG_4_10_14_0_8_um_filter_37_24 | reverse complement strand
TCTTTACTCGAAAAAACATACGGGAGATGACAGTAGATTTCTCTTCTAGTGGGTAAAAGAGGCTCTTGGAGTTAATTCACTGCGTAAGTCCTGACAGTGAGATATGGTATACCACGTGGCGTCCTAAAATCACGTACCGACAAGTCTGACTTGTCTGGTACTGGGGACAAATCATTAGATTATCTCTATTTGAAGCAACGTAATTATTATATCTTATTTAACCACGATGCGTATCTTTTCTCTTTTCCTCTTACAATATTGAAAAAAAGAGTTTGTAGTTTTTTCGTGATTGGACCGATTTTCCCTGAACCAATTACTCTTCCGTCAATTTCTGCAATCCAGGCAACCTGAGCCCCGGTTCCAGTAAGAAAAGCTTCTTCAGCAATATAAATTTCTGTTCTGTCTATTTCCCTTTCTAAAAATGGAATATGCCGATCATTTGCCAGTTCAATAATTGTACGTCTGGTAATTCCTTCCAAAGCATCCGATGATTTAGGTGACGTGATTAGCAATCCATCCCTAACCATAAAAAAGTTAGCTCCTGTTCCTTCAGCCACATGTCCGGAAATATCAAGCATCAGTGCGTCATCAAATCCCAAAGCCACAGCGTCCCCCTTAGCCATAGATGAATTTATGTATCCTCCACATACCTTCGCACGGGAAGGTATCATATTATCATTTATCCTTATCCAATTGGATACCGCCAGCTTCAAACCCTTATCAACGGATAAATATTCACCAAGCGGTACCATGTAAATGGCAAAATCAAATGTCAGAGGATGAAGATCCGGAGAGATAAAACCCTCCTTTGCATAAGCAAAGGGACGGATATAAGTATCTGTATCGGGATGATTTTTTTTAGCTAATTTCACTGTAATATCAATCAATTCCTGATAATTATATGATATGGTTTTATTTAATATCCTGAGAGATTTTAAAAATCTTTTATAATGATCAGAAATTCTAAAAATAAATACATCCTTTTTTTCTTCGGAGACATAACACCGAATCCCGCCAAAAATTCCATTTCCATATTGAAGAGCATTGTTTGAAATACTTATTTTTGCATCTTTGAATGGAATAATTTTTCCTTCAAAAAACGCAAACGGAAAACTTTGTTGACCAGACATATTGATCCTTTATTTTTAATTTTAATAATTTAATATTAATTAATATATGCAACTGCCTCAATTTCTATCTTTGCTCCCCTTGGTAGTTTAGCAACCTGAACCGTCGCTCTGGCAGGATAAGGTTTTTTAAAGAATTCTGCATAAACTTTATTCATTTCTTCAAATTCACCTAAATCCATAAGATATACCGTAGTTTTTACTACATTATTAATACTTCCTCCTGCTGCTTTTAATACTTTAATTAAATTCTCTATAACCTGTTTTGTCTGTTTTTTGATACCGCCATCAACAATTTTATTGGTTTTAGGATTTATCCCCACTTGGCCTGAACAAAACAGAAAATTTTCTATTCTGACAGCCTGCGAATAAGGTCCTATCGCCTTAGGAGCATCAGAAGTATGAATTCCTTTTTTGGACATATTAATTCTCCTTTCTTCTTTTATTTAATTGATAAATCAGTTCATTATAACCTTTTACAAAAGCATCAATTGAGGCTGCGATAATATCAGGTGAAACGCCTTTTTCGACTACTTGTGTTCCATCTTTCATCTGGAGAACCATAACTACTTCTACAGTTGCATCGCTTCCCGTGGATGGAATTTCTACGGAAAAATCAGACAACATGAAATCAATTCCGTCATGTTTTTCAATTATTTTTCTTAAAGCTCTCACAGCAGCATCAACAGGACCAACTCCTTCACTTTCTTCAAAATATTTCTTTCCTTTAAGTTTAACTGTCATCTTAGCTTTAGGTCTTTTGTTTTTTGAATCAAAAATATCATAATCCAATATTTTAAGATATGTTTTTACGGATTTCTGTTGTATCACCGTTTCCAATATAGACTGAAGATCAGCTTTTTTTATCATCTTTCCTTTACTCCTAATAAAATTTCCAACTTCAAAATAAATACTGTCTAAATCGGAATTTGATAAAGTTAATTTAAATTCTTTCTCAACGATCATTTTCAATGTTTCTTTCGTGGGGATTTTTGTAAACAGTACTTTTTCCTTATCAAATACTCCACCCGCAATAATAGAAAACAATCTACCGGAGATCACCCTTTCAACTTCTTTAATATCCGGTTCGACAGTAGGAGGCTCAGCCAGCACCTTCAAAGTCGCAGAAGGATCTTTTAACCCTATACCAGTTGCAACGCAAACTACAGTATCATCCTTTTTAACCAAACCTTTTTTTATTAAATGACTTAAGGCTACAATTGTGGTGGAAGATGAGGGTTCTATATATAAAGCTTCGGTATTGGCAAGGATCTGCTGATATTTTAAAGCTTCATCATCGTCAGCTGTTTCAACAACTCCGTTTGAATTTTTTAGAGCTCTTATTACTTTTAAAGCGTCAAGCGGGTTGCCTACTGCTATGGCAGAACAAACCGTCTGGGGCTTGTCAACTGGTTTTACCGCAAAATTCCGCTCAGATTCATAAAATATCGAGTGACAGCCTGCAGCTTGAACTGCAACAAACCTTGGTATTCTTCTAATAAATCCCAATTTGAAATATTCATCAAAACCTTTCCAAACAGCAGAAAAATTTGTCCCCATACCCATGGGAATTATTACCCAATCAATATTGTCAAACCACATTTGTTCCACCAACTCAAAACCTAATGACTTCTGTCCTTCGGCTCTGAAAACATAATCACCGGCAAGATAGTAGCCGTATTTATCTGCAGTTTTTTCAGCTAATATATTTGCCTCAGTATAAGTACCTCTTACTTGAATTACTTTAGCTCCGTAAGATAGGCACTGAGCCAGTTTCCCTCTTGGCGTATTCTCCGGCACAAAAACAATACATTCTAGACCTGCTTGCGCTGAATAAGCTGAAACTGAAGCTGCCATGTTCCCTGTTGAGGCTACGCATACAGTGGAGAAACCTAATTCTTTCGCTTTGTTTATCTCCACAAAACTGCCTCTGTCTTTAAACGCACCGGTAGGATTTAAACCTTCGTTTTTAATATATAATTTATTTACCCCCATGATTTTCCCTAAGCGTTTTGCCAAATGAAGCGATGTTCCTCCTTCTTCCAGGGAAAATATCTCTTGTCTTTTCGATAAAGGATAAAAATCAAGATATTTCATCACTTTTGGTGCGGCATTTTTCAAAAAATAGGGATTAAGATTGAACTTCAACCATTCATAATCATAGATTACGTCCAATGGACCACCGCAGGATAAACATCGTGAGGTTGTTTCTTTTTCGTTTGTTTTTTTGTGACAAACAACACATTCAAGATAATAGCAATTATTTTGTATCATATCTATTAAATTCAAAATTTGTGCTTTATTGCCCTCTCCATCTCTCCGGTCTCAAGGAACGTACTGTTGTACCAGTCCTCCACATTTCTGAATTTTTTATTACATCCAGTTCTTTTTGCAGATTTTTCTTGTAATTTTTATCTGAATTTGATTTAAGCACTCTCTTTGTTTCTTCTCCTGTTTTTACTTTTTTATACAAATCATTAAATACCGGCTCAACTGCTTTCCGGAATTTTCCTTTCCAATCCAATGCACCCCTTTGGGCAGTGGTTGAACAGTTCCTATACATCCAATCCATCCCGTTTTCGCCGATTAAAGGAACGAGACTCTGAGTCAACTCCTCAACAGTTTCATTAAATGCCTCACTTGGAGTATGGCCATTTTCCCTTAATATGTTATATTGAGCTTCCATAATTCCGGCGATTGCTCCCATCAGAACTCCCCTTTCTCCCGTCAAATCACTATACACTTCCTTCTCAAAAGTCGTCTCGAAAAGAAATCCGGAACCTATCCCTATTCCCATTGCCAGCACTCTATCTTTCGCTTTTTCTGTTGCATCCTGAAATATTGCAAAACTGCTGTTTATTCCGGATCCGGATAAGAAGTTTTTCCGGACAGATCTTCCTGATCCCTTTGGAGCAACCAATAATACGTCAATATCAGATGGAGGAATTATTTTTGTCAGTTTTTTATAGGTAATGGAAAATCCATGGGAAAAATATAGAGCTTTGCCTTTTGTCAAATATTTTTTGATAATTGGCCAAAGATCTACTTGTCCGGCATCGGACAAAAGATAGGCAATAATCGTTCCTCTTTTTAGTGCTTCTTCAATCGGAAAGAGAGTTTTTCCCTTTTTCCATCCGTCTTTTAATGCCTTTTCATATGATTCGGATTTTTCCCTCTGTCCGATAATCACATTAAATCCATTATCTTTCAGATTCAAAGCTTGCGCCGGCCCCTGAACTCCGTAACCAATAACGGCAATCGTTTCATTTTTTAAAATATCTTTTGCTTTTTTTAATGGAAATTCCTCTCGAGTTATAACGTTTTCGTAAGTATCCGCAAATTTAATTTTCATAAACCCTCCATATTTTATCTTAAGTGACTTATGTTACTTAAGAAACTTAAGTAATAAATTATTTGAAAACTGCAGTTCTACCAGTTCTTACAAATTCCATAATCCTGTATTTTTTCATATTCTCATAAAAAGCATCAATTTTATCCTCATTTCCCGTCAATTCAAATATCGTGTATTTCGGTTTAATTTGTACAACTTTTACCCTAAAATGTTTGGCAGTCTCCATAATATCACTTCTATCTTCCTTTTTTGACGTATCAACTTTGATAAGACATAATTCACGGGCAACAATTTCTTTATCGTACGATTCTCTGATCTTGACCACCTCAACAATCCTGTATAACTGCTTAGACATTTTTTCAACTGTCTTTTTATTCCCTCTTACCAGAATGGTAAAACGGGATATTCCTGGTTTTTCAGTATGGGATACAGTCAGACTTTCAATGTTAAATCTCCTGCGTCTAATAAGTCCGGATAATTTAAATAAAACCCCCGGATTATTCTGGACCCAAACAATTATGGTAGATAGGTTAGAATCTTTAGTCATTATTCATTATCTAAGAATTACTCCAGTCTCATTTCATCCACAGCTGCGCCCGTAGGCATTATGGGAAATACGTTTGCCTCCATTTCGACTTCAAATTCCAAAAGATATGCACCTTTATGCTTTCTTGCCCTTCCAATTGCGTTAATCAAATCTTTTCTTTCTTTGACTTTTTCTGCCTTTATCCCGAATCCTTCTGAAATTTTAATAAAATCCGGTGTCTGCATATGTACCTGCGAGTATTTTTTTTCAAAGAAAAGATCCTGCCATTGCCTGACCATCCCCAAAAAATTATTGTTTAAAACCGCAATTTTTACGTTCAGATTTTCCTGAACTATGGTCATCATTTCCTGAATTGTCATCTGAAATCCTCCGTCTCCTGCAATGATCCATACTTCACGTTCAGGTCTTCCTACTTTGGCACCAATTCCTGCCGGTAATCCAAATCCCATTGTACCCAAACCCCCGCTTGTCAGAAAACTGTTTGGTCGCAAAAATGTACTGTATCTGGCTGTTATCATCTGGTTTTGTCCGACATCAGCAACAATAATCGCATCTGACTTTGCCGAAGAAGAAATACATGAAACGATCTCTGCCATTTTTATTTTTCCCGTCCGGGGTTTTGTTTCTACTTTTATGACTTTTTCCTCTTCTTCTTTTTTATATTTATCAAACTCCTCCAGCCAATCTTTGTGATTTGCATAATTTATCAAAGGCATAAGATCTTCTAAAACTGATTTAACGTCGCCTACAATCGGAATCTCAACGTCAACATTTTTCCCTATTTCCGCCGGATCGATATCCACATGAATAATTTTCGCTTGCCTGGCATATTTATCCAGTTTACCGGTAACCCGATCATCAAATCTTAATCCTAAACCAATTAATACATCCGCTTTATTGGTCATCACATTGGGAGCGAGGTTGCCATGCATTCCGAGCATCCCAACGTAATTTTTATGAGCATTTGGAATACTGCTTAAGCCATGCAAAGTACATGCAACCGGAATATCTGCTTTTTGGGAAAGGGAAAGAAGTTCACTGGAGGCTTTAGAAATAAGAACTCCGTGTCCTGCTAAAATAAGAGGCCTTTTACTTTTGTTTATCTCCTCAGCTGCTTTTTTTATCTGAAAAAAATTACCTTTTGTTACCGGTTTATAACCCGGAAGATCCACTTCTAAATTTTTAATATACTCAGTTTTTGCAAACTGGGCATCTTTTGTAAAATCAATCATAACCGGCCCGGGTTTGCCTGTATTTGCCAAATGAAATGCTTCTTTGACTGCTTTGGCTATTTCTGATGGATTGTCTATAAGATAATTATGCTTTGTAGCCATACTCGTAATTCCGACAACATCCGCTTCCTGAAAAGCATCATTACCAATAAGCTCTGAGGAAACCTGTCCGCTGATGCAAACCAGAGGAACGCAATCCATCATTGCATCAGCCAAACCAGTAATAAGATTGGTTGCTCCCGGCCCTGACGTCACAAGACAGACACCCGGTTTACCTGTCACTCTGGCATATCCTTCCGCGGCATGCGCTGCACCCTGTTCATGTCTTACTAGAATATGCCGAAGTTTAGGATATTTAAGCAACGCATCATAAACCGGCATGATTGCTCCACCCGGATATCCGAATATCACATCCACACCTTCAAGGATTAGTGATTTGCATAGTATTTCAGCACCTGTATGTTTCATAAGAAAATTAAAGTATTAGTATTTATATATCCATTCATACTGTCAATACAGCTCCTTTATCAGCTGATGTTACAAAACGGGAATATCTTGCCAACCAGCCTTTATTGATGCTTGGCATGAATTTTATTAGTTTTGAAAGTCTTCTATTTATCTCCTTTACATTAACATCTAACATTAGTTTTCTTTTGCCAATATCTATATAAATAATGTCTCCGTCCCGTACTATAGCTATCGGACCTTTGGCTGCAGCTTCAGGAGATATGTGACCTATACATATTCCTCTGGTACCCCCTGAAAATCTGCCATCTGTTATCAAGGCAACTTTCTCACCTAAACCCATACCGATTATGTTAGATGTTGGTGTAAGCATTTCCTGCATACCAGGACCGCCTTTCGGTCCTTCAAAGCGTATCACCACCACATCTCCGCTTTTTATCTTTTTTGAAAGTATGGCAACATTGGCTTCCTCCATCGATTCAAACACCTTTGCCCTGCCTTTAAAAAATCTTGGCGTTGCAGATGAGATTCCAGCGGTTTTGATAACGGCACCATTTGGGGCAAGATTTCCTTTGAGAATTGCCAGTCCGCCGTCAAAACTATAAGCATTTTCGATTTTCCTAATTATTTTTCCATCTGGAACCGGAGCTTCCTTTACATTTTCCCATAGGGTTTTACCGGTTATGGTCATGGTGTTTAATATTAATTTATTTGTTCGCGTAAGTTCTTTTAGTATGGTTGAAACTCCGCCTTTTTTTTCAATATCCTCCATATGATATTCTGACGATGGAGAGATTTTACAAATACATGGTGTGTTTCTTGATATCTCATCTATCCTTTCAATCGGATAGTCCAAACCTGCTTCGTAGGCAATGGCTAAGGTATGAAGAACGGTGTTTGTCGATCCGCCCATGGCCATATCAAGCATAAGAGCGTTATCAATAGCATGACTTGTAATAATGTCCCTGGGTCTTAGATTACGGGAAACTAAGTCCAAAATTCGTTGTCCTGCCATTTCGACTAATTTTCTTCTTTTGAACGATGTTGCCAATCTAGTACCATTACCGGGAAGAGCAATGCCTAAAGCTTCCATCAAACAATTCATGGAGTTGGCGGTAAACATTCCGGAACAGGATCCGCAAGTAGGACAAGCTTTTGACTCAAATTCTTGTAACCTGGATTTGTTTATTTCCCCTTTTTTGTATGAACCTACAGCCTCAAAGACAGATATTAAATCCACGACTTTTCCATCTTCAAGTTTACCTGCTTTCATTGGACCACCGGAAACAAAAATGGTTGGAATATTTACTCTTAATGCACCCATCAACATACCCGGTACAATCTTGTCGCAATTTGGTATGCAAACTAATCCGTCAAATAAGTGAGCATTTACCATGGTTTCTATACTGTCTGCAATCAGTTCTCTACTTGGAAGAGAATACTTCATCCCCAAATGTCCCATGGCAATTCCATCATCTACTCCTATCGTATTGAACTCAAAAGGTACACCGCCCGCGTCCCTTATGGATTTTTTCACTATTTTTCCAAATTCCTGCAAATGGACATGTCCGGGAATTATGTCAACATACGAATTAGCCACGGCAATGAAAGGCTTGGTAAAATCCTCTTCCTTCACTCCACAAGCACGAAGCAAGGCTCTGTGTGGAGCTCTTTCAAAACCCCTTTTGATCATGTCTGATCGCATATATATTTACGAAAAAAAATTATAATCCAACTTAAAAATCTCCGTTTGTATTTGATTCACTTTATTAATAATCGGTTATAACAATAAAAAAACCTCTCGCTTCTTGAGAGGTCTTGAAAAATTAATGAGTTTTGCTTTATCCTCTCAAGAAAGTCTTGTCCTTGAAATAAGGACAATTCCAGAGAGGATAATAATTGATACCTTGCCAAAACTCATCATTATTTATTATATATATCAAATAATAACGGCAATGTCAATAAAACTATTTGCTGACCTTACCCCACTTTCGCCTCAAAACCCCATAAAAATATAAAGTACCCCCTTTGGTACGCTTGAGTAATGACACAA
>PFMK01000108.1 GCA_002785215.1 Candidatus Gottesmanbacteria bacterium CG_4_10_14_0_8_um_filter_37_24 | reverse complement strand
TGCCGGAATGAAGAGATTACGCTCAACAACTGATGTCTACCGTAATAAAAGAGCGAACTTTGACGATACCCTTAACCTTCTTTCCGCGGGGATTTGGAACTATCACTTGGCTTTCTCCGGATAATTAACCTTTTCCCAAAAGCATACCCTTACCTGGTTATCTTCTCAGACTAATACGCAACAGGTCTAGTATCTTATAAATTTTCACTTTGTCAACAATAATGCATTTGCGGTTATATTAGAGGGACGGTTCTGAAGGATGCTGTTGTAAAGACCCGAATAAGAAGCTTTTAAAAGATAGTTATTACCAATAGCTTTTTATCCCAGGGGCTTTTAGAAGGCCCTCGTCAAAAGAAGCTAGTTTTCCATCTAAACTGCATGCGCAGATGCAACAATCCGCCATATCAAGCTTTGTCTTGTTATATATTTCTATGGCGCTTTTTATCTGTCTGGTCAGGATAATATTTTTATTGGATGAAAGAAATTTAAAAATCTGAATGATTTCTTTTCTCGATTGATTGTATTTTTTTATTAAGATGTATTCAATTTCAGGAAAAACCACATCAGGAATAAAAATTTTCCCCTCAAATGCTAATAGTTTTTTAACCTTCTGACTTTTTTCAGGAATATCGTTTGTAAAAAATCTTATTAGCGTGTTTGTATCCAGACAAATCATATCTGTTTCTTTATAAATTTCTCCAATACCGCCTCTTGGATGGCTTTTTTATAATCCTTTTTTATATATCTTTTTTTCGTCTTGATTATGCCAAAAACCTGATTGATTGTTAGAGACGGGCGCATGACTACTGCGTTATCTTTAACTTCAAAAAACACCCTAGTGGCTGGTTTGAGGTGGAGTTGATTTCTTATGGCTATAGGAATGACTACTTGACCTTTTTGCGTGATGGTCGATAAATTATCCATAGTAATACTATATATATCACGGTTTACTTTTATTGTCAAGTAATACTATATACAATTAGTAATATTAAGTAATAATCTATTGTAAATAAATCAATCATGGGCGTTAATGTATTTTCAATTCATAAATATAGAAATTGAATAATTTATACATTATTAAATTTGGAATTTCTCTTTCCAACGTATCCTTTTGTATGATATAGTATGAAATTATGTTGAGTTTAGATAAAAAATATTCAGGAAAGCTGGACGCTCTCTATCCTCTTATTACTCCTGCCGACTTAGTGAGATATGCCAAACTTTTCAGAAGGGAACTTCTCGCTGCGCTGTCAAATCAAAAATCCTCACTTCCGACAATCTTAAATCCCATTTGCCGGATGTCCGCAAAACCGGGTTTTGGCGTGGCAGTTTCAATCGGGGGAACTAATGGCTATGCTTCAGCTTTCAGGGTTTCAGATAAATGCTTGATAAAATTTATCAACCGGAAGCCTTTTTCACTTCCGGAAGACACCACTAAAAATGAGCTTTTCCACCTGATTACGAAAAATATATTGGAGGTAACAAAAGGCATAAAAAAGTCTTTCCCGATTGGTATCGGTTTTGCTTATCCCTTGCGTCCTCTTCTTCATCATGGGTTTATAGACGGAGAACTTTTATATATGGCAAAGGGTAGAAACATCAAAGGTTTGGTTGGGGAAAAAGTAGGCTTGGAATATCACAAGTTTCTGATAAAAGAATATAAGATAGATACTACAGTCGCCGTTGCCAATGACGCAATTTGTTTGCTTCTTGGCGGAAACGGAGTTGATGTTGCCGGTGTGGTAGGGACAGGGCTTAATTTTGCCTATTGGGAAAAAAGATCAAGCGTTGCTCCTCTAAAACTGTCAGAGCTTTCAGGTTTTGGCCAAGGGGAAGTAGCTGTGAACATAGAGTCAAAGAATTTTAATGAGATAGAAGGGAACAGGCTGCGAAAAATCGTTGACAAGGAAAGCGTTGATAAAGGATATTCTTTGGCGGAGAAGGAAGCTGCCGGAGCATATCTTTATAAGATTTTTAATGCGGGAAAAGATGAGTTGCTGGGTAAAGGTTTCCCCGTTTTTTCATCAACTGATCAGCTGAGCGAGATAGTGACGAATGCTTACATATATCCGCAAGATGTGACTGAAAAGACCAAAAAAAACGCAAAGGATTTTTCTTTAAGGATTTTCCGTCGGTCAGCCCAGATTGCGGCAATCCAGCTTTGCGGGGTGTTTATGAAAATAGGAAAAACTAAGGGTATTGTGCCTGTGGTTATGGAGGGAGGGATATTTTGGAAGGCGCATAATTATAATACCCTGGTCACCTTGTATTTAAATCAGATTCTGCCGGAAGTAATTCCTTCTTTTGCCAGGCTTTTTGGAAGTTCAAGAAGAGGAATAGCCATATTGGCAAGCGGAGACTGAAATCCTTTTTTATTACCAATTTCAGTTCCATGCATCATGTAATGTTCGCTTTTTTGCGATTTTGATTTTTTCTTGAATTCCAGATTCTTAGATATACCCATCTTACTCAGGTTTGGACATTCGGCTTAAGCTTATGTCGAAGCCCAGCAATTCATTGCGAAAAAGCTGATTAGAGGGGGTTTATGCTGGTCCCGATTTAATCGGGATCAGTATATATACTGAGTAACTCAGTTACAAGCCTAAGTTACGTGAGTATCTAAGGCGTAACTGGTGAATATTTGTTACCTTCCCTTGACGCATCAGGTTTTCCCTTTTATCATGAAAACATATGACAAATCCTGAACACGGTTCTGCAGGCATGGGAGACAGGGAAAATTTAATGGTGAAATTGAAAGAACTTGTTAAACAGATTTTCAGCCAGAAAGCACGTGCTGAAGCGGAGATGAAAAGAAGGGCAAAGAAGGAGGAAGAAGAGCAGGAAAAAAGACATAAACACGAGTCCAGGGAAAAAAGAGCAGAGGAAAAAGAAAGACGGGATGAGGCAGATGAAGAACGTGTTTATCATAGGACAAAAAGCGCGGATGTAGAAGAAGTTCAGGCCGGGCTTGCCAGAGAACAAAGAGCCAACGAGGTATGGGGTAAAGTAAGAGGGCTTTTAGGGAATGGTCAAAGTGAACCGGAAGGTTCATTTTATCTTGTTGAAAAAATCAGGCAGGATGCCAATATCCAAACAGCTTTACGGGATCTTATAAGTACCAGTCCTGTGGCTGCGGAAGTTGTAAATAATCTAGTAAGCAGGGGCGTTGAACTTCATGGCAATGCCAGAGCTCTTATCAAAGAGGGACAGAAATTGTTATATGAAGCAGACAAAGCTGGCAAGCTTCCGGAAGTACGTGAACTTTTGGCTTTGATAAGTGCCAGGGCTCAGGATTTAGCCTGGGAAGAATATGTGGTTAATCAAAAGTTAAACAGGAAAAGGGGATATCAGACTACCTCCACCATGGCGGACTTACTGGCGGACGATTCGGGAATTGTTATGGATAGTGAGGACAGGAAAGATTTATCCACGCCTGTCTATGACGGTAATCGTTTGGATGAGGCGCAAACACAGGAGAAATGGAGACAGGCGATTGACCGGTTGGTTGCTTCTCCTAAAGGCAGGGATGAGGAAGCGGCAAGAAGCATTGAGAGAGTGATGAAAACGCCGGACAGCAGTATGGTAGCTAAGGAACTGCTGGCTCCGCTTGATGAGATATGGGGAGAGGTTGAACTTAAAGGCGCTACACCCGGAAGCACTATGTCGATTGAAGACTTGGAAAGATATAGAAGAAGAATACAGGAGGATGCTGCTAAAATCCACCCCAAAGAGATACCGGGCAGTCAGGCCTACGACCAGGCGGTTCAGGCAATAAGAGGAAGCACAGAAGACAAATTAAATGAGCTGGCCAGAAGTCTTGAAGCGCGTTTACGGCAAGAAAGACCTACTGTAAAAGAGGGAATTGTAGATGAGAAAGAATTTATCCAGCAAATGGTGTTAAATAAAGGAAGGATGGGACAGCTTTTTGACCATAATCCCGAGATACGGAAACGTTTCCTGGGACTTGATGAAAAAAGCAGAAAGTTCAGGGATAAAGTATTTATAGCTATCCATTCAGCTGTTTTATCTGACAAGAGGAATTCCTCGGGTGATAATTTCGGGCTTTATGAGAGGGCGGATTTTACCACCTTTACCGATATATTAAGAATAGGGCTGGACAAACATTATGTGGAGAAAACAGGTGAGCCCTTGGGACAGGCGTGGAGCGATTATTATAACAATCTTTCAAATGCCATCAGACAATCAAGGGATATTGACTTTTGGGCTTCCCAGCCTGCTTCAAGTATAGAAAATTTTAACAAGGCTCTCGGGATGTTTCAGAATGAATATATTACCCATGCCATGATGTTTCCGGCCGTAAATGCCGCTTTCAGGGCTTATGAAACTACCTTGCGGAGCATCATGGATTCAAACGACGGCTATATCCCTCCCGGGCTTATAGAGTATAGCGCTCCCAATACCGGAGCTTATTGGGATCAGCAGTCTCTGGCCATGCTTAGAGGTTGGATTAATGCCGGGGTGATCAAAGATTTTGAAAGGGATGAGCGAACCCAGTTTCATGTGGTAGATGAAGACGGTCATACGGTAAAGTTGAGCGAAAGCCCCCTTTCCTTGACCGATGTCAGCGAAGACGAGTTAAATATGTATATGACGCTTGCCAAAGGTATGGGACTGGTGAACGCGCGCTATCTGGAAATTTTTGCCAACAGCAGGGTGCCCGGATCCGAACAGCCGGAACGCGCTTTGGAAGGCTTTCACAGTATGGCCTATGAGGGAGTGGCCAGAGCTTTAAATTATTTTAGTACCTATGTCTATAAATGGAAGATAGGTGGCGATAAATTTTTTTACCTTTTCAACCAACTTGTACCTAGTGAAAGAAAGATATCGGATTCAAAAGAGGCGATCAAAGCGTTTATGGCTTATCAGGATGGTACTTTCGAGGATGTCTACGGGAAAGACGCCAAAAGATTTATCGATCTTCTGAATTTTTCAGGAATATCATCAGCTATAGGGAAAGATACTACCTGGCGTCAATTTGATATGACCAGTATCTGGCCGGATAAGAAAAGAGAGTTTTTAGGAGGTCCAACACAGCTCGTTTTAGCCGGCCGTTACGCAGAAGAATCAGCTAAACGGTTTTTAGTGATAAATAAATATCGTGAGGAATACAGAAAAGAGCTGATAAGAAGAAATCAGGCGGAAGGTGTCAAATTTGCCGTAAGCGGAGGAGGCTTTGAGAAGCTTTGGCAGGAATACGGCAGGCATAAGTTCCAGGCGGTTATAGATAAAGAATGGGACAGGCTAAACGGCAAACACCCGGCAAAAGGGACAGAACATACGCCCATAGCCGAGCAGACCCATCATCTGGTAGGGGCTTATGAAAAAGCCTTTAAAGCCAGGGTTTGGGTAGAAATGGCCATGAGAAATCCATTGGTAGTTGCCCACAATCTCAAAATTGACGTACCTTTGGTAGGATATGAAGATAAGAAAAAACAATTGAATCTTCATAATCTTCTGGTACAGGAAATTCTGGAAATCCCACCTGAGGATATGAAATATGGGGAACTTTATGGTAAAACAGCTCTTGACAGGACGCCTACCGAAAGGGAGAAAAGATACATGGCGCAGGTGCTTCAGCTCGAAACTGATCTGGCGGCAGTCAGGGAAAGAGCCATTCAGGATGCCAGGGATCTGACTGAGGCAGATTTTCATCAAGTGATCAGAGACGGGGAAAGAAGGGATAACGCGTTGAGATATTGGAGAAGGGTGAGGCAGGTAATTTTGGGAACTGACAACTTGGAACAAGCAGAACATCTGTATGAAGAGTTCGGAATGGGTCTTACGGATAACGGCGAAGATTACGAGTGGGATTATGAAAAGATACATCATCTTTTTGCCAAAGATGGTCAGATGGAGGCTTTGCAAAAAGAACATGCAAAAGGGGTAGATAAATTAAAGTTAAATGACGGCAGGGAAGTGATTTTGCCATTTCTTTTGAGGAAAGCCGTGGAATCCAAACCGGAATGGATATTGGGAACTGATGATATGTCATTCAACAGGATGGATATGCTGAATCTTGGTTCCAGAAACTGGCTTAGACGCGGAGGGGATATTGCCGCACACTGGAACGGAGGAGCCGCTGCCGTCGAATATATGAGAGACGGTTTGGTGCAAAATCCCGACAAACATGAACTTGCCAAGCTTCTTAAAAAGGTTGTGGTCGCATATTCAGACGACATGGTTGAGATAGGATGGTCGGTGGCTGGAAATTTTGCTTACTTGACAGACAGGTTTTACGCCTGGGATCCTAAAAGATTAGGTTCTTCAGCACAACGTGATGTTTGGGAAAGTAGAAGAAATGTGGCTGGGTGGTTGGCCAATGGAAGAAGGGAGTTCTGGGATGCTTTGGAGCATGCAGATGTGATTCCGCCTCACGGGCATTTTTATCATTATAAAATTCCTGATAATGCAGATATCCATAAATTAAGGGATCTGTGTCACGCTAAAAATGAGGATGTCTGGTTGGAGATTGTTACCTTGGGAGTGCTTCTGGCTATGGCCATTACCATCTGGAGGGCGTTAAGCGCAAAAGACGAGGAAGAGGGAGGCGGGGGAGGACATCACTAAGAACATATTTTGATTTTACTTATCTTTCTTGATGTGCAGATTTTTGGCCTGGAAGCATAGTTTTCATCTGGTTAAGATAATAGAACTGGCTGGCAGCACTCATGGTGGTTTGGAATGCACCGGTAAGGGGTGAAAGTAGTGTACCAGCTGTCATGGGAATACTGGGCTTAGGACTGAAAAGTTTCTTAATCGACAAAACCAAGTTTGGCGCCATCAGCATAACACCTAGTCCTAAAATGGCATGGAAATTATTACCAGCTCCTGCAATGAAAGGCGGGCTAAAGCCGGCTACTCCAAGTTGTCCTTGTGTCGATAAAAATACCGAGAACATGATGATGACAACTGTAGCCGGAAAAACTACCAAATTTGACAGAATATTCATGATCCAACCTCCAAAAGCTGATTTCCCGGGAAAAGCCTCTGCAAGAAGGATAATCGGGCCTAATATAAGACTGATGATTATTTGGATATAGGAGTTCAAAAGTATCATAAAAAGCCTGATAAAGGTAAATAAAAACCCCAAAACGACAATAAGAAGTAATATAAGCGACGGAAGAGCTACGGCCAAACCTAATCCAGGGATAAATGATCCTCCCGCAATTGAAATAAATTTGGCTGAAAGTCCCGGGAAGAAAAAAAGGAAAGTGCTGATTCCTGTTAGAGGTTGTGCAGTATCTGGTTGCAATCGTAGTTGGGACAATTGAGGAAAGCCAGATAAAGTAAGAATAATTATTCTTGCTGGCCAGAAAACAGCACCAAAAAGGTCAAAAAAACCACCGGTCATATATGTTTGTTGCAGCTCAGCAGTATTATCTGGGATGTCTGGACCCATTGCTGCTGTCATGGTAGGGGCAATTTGGGCAATAACAATAGCAATTACCAAATACATAAGATCAATAAGAAGTCCGACAATTGGATAGGAAAGCGTAACTACTATAAGAGTCACGACAATTTTTGGAATAGCCGCCTGTACAGAGATGATGGTTTTTGGGTCAATTTTAGTCCTGAAAATTATCATTACTCCAATTGCCAGCATAACCAGCATGATAGCAATATAGGCAACATCTCTTGTTACTTTCCAGAAGGGCAAAAAAGCCGTCAGACCGGTAAATCCGATACCTTGGGCATAAGTTCTTTCGACCAGTCCGGCATTGGCCAGGGCGTCTTCCATATATAAAGCAAAACTGGCAGGCGGATTGGCGTACATGTCTGCCATGAGATTGGATATGGTGCCTATTGCCGTAGGCTTGTTATCCATGCAGTAGGTATCTTTACCATCTTTCTGACATTTAATTGGACACGGGACAATTTTACAAGTTAAATTCGCTGAAGAAACATCAAGTTGGTAATCGCTTACCCGTCTGTAGTTGATAGGAGTGGAACCAGGTACTTCATCCTCAGCATCCTGGTTTGCTCTTTTTTCCAGAGAGTAGTCATAAACGCTGACATCCGCAGATGCTTTTTTAGGAGAGATAAAAAAAGCAGATAATAGTAAAAAACTAAGGAGTAAAATAACAAATTTTTTGGACAGGTGAAACATATGCGGTTACTTTATTATTTCCTCTTTTACTCTTTATGTCAAGGTCAAAACTGGATTTATGAAGGGATGGTGAAATGTAGAAGATCAACCCCGGTAAATTTGGAGATAAGATAAAAGATAAGGTATGCCAGCACCAAAAGAGCAATACCCAGTATGGCAAAAGTCATTGTCTGTGCAGCTGAAGCTGTGGCTTTTTGATTTCCTGCAGAAGTAAGGTATTTAAATCCTCCGATAAGAAGCATGACGAAAAGGGCAAGAATAGCCAGGCCCGTGGCAGCAGTCAGGATATTTTCAAAAATCACCTCAAGACATTTAAGGGTAGGAACATCAACGGTTGATCCCCCAGGAATTGCAGGAATTGGAATATGTTTGACGCATTCTCCCCATTCTTTCATAAGAGGGACAAAGAGGTATTAATATAAAATATCAAAACGGTGTTGGTAAGCTGATGTTACCCAGGATTGTTACCCCGAAAAAGCCCTGGATAAGAAGCATCAAAGCCCAGGCAGCAAAGACTATAAACAGTCCTACAATAGCCGCCTGTATTCTCTTCTGTGCAGCCTCCACTTGGGATTTATCTCCTCCGGAAGTAATCCAGGCTATGCCCCCCCAGATGAGAAATGCAAAAGCAGCCAGACCGGCAATGATTAAGACTAGACCGATGGTACTGCTTATTAATGAACCTATATTAGTAATCCTGACACTCGTTGGTTGAGGTATATTTATTGTAGGCATATGTAAATTATTATGGAGTGTTTTTTTTTACTTGTCAATAGAGAAAATTGTAACCGTTCAGTGTAAACTGATCTCTCAATTTTCGGTGCTTTCTGATTTCTCAATTTTCCACTAATCCCTTAAAGTATGTTTCCCTGCCGGAGAGGAGGT
>PFMK01000089.1:9093-12007 GCA_002785215.1 Candidatus Gottesmanbacteria bacterium CG_4_10_14_0_8_um_filter_37_24 | reverse complement strand
AAACGGTTGGGGTATTTATCGCCCAACGAATATTATCAACATTTAATCAAAGGAGATTCAAAAGTTGCACTTGACTTTAGAATGTAGGTTATCGTCTCAGGAAAAAAATGAAAACAGAATTTGATTTTATCGTGATTGGAACAGGCCTTGCCGGTCTTACCAGTGCATTGGTACTGAAGGAAAAAGGATCAGTCCTTCTTATCAGCAAATCGTATCTGACTGATTGCGCTACTAATCTGGCTCAAGGTGGGATTGCTGCGGTAGTCACCAAAGAAGATAACTTTTCCAGTCATATAAAAGATACTCTGGCGGCAGGAGCTTATCATAATGACAGAAACGCCGTAAAATTTCTGGTGGAGAAAGCACCTTCTGCGATTTTCTGGCTGGAAGATCAGGGAGTAAAATTTGAGAAAAAAGATGGTCTTTTCAATCCTACAAAAGAAGCAGCTCATTCCTGCAACCGGGTACTTCATATTACGGATTTTACCGGCAGAGAAATAGAAAAGTCGCTTATTTTAAACGCAAAGCTGAATAAAAAAATCCATATGATGGAAAATAGTTTTGTTTTAGATTTACTGGTAAGGAAAAAAAGATGTTATGGGATACAGATCTTTATTAACAACAAAATAATAAATTTATTCAGCAGGGCTACCGTTCTTGCCACTGGAGGGACAGGGCAACTGTATAAATGGACCACAAATCCGGGTATTGCTACGGGGGACGGTCTAGGTATGGCCTACAGAGCGGGTCTTAAGTTTAAGGACATAGAGTTTATCCAGTTCCATCCGACAGCATTAAAACATGGCAGATCGCCGCTATTTTTGCTGTCGGAAGCGTTGCGGGGTGAAGGAGCTTATATTGTAAATGAAAAAGGTGAAAGATTTGTCAGTAAGATTGACCCAAGAGGGGAAATGGCTCCAAGAGACATTGTAGCGAGAGCTATCTATAATATGTCAAAAGAAAGCAGAGTTTTTCTTGATATAAGACATAAAGGGAAACGGTTCTTAAAAAACAGGTTTCCCAATATTTATAAAGAACTTCTTAACAGAGGTCTGGATCTTAGTAGCGATTTGATTCCGATATCTGCCGCAGCTCATTATACATGTGGCGGTATAGAGGTGGATCTTTCAGGCAGAACGAAGATCGCTAACCTTTTTGCGTTCGGAGAAGTATCCCGTACAGGAGTACATGGGGCAAACAGACTTGCTTCAAATTCGTTACTGGAGGCGGTAGTGTTTCCGAGAAAGATGGTAGGCTGTATAGCGGATTTACCAGCCAGGATTGAAACGATAGGTTTCCCGCTACCTCTTTATTCCGATAAAATTATTCCAATACCAGACATAAAGCCCAAATTACAGGAGCTCATGTGGGAGAAAGTAGGAATAATAAGAAGAAAAAAGGAATTACAGGATGCTTTAGAACAAATAAATCAATGGGAGAAACAAGTGAATATAGAAAATACGATAAATCAGGAATTGGCAGAACTAAAAAATATGCTTACGGTGTCCAAGTTGATTGTCGGGGCAGCACTAAAAAGAAAGGGAAGTTTGGGAGCGCATTTTATCGAACCTTTGGGACGTAAACAGGAGTAAAACAGATATACCATAAACTGGTTACGGCCTTTCAGGCCGGGAAATTTTCACATGATTTGCATTTACGTATATGATAATATATACTACATTCTTAAGTTAGGTCTAAGTTCCACGGTAACCTCAAGGTTTTTTTTCCTTAGGCATCCTGGAATCATAAGGACCAGTAAAAAAGGGGGTGAGATCCAGGATGCAAAGTTCAAGTTTTCAAGATCAGACATTATCATGTCGTGATTGTGGTAAAGAATTTGTTTGGACTGCCGGTGAGCAGGAATTTTATCAACAGAAAGGTTTTAATAACCCACCTTTCAGATGCGCTGACTGCAGACAGAAGAGAAAAGCAGATAGAACATCTCAAAGAACAATGACAAAAATCGTTTGTAGTAAATGCGGTAAAGAAGACGAAGTACCTTTTGTTCCCAAAAAAGGGACAGGAGTTCTTTGTCGAGAATGTTTTACAGCACAAAAACAAAACGGTTAATTGAATTTTTTTGATAAGAAACAAAAACCCCGTCTTTTATAGACGGGGTTTTTAAATGGTGATCCTATTTTGATCTGATTTTTTTATGAACAGAAAAACTAGGCATGTTACTATTATCAATTCTCCAAACAGCAAAATCACTTTAATTTTTCCGGGTTGATAAGTGAACTCGATTGTATGTACTCCCGGGGTTACGGGAACAGCCAGATAAAAGGGAAAAACAGCCACTTTTTCCGTAGGTTTTCCGTCTACTTTCGCCTGCCAGTCAGGATGAAAGCTCATTTTAAAAATCGCCAAGCATGAATCACAATTTTGACCTACTTTAATTTCTGCCTTGTATGTTTGTTTGCTTACTTCTTCTTTCAGTATCTGGCTTGATGGGGTAGCTTCAGGAAATATAAAAGGAAAATCAGAGAAAATATTCTTGACTTCATTTCCTTCTTTATAATTTACCTCATCTATCATTTTTATTTCCCTGTCGATTTTTCCAATTGATTTGAAGGTATTCTGGACATCAATGACCGGATGCATCTTCCAAAATCTAGCGTATGAGCGGTGCCAGAGATGGACGATGTTAATAAAGTTGGTTTTATCCGTCACCACCTTCATCGGTGCGCTGATAACGTCAAACCAGCCGTTAGTGGGAACCTCACGAAGCTCAAAAGGTCCAAAACTATTTAAAAGTTTAGCCTCTTTAGGAAAGTCCTGGTTTTTCGGTGAGACGATGTAATGTAGGTTAAGTAGATCATAATCAGAGAAGAGTCTTTCATCAAAATTCTGTTCGTTTTCGCTCATGGGAGACCAGGTTTCCGGCAGGAACTGGCTCACGTCAAAGCCTGCAATT
>PFMK01000089.1:0-9070 GCA_002785215.1 Candidatus Gottesmanbacteria bacterium CG_4_10_14_0_8_um_filter_37_24 | reverse complement strand
AAGTTCTGATAGTCATAACGGTAGGCACTGTTTGCCTGTTTTATCCATTCGTTGTTAAGCTTGGCATAGGATATTGTTTGCTGGATAGTAAAATAACCAAGGGTGGAGATAAGGACAAAAAATATTAGATAGAAAATGATATTTTTTAATGAACTATTGCTTTGTTCGCTGATAAAATTTTCTTGCTCGCAAGATATCAGATTCTTATAGTGCGTTGTGTTATCATCGCTTGTTTTATTGTGTTTATTATCACTAACACTCATAGTTAGTACATGGTTCCCTATGCGATCTGCGAAAATTTTGTCATGCTTCACAAAGCTAACTAATAAGTTTTTAATTTTTAATTGTAATTTTACATTTTGCATTTTGCATTTTAAATTTTCTAATTGTATTACAAGTCGACTGATTCTTTGTATAAGCCATAGGATGTAATCTATTCCTGCCGGTATTAGAAATAGGGCAGCCATTTGGATACCGACAATAAATCTGTGCTGGTGAAAATCCTTCATTCCCGGGATAAGATCCAGGAGTCCGTTCCATGTCGTTCTTCCGAAATAAAAAAGTGTCCACATGAGAAAAAGCAAGGCGAAGGGAAATAAATTGCTGTTAAAGCATAAGACAAAAAAACCGATAAAGACCAACAAAGTTATGAGAGGGTAGGGTCTGGCAAAATCGAAAATTTCCCCTTGCAGAAATTGTTTTACCACCTCTTTCCATCCGTAAGAGTTGAATTTCCATATCGGATCCCAGAAAGAAATGATATGGTAATTATTTGTAAGTAGAATAGGGATTATCCAATAAGAAAGCGCCGCAAATACCAGAATATATATAACCATCATTTTTTTGATTCTTAAACCCAAGGAATGCTTACTCGCGTCAAGAAAGATGAACGGTACTGTGGAAATTAACCCTATAATACCGATACCCAAATGCCCGGATATCGTAAGTATCAGAAAAATTGCAGCAAGGATACTTTCTTTAGAAAAGATGCGTTCTCTAGCGGAATTAGCCATTGATTTATGGATAAAAGCGATGGAAAGAGGGAAGAAAACCATGGCATAAAGCTGGGATGTCAGTCCGTAACCTCTCCACAGGAAACTTGGCGGATCTATACCGTAAAGCCCGTCCGTCGAGAAATTGGAGGCAAAAAAAGCAGTAAGAGCTGCAGAAAGAGGGTTGAATCCGACGACCTTTAGAGCCAAGAAGACAAATACAGGGAAAAGACAAAGAAGCAGATATTTCGTCAGATTATAGTACTCATATAAAGAGAAATTGTGGTGGAAAAAGCCAGTAATTGGTTTGGCTAAAAGGCGGTAAGAGGAAACAATAGTGATTTGCGGTATGTGTGGATAATAGACAGGTAAAGGATATCCTTCAGCCCAGGCAGTGACTACATGATCTGTCAGATTTGGCAAGCAGGCAGGTGATAGGGGACAACCATAATTTTGCCAAATCCAGTCGGTACGTTGGATAAGGGAATACTGGAAAATATTATCATTTGGGTCGGCTAGGATTTGAGTCTCGGGATAGTAAAGCCAGAGATTAATACAGATAGCTCCGGTAAGTATAAGATAGCCCAATATGGTAGTTAGTCTTTTCATGTTCATAATTCTTAATTCTATTTATAAAGTATTGGGTTTAGCCAGTCGGCATGATCACTGTTTATTCCGTCTCCGGCATCAGTAACCACCAGTTCCAGCCTTTTGACTTTTTTTACATCTACTTGGGTATGTTTCGGGAAATCAAACCGGCCCATTTTTCCGCTTTGATAAAGTTCCTTGCCGTCGGCATATATTTTAAAAACAACCGATGCGGGTGTATCTGCTTCTGTGTCTACTCCAAGGTCCGTCGCAAAACGGCTGAATTTCCTGTTTATATCAAACACCAGATAGGAGTTGGCATGTACCCCAAAACCTTTTCTGTAAAAAAAATAATTACTCGAGAGTCTGCTCCATTTTTTCCAACCGGCAGATGAGTTGGTGCTCATATCAGTCTGAAGGATACCAAAGTCCTGCTTGGTGACAATAGGGTTAAAAGAAGTAAGCGATACTTTACCGGACGAGAGATAAGACCAATGGAGAAAAGTTAGTGCCGAGGTAAGGAAAATAACCGGTATAAACAGGAAGGATTTTGATATTTGTGAAAATATGAAAGGCAGAAGTGCAATAAATAGGAATATCAGAGCGTATGAATTTACTATCGTCAGAACCGGAGTAGTGATTTTTGTCAAAAAAAAGATACCATTAGTAGGATAATTTAAGATCAAACCGGTATGGATATTGAAAAAAAAGGAAATAGTAAGAAGAAGATATAAAATCTGGAAAAAGAGATGTTTTCTTTCAGACAGCAGGGGATTTGATTGACGGTTGGCTTTTGATAATAAATTATCAACAAAAGGATAGAGAAAAATGAGGAAAACAATTACAGGATAACTGTAGCGTTCATGGCTTTGGGTTGAAAAAAGGAAAAAAGCAAATATTGAAAAAGTAAGCGACAGAAGAAAATTTCTAAATGACGGTTTAAAGTAGATGAGAATTGTACTTAGCAAATAAAAAGAAGAAAAAATCAACAGACCCAGTGTTTTGGCATTTATTATTCCTAATACAGTGATTCTGTCAGTTATCTGCATGCCTTGTGCTCCTGCCACTATCCACCAGAGATTATGGGCATTTAAGGATAACCACGGGAAATAGTCGCTATTTACAGTCAAAAGATAAATAACCTGGTTCATATTATTTGAAAGCACAAAGGGCAGATTGATCAAGAAAAATGTAAAAACACCAGAAGCCAGACACTTTATCAGCGTTTTGATATCATAATATCTGGCAATAAAGAGGAAAAAGAGAGGAATATAGATGATATTTTGAAGCTTCATAAGAGTACCCACAGTGAAAATTGCTACTGCCAGTACGGGACGCCTGTAAAAGATCAAAAGTATGGCTATTATGGTAAACAGAATTCCGAACGACTCGACCTGTCCCCAAAGTGCCGAATCGATAATAACAATGGGATTTAAGTAAAAAGCGGAGGCAAGGAATAGAGGAAGATGCTTTCCTATAAAACTCGAAACTCGAAACTCGAAACTCGAAACATTACCTAAGCTCGATTCGTTAATCGGTTTTCGTCTATTTGGGATTAAAACAGTAAGATCTAACATGCCTAATTGTTTAAGTTTCTCCTTCTGGGAAAAAAACCAGTAGATAATGCAGCTGATAATGATATCAGAGACGATAGCTATGGATTTGGAGGCAAGCAGGAAAGCGAAGTTATTTTCCAACCAGTAGGCATTATAATCATGGGGGTTTCCCAAAAAGGAATAGATTTTCCCCATGACATATAGGACATAAATAAAACCGGGAGGATAGTTTATATTCGTGTTAAAAGTGGTCCAGACGATGCCGTGGTCAACGGCCGCCAAGCTCCAGGATTTCCAGAAAGAAATATCAGCAATAAAACCCGGATTGCCCACGAGAAAAAGCCTGATTATAAGTCCGATGAAGAGAACGAAGATAAACGATGTCATAAAACACAGTCATTTTAACAGATATATATAGTGAGATAAACAGCAAACAGAGAATAGTTAATGGTTAATGGTTGATTGTAGATGGAGGGTAGAGAATATTCAACATTAAACATTTAACATTTTACAGATAACAGACAACATTACGTAGATAACTTCTTTATGGCCACATCTATGTCAACAGCTTCTTTATATTTATCTTATCATGTTTTTTTAATCCACGACCGTCTGTCAAAAAAACATGCTTTAGGCTCTTTTCAACAATTCATTATATTTAGTGATTTCGGAAAGACAATTGTTTATTAGCAGACAAATAAATAGTCTGAATTACAGATTATTATTCTGAAGATTTGTTGGTTGTTTCCGTCCATTTGAGGCTGTCAATCATACGATCGAATATTTTCGGTTCAAGAATGCCGTTAGCTATGTGGATCATCAGATCCCGACGGTCCGGTACTTCAAAAAATATATCAGTATTCGGCGAAGTGTCAGCAAAATTGATGTAGGCGGCTTTATAACCTTTGAGTCCATTTGTATTGGTAAACGGTTCTACTTTAGCAACGCCTTTGAGACCGGAGAAATAATGATACCAATTCTTGACATATTCAATTTTAGGTAAATCAACATACTTTGCGTCTACTTTGTCGATAAGCTCAAAATTCAAAAGGATATTCTGTTGAGGAGGAATATTACCCCACGAGATTGCCACACTGTCCGTAACGTCATTTGGAAAGACAACTAAAGTGAGAGTGGCAGGATACGCGAAGGAATAAGGATAGATTTTGCCTGTATGTGATTTCCATTCCACGTCTGATGCCGCGGTAAACCTCAGAGGAGCTGTAGGCGGCTGTTTTTCTTTCTCAAAAGGAGAAGGGGAGGGACCAAGATAAGTAACTCCTCCGGGAAGAACAATATTTCCTGCCTGGTTTTGTGAATAGCGGTACGCAGCGTATAACACTCCGCCAAGGATAATAACGCCAACAAGCGTAGCTATTGCCAGTTTGGTAAAATCAGGTTGTTCGTTTGCTTCTTGCGAGTTCATCTATGGTAGAATTTTAACACCAAGAGGCAGATGCCTGTCAAGAGACTGTTTAAGGGATATTCACATGCAGAGGAAACTAATAACTATCAGCCTATTATTTGTCTTATTATCTTTCATTCCTTCATTCTGGGAGATATATAAATCCAGTTCATTGCCGAAAGACAGGACTTTTTCGCTGGAGCATAATTATCTTTTTGATTATAATTTTTATTTGTCGAGGATAAGGGAAGGGCAGGAGGGAAGGTTATTAGTAAGCGAAAAGTATTATAATCTGCCTCATCCCTCTTCCCTGTTTCAGATTCTATATCTTTCCCTTGGCAAAATTGGCGGCATTCTGAAACTCTCTTCCCCGGATATTTATCACTTGGCCAGATTTACATTTGGGTTTCTTTTCCTTTATCTGACCGGCAGGTTTATAGGCAGATTCTTTCGGAATAAATGGCAGATTTTCGCATTCTTATTGGTCGTTACGGGAAGCAGTTGGCCAATACTCCTTAAAGTGGGGGATTTTTGGCGGTTTGCCGGCCATATGGGTTGGTGGTCGGCTATCGACAGTCTGCAAAGAATAACTTTTATCCCTCATGTGGTTTTTGGCCAAATGTTTATTCTCCTTTTTATTTGGAGATACAGCCGAAGTTTCCATCGAAAGAGTATTTATGCGCAGATAGGGTGGGGGTTTGCCGGTTTTGCCTTAGGAATAATTTTCCCACCTACCCTTCTTGTTGTGTATGTGACGTTTGCTGTGATGACAATATTTGAAGGTTTGGAAAAAGAGAAAGGTTGGTTTTCCGGACTGGTGGTGCCCAGAATTATCTTTATACTATTATCAATTTCTTCATTTATTTACTTAAGGATGATGTTTAGTGTTTCGCCCTGGAGTGAGTTGGCACTTTTTGATGTAAAACACAGAACCCTTGTCCCATACTGGGATTACGCTTTGGCCCTGGGTCCCTGTCTGCCTTTCGGGATATTGGGACTGATTACCGTATTTGTCAGAAGAAATAAGAAATTTATTCCTCTTATTTCCTGGGTTTTTGCTGTTGCCTTATTATTTATCCTCTTTGAGTATGTGCCGGAACAGTCTCCTTTGCGATTTACTGAAGCCAGTATAAATATTCCCCTGGGTATTCTCTCACTTTATTTTTTCTATGCAGTCGTAGAGAAAATTTCCTCACGGAAAAAATCATATATTAGATTACTACAAAGCCTGGTATATAGCGTAATTATCTTTATTTTACTCATGGGTTTTGGAGTGATGGTTTCCAGTCTGCTTTGGCAGACAGATCAGGCCGAGGCAAAAAGACAAAGCGGTTGGCTTACTCCTGTCGGGACCCAGATAGCTTATCCCTTGAAAGACTTCATGGATGCAATTGCCTTTTTGGATAAAAACACAGAGAAAAACAGTATTGTACTGACGTATATTACCGCTGGTAACTATATTCCGGCTTATGCCGGTAATTACGTATATATAGGTCATGCCAATACGCCCGGCGAGAATGACAAAGAGAAGATTGCCGAAAGATTCTATAAAGGGGAGATGGGTAAAGATGAGGTGGAAAAGTTCTTAAGACAGGAAAGAATATCTTCTGTTTTTTTCGGCCCACAGGAAAGAAGTCTGGGTGGGCTAGAAGATTTGGAGAGAAAATATCCTTTTCTGCAATCTATCTATCAAAACAAACAGGTTATGATTTATAAGACTTTTTGACAGTAAACAGTAAACAGCTTACATTTTAAGCACAACATTGACTTTCTTTTCACTGCTTAGTAAAATTCACTGTACAGTGAAATACATAATATAGTGAAATATATGAATAACAATACTCTTTCTGGTGTTCAATTACAAGATAAAATAGCCGAGCAATTAACTAATACTTCTTTTGCCGGTACGGCCAGTATTCAAGATGTTTCTCAAGAGACTCGAATAGGGGATAAACAAGCAGATATTACCGCAACCATTACGACTGTTAGTGGTGTACAAATGCCTCTAGTTATCGTAGTTAAAAACACCCAACGCCTTAGTAATGTGCGTGAGATGATTCGTCAGATCAAGCAGTTGGCACAGCCGGCTCAAGCAGAACCAATGATCGCCGGGGTATTTTGGGGGGAAAGAGCCAGAAAACTGGCTAAAGAAGAAAGGGTTGGCCTGGTGGATCTAGCCGGCAATTTTTTAATTCAAAAAGACCCTGTTTTTATCGAAAAAGTGGTTAATAAAAATCCTTTTAGTAAAACATCTCCATTAAAAAGCTTATTTTCTCCTGTATCTACACGGATTATTAGAGCGGTATTAATTGAACCTAAACAGGCTTGGGACTTACAGGAGTTATCAAAAAAAACCAGTGTGAGTATCGGGCAAACCTATAAAGTAGTGTATCGTTTGGAAGCAGAAGAATTTGGGAAGCGTAATGAGGCTAAGCAATTTGTCCTTACATCACCATCGGAGTTACTAGATGAATGGAAAAATAACTACTCTATTAAGCAAAATAAAAAATACTCCTTTTATAGCTTTGAACGCGACTATGCCAATAGGCTCCGCAAAATAGCAGAGCAGGGGAGTGAACAAAATCTTCAATATGCTATTTCTTTTTTTACTGGTACGGATTTAATAGCACCTTTTATACGAGGGATTGTTAAAACCCAGTTTTATATTGCAAATGAGGGTGATTTAAAGGCCTGGCAACAAACTTTAGAACTCAAGCCGGTAGAGTTAGGAGCCAATGTGGAAATGTATATTCCCTATGATGAGGGGGTTTTTTACAAACCGCAGGAGATCGGAATTGGCGGGGAAGTACCACTATTGAAAGTAGTCAACAACATCCAGTTGTATTTAGACGTGGTAAACTCCCCGGCACGTGGGGCTGAACAGGCACAATATTTATTAGAAAATAAGCTATTACCGGAGTTTAAAATATAATTATGGTTGGTATTCGTACAATTTCTACTATTAGTCCTGACGTTGCTCAAGCATCGTTAGGGTATTTGATCGAGTTAATGTTGGCTTTACGATCATACAAGAAGGGTATCGTTTTAGTTGGTGGTTGGGTGCCATATTTGCTATTACGGAAGTACCAACCATCCAAATCAGCCTTTCGACATGTTGGTTCTCAAGACATTGACTTGGCAGTCAACCCCAAAGTCATTAGCCAAACTGAATATGCAGATATTGAGGAATTAGTAAAAAGCCGGGGGTACCAGCCCAATCCAAAGTCAGGTTTTTCTTTCCTCAAACCCGGTCCAAAAGTAAGAAGGGAAAGATTACCAATTCAAATAGATTTCTTGGGTCCGGAATATGGCGGCACCGGCAAAAAGAAACGTCATCAACGGATTCAAGACGATTTCCTTTTGCGCAAGGCCAGAGGAGCAGATTTCGCGTTTGACCACGTTGAGGAGTATGAACTGACTGGTACATTACCCAATGGATCAGAAGGTCAAGTGTCGTTTTATATTGCTGATATAGTGGGCAGCTTGGTTATGAAAGGCATAACATTAGGCAGCCGGCATCAAGAAAAAGACGCTTATGACTTGTTTGTGTTGGTAACAGAGTATAAGGAAGGGCCGTTGTCTGTAGCGACAGCAGTAAAGCCATATCAAGGCCATACAGTGGCACAAGAGGCGATAACGGCTATTAAACAAGCCTTTCGTTCTCGCGAAGCCGAAGGACCTGGACTGGTGGCAGATTTTTTTGAAGAATTGGATGGAGAAGTGAGAGAACAACGAATCACTGATGTATATATGCAAGTCAAAAGATTTCTAGAATTCTTGAAAGATAGGAACCAATGAAAAAACAAGTTCTGAGACTCAATAAAAAACTTATAAACTATGAGAAATCAGCCGCATGGAATGTATGGCGGTAGTTTGGCGTGGATTTAGACACATATAAGAGTAAAAGACTCGATGTATCTAAGTTTTATATGCCCTCCGAGACACAAGAAGAATTGGTAAAGCTCATGTTAAAAAATAGTAGAGAATATAAAAAACCAAAAGGGGAACTTAGGTTAGTAAACGAACGGATTGATTTATTTCCGGCAATTTCAGAAAGACCAAAACTATGACCAAAAGCAGTAAAAAATTAGAATTAACATGGTTTAACAAAGATAAAGGTCTTTATTTTGACCTCGAAAAAAAAGAATATATTTGGGTGGACCGGAAAGATCCCAGAGTTTCAGAACCGCGTATTCTTCTAGAGAAAAATAGCTTTGGTGATAAAAACACAGAAAACATGCTAATTAAAGGAGACAACCTGCTTGCCTTAAAGGCTTTATTATCTGATTACGAAAACTCAATAAAACTTATTTATATAGATCCACCTTTCAATACCGGAACCGCATTTGATTTTTATGATGATGGTTTAGAACATTCTATCTGGCTTACCATGATGAGAGACCGGTTAGAATTATTAAAAAAATTGCTGAAAAAAGATGGGGTTATTTTTGTTTATAATACCTTACTTGAAACCTCCGGGCGTAAGCCCGAGGGAGGTAGTCTCTTCCAGAATCCTCTCGTTTGAGAGT
>PFMK01000036.1 GCA_002785215.1 Candidatus Gottesmanbacteria bacterium CG_4_10_14_0_8_um_filter_37_24 | reverse complement strand
TTTCGTTTTGATAAAAAAACAATGTTTTTTGGGATTTTATTTTTTTTAAGTTGGATTTTCTCATTACCGACATATTTGGCTAAAATACCGTATATATTTAAGATTCCATATTTATCAAGCAGTCAGCCTACAAGACTAATTTTTATCGCTACTTTTTCTTTAAGTATTTTATCCGGTTTGGGGTACGATATCTATAAGAAAGATAATAGTCTTAAGAAAATGTCAATCGTTTTAATTTTACTGAACATCTTGATTATTATATTATGGTTGGTGGTTTTATTTCCTAAACACTTAGGAATAACGATCCCTATAGATTATTTAACAGTCAGTAGAAGAAATTTAATTATCCCTTCTGGACTTTTAATAATATCAACTTTACTATTTATTCTTCCATTGCATAAATTTATTTCAAGAAATATTCTAAATATAATATTATTATTTATTCTTGTATTAGATTTATTTAGATTTGGCTGGAAATTTACTCCATTTTCACCTAGAAACTGGATTTATCCTTCAACAAAATTAATTCAAGATGTCCAGTCAAAAGAAGATAATTGGCGAATCATGTCGCTTGACAGGAGAATAATACCATCAAATTTTTCCGCATCATATAAACTTCAGGACGTTTCCGGTTATGACCCGTTATATTTAATAAGCTATAACCGATTAGTATCTGCCTGGGAACGGGATATACCGGATATAACACCTGCCTCGTTTAATAGAATTATTACGCCTCAAAATTATAATAGTTTTATAGCTGATTTATTGGGGGTTAAATATATTTATAGTTTTGAATCTATAAAATCTGATAAATTGAAATTGTTAGATCAAGAGGGTCAAACATATCTATATGAAAATATAAAAGTATTCCCCAGAGCATTTTTAGTAAGTAAGACCATTCGCGTTGACAATAAAAAAGAAGAAATAGAAAAACTATTTGAATTAAAAGATAATCTGCTAAATACAGCAACATTAAATGAAGATTTACAACTAACAGGTGAAGACATTTCAAAAGAAGAAAATGTTGATATTTTGAAGTACGATGAAGAATATATCAAAATTATGTCTCAGACTAAAAATAGGAGATTATTGATATTGACAGATATATATTATCCATCCTGGCACGTTTATATTGATGGTAAAGAAGATAAAATACACGAAGTAGATTTTATATTAAGAGGAGTAGCTGTTCCGGCGGGAGTGCATATAATTGAATTTAGAAACCAAATATTATGAAAATAAGTGTTGTTATCCCAAATTATAACGGTGAAGAAAACCTGAACAAGATTTTGTCAGAGTTAGAAACGATCTCTAATATTTTAGAGATAATTGTTGTTGATGACGCTTCAAGCGATAATAGTGTTGGGATAATCAAGAAAAATTTTCCAAACGTAAAACTTATTGAGAGATTGGAAAATCGTGGATTTTCTTCAAGCGTAAATGACGGGGTAAAAGCTGTACATGGACAGTTAGTTTTACTGTTAAACACGGATGTAATTCCAGAAATAAATTTTCTTGATTCCCTGACTCATCATTTTGAAGATCCTGATGTGTTTGCCGTCGGTTGTCTCCAGAAAAGTTATGAACATAATAAAATAATATTTCGAGGTAGAGGTATAGGAAATTTTTCTAAGGGCTTGTTGATCCACCAGAGAGGTGAAGTTGGCAAACAAAACACTCTATGGGTCTCTGCGGGAGCCGGATTATTTCGAAAAGATATTTGGCAGAAGATTGGAGGTTTGGATTCGATCTACAATCCATTTTACTGGGAGGATATTGACATCTCTTACAGAGCGTTAAAAGCAGGATATAAACTGGTTTTTGAATCTCAAAGCGCGGTATGGCATTATCATGAGAAGGGATCGATTAAGAACCGATACACTCAGAATAAAATTAAAGAAATTTCCTATCGAAATCAAATATTATTTATTTGGTTAAATATTTCCGATAAAGAGTATTTATTAAGACATTTATTGTATTTGCCTTATCTCTTCTTTAAATCGCTCATATATTTTGATTTTTCCTTTGTTATAGGTTGTATATCTGCCCTATTAAAATTACCAAAAGTATTAATTCTTAGGAAAAAGAGAAAAAAACTATGGAATATATCTGACAGAGAAATACTTAGCCATTTTAAATCATGAATATAAATTCAGAGCGTCTTTATGCTAAAATATCCATGATGAAGAAAACAGGTATTATCCTTATTCTGATAGTTATCTTAGGGGTTATTTTACGATTTTTCCAGTTAGGAAGAGTGCCTATTTCGTTAGAGTGGGACGAAGTAGCTTTGGGTTATGATGCATTTTCCATCTTACAGACAGGAAAAGATCAATTTGGAAAGGCTTTTCCATTAACCTTTAGATCTTTAGATGATTATAAACCACCAATTTATGAATATCTTACGGTTCCCTCAATATTATTTTTTGGTTTAAGCCAGTTCAGCACAAGATTTCCTTCGGCTTTTTTCGGTGTTCTTACAATAATTGCATTATATTATTTATCTTTGGGAATATTTAAGGAAATCCCAAATTTCAGATCAAAAGCAGTTTACATATCTTTACTTGCATCTTTCTTTTTAGCCATTTCACCTTGGCATTTACAGTTCAGTCGAGCCGCTTTTGAAGTGAATGTTTCAACTTTTATCACAACACTTGCTGTAACTTGCTTTATTTACGGTTTAAGAAGTCCAAGGTTATTTCTGGTTTCCGCTTTTCTTTTTGGCCTGGACCTTTTTTCATATCATAGTGCTAGAATTGTAGGACCGATACTTCTTCTTTCACTCTTTCTTCTTTTTAACAGGAAACTTCCCGGTAAAATGTATTTGCTTTCTTTCTTTGCAATACTGTCGGTATTTGTTTTTTGTTTTATTCCAATCCTTTTGTCTCCTGATGCACAGATCAGATTTAAAGCAACAAATATTTTCAATCCCGGAGCACGTTATCTGAACGAAAAAGATTTGGAAAAAGATTTTCTTGATGAAAGACTTTTTGACAAGAAAGCGGGTTTCGAATTAGCCGGTAAAATATTTCATAATCAGAGATTAATTTATTTTGACTATGATACGTTAAAAAAAGCTTTTTATAACTATATTTCAAATTTCGACTTTGAATATTTATTTGTCAAAGGAGATGCACCTCTTCATCATGCTCCGGGATTTGGGTTATTATATATAGTATCATTCCCGCTTGTTATTATTGGGTTATTATATCTTTTATTTAAAGCATTAAACCGATACACAGCTATAATCCCGATATGGATGCTAATATCTCCTATTCCTAATGCAGTTACCAGGGAAGCACCCCATTCCGTAAGAACAGAATTGATTGTACCTGCCTATCAGATTTTTACCGCGTTAGGTTTAGTAGTTTTAATTTTATTTGTCATAAAAGAGTCAAAGTGGGTAAGATTTATATTAATATTATCATTAGTATTTTTATTTCTCATAAACCAAAGCTATTATTTACATCAATATTATGTACATACAAATATCGAGTTGTCCGAAAACTGGATGTACGGTAGAAAAGAAGCGGTATTTTTTACAGAGAATAATAAAAAAAACTACGATAAAGTAATTGTTTCGATGAAAGTGGACATGCCGTATATATTTTGGTTGTTTTACTCAAAATACCCTCCAAAAACTTATCTTTCTGAGGGGGGAACAGTATCAGGAGGTTTTGCAGATGAGAGAAATCATTTCGATAAATATGAATTCAAAAATTTCACTTATGATAAATTACCGCATGATCAAAAATTATTACTGGTAGGAACTCCGGATGATATTCCCGCAAATGCAAATATTCTTAAGACAATTTACTATCTCGATGGAAGTATCGCTTTGAAAATTGCTGAAAATTCTCATTAATTCCGAATGAAAATAAAAATATTACTTACAGTAATAATCCTTTTTGGATTTTTTATCAGAATCTGGAGAATAGATCACATTCCCCCAATGGTTGACAGATCAATTTATTTCTTCAGGATTGTTTCCTCGCTAAGTTATATTGGTTCCGGGTTTCTTCTATATATATTTACCAAGCGGCTAATGCATTTTAAACGGATAGCATTATTATCGGCGTTTATCTATACTTTATTACCTTGGTCATTTGAACAGAGCAGAATTACTTCCTTACCTAATATCGCCCTTTTTATTTTCTTAATTTTCTTGAACTTTTTTACTTTCAATAAACAGGTTATCCTCAAAATTATATCCCTTGTATTCCTGATCACGGTATATTTTTATTTATACCCTCAAGTGTTAAATATTGTACCTGTTTTCAAGATTCAGATATCTCAAATCTTACATAATTTCTTTTCAATACTGTCTCCTGAATTTTTTCTCTTCAAGAACAATTTATATTGGTGGGGTGGGGTTAGAGATTGGGGTATTATAAATATTTCTCTTTTACCTTTTATGGTAATCGGGATATTATTTCTTATTGAAAGAAAAAAATATCAGATTATTATCTGGACATTATTAATTGCTCTTTGTACAGCATTAAACTCAGATTTTCCCGAAACTAGAGTATTTTATCTCAGTCTTCCCTTTATATCAGTAACTATAGCAACAGGAATATTTAAATTTATTAAAAAAGAAAGTCTTAAGATCAGAATAATTTTTCTTATTCTTCTTGCTTTTTATTTTTATGATTTAGCTCAGTATTTTCACTATTACTTAATCCACTATCCTCAACAGATAAGTGGAAATATTTCCGAAATTCATGAAGCTTTCTGATAGATCAAAAGTCATATTACTTTCGATCATTTCTATATCATCCTTATTGAGAATCATTTGGATAGATAAATATCCACAGTCTTTGTATACCGATGAAATAGATCAAGGGTACAATGCTTACTCAATAATGCTTACGGGTAGTGATGAACATGGTGCGTATTTACCAATATCCATAAGGTCTTTTGGGGATTGGAAGCCGCCTTTACCAACTTATCTTACCATACCGTTTATATACTTGTTTGGGTTAACCGAAACTTCTATTAGACTTCCATCGGCGATATTAGGGATTGCGACTGTAATGCTGACGTTTTACTTAATTTTGGAGTTATTTGCTGAGTGTAAATATAAAGTAAAATTTGCATTGCTTGGTTCTTTCTTCCTGACAATTTCACCATGGCATATTTTGCAAAGCAGAGCGTCCATGCTTGTAGCTATAGCTCTTTTTTTCCTTGAAGCTGGAATATATTATTTTTTGAGAGGTCTAAAAAAAGGTAAATATTTGATTTTGTCTGCACTGCTTTTTTCTCTTTCTATCTATGCTTATTATGGTTTGAGAGTAATTACACCCTTAATTATTTTTCTGTTGATTATCATTTTTCTAAAAAATATATTGAAATTTAAAAAAGAAATAATCATTTCTATTTTATTGATTATTTTCATGATGGTGCCTATTATTGTGAATTTTATTAAAGAACCGGATGTTGTATTTGGCAGAGCTAGAACAGTCAGTATATTTTACGATCAGGGTGTGAAATTAAGGCAATGGGAATTAATTACTCAAGACGGAATGGAATATAATCCCTTACTGTCCAGATTCTTTCATAATAATGTCTATATGTACGGCTTAAGCATTTTAAGACATTTCATGTCTCATTTGGAGGGAAATTATTTATTTTTTATTGGTGACACCTCTTCTCCTTTTCAGATACCCAATATGGGAATTCTTTATCTTATTGATTCGGTCTTTATCTTATTCGGAATTTCATTTTTTATGGAAAAGAGATCTCAATCAAGAATTCTACTTATCAGTTGGTTTATTATTTCCTTGATTCCTGCATCTTTAACTTTTATGACGCCCTCAAGCAACCGCACCTTTAATGCAATTATTCCAATAATCGCTCTTATTTCCCTTGGAACAGTTAGATTATTGTCATTTAAAACAAATAAGTATCTACTGGGGTCAATTGTTACCCTATTATATGTTGTCAGTTTTGGATATTTTCTTAAGCAATATTTTATTGTACTTCCTTATGAACATGCCGATTGGTGGAATTACGGCTGGCGGGAAACTGTTAAATACGTAGCATCAAATGAAAAACGTTTTGACAATATTATTATTTCGGACGTAAATGGTATGCCTTATATATATTTCCTTTTTTATAACAAAATTGACCCTTTGCTTTTCCAAAAAACAGCTGTTAGAACTTACCTGTCTGATAGATTTGGTTTTGAGCATGTGGAATCTTTTGGGAAATATATATTTGCTAAAGATCTAGATTGGCAGTATACAAAGGATAATATGTTGCCTAAAACACTCTATATAATTCCTGCCAGTCAGGTAGGATCTCAAGATAAGGGTCCAAATAGTATTTCATATCCGAACGGAAAAGACGTTATCAAATTTTTTGAAAATGATAAAGAAACATTATAACTTTATATTGATCTTACTGATAGTTCTAGGTATATCCTTAAGATTTTACAATCTAAGATATAATACTCAATTTAATTGGGATCAGGAGAATTCTGTAGCTTTTGCTGCCAAAGAAATATTGAGTCGTCATTTTCCGCTAATCGGGGCTAGAACAGGGGTAGGCGATATGCATATTGGACCTTTATATTCATACCTGGCAGCAATTTTCTTTTTATTTTTTAGAATGGATCCAATATCAGGTGCGGTTTTAAGCGGGGCTATTTCAATCGTGACAATTGTTAGCGGGTATTTTCTCTTAAAAAAAATATATGACGTTTCTACAGCTTTGCATTTTGCTTTAATATGGTCCGTTTCAACATACATCATATCTTTAGAAAGAATACCTTGGAATGTAAATTTGCTTACCCTTGCTTCTCTTTTCACTTTTTGCGGTTTGCTTTTATTATTTAAAAAAGAAATGACTCGGGGTTGGTTCTTTACGGGTTTAGGACTATTTATAGCGATTAACAGTCATTTTAGTGTGGTCATGTTATTGATGAATGTGTTAATATTGTCAGTTTGGAAGAGAGAACTGATAAATAGAAAAATCCTTATTGGTGCAGGTTGGGTAATTATCGGAATTCTGCCATTATTAGCATTTGAGATGAGGCATGGTTACATGATGAGTGCTAATTTTATTAAATTTCTCTCTTCGTCAACCTCTCAAACTGGAAATATTCTCCAAAGATTAACATTTACTACATCAATAATTCTAAACATAGTGGGGAAGATAATTCTCATTGACGCAGGATCTTTTTTTGGATATTTATCATCAGTAATTTTTATTTTTTTACTGTTACAACAACGGAGATCTTATAATTTTAGAATCTATATTAAAGTCATTTTCATATACATAATTGTCTATATCCTTGGTTTTACGCTATATTCAGGATCCATACCAGAATATTATTTTTTAGGTTTGATTCCACTAATAGTAGTCGGTTTTTCGCTACTAATTTCTCAAAGAGAAAATGAACGCTTAAACTATCGGATACCCGTAATACTTATAGCTATATTAATTTTTATTAATTCATTTATTTATGTAAATGGTATAGATCCTAACGGCTTAGGTAACAAACAAAAAACTATCGAAAAGATTAAGAACTTATCAAAAGGTATTCCTGTTTCACTAGTGTATGACATGGAGATCGATTGGAGTAATGGATATAAATATTTAGCTGATTATTATAATCTTAAGGTTTTGGCAAAAGAAGAGACAAAAAATATTTACTGGATTAGTTACCCAAAAAGGCGTTTTCCGGGAAAACCAGATTATATCTTTGGTGATATAACCTTAGGTATACCAGATACGGTTTCGAAAATATTTTCAACCAAAGATATCAATATGTTTAATAATTTATTTACAATGAGAGTTCCCAGAGAATGGTCGGTGTTGCAGTGTCCATACATTGATTATGATAAATATATCATTACTCCGGATAATGCTGATTCATGTAATTCTAATCTTCAAAGTAGTACAGGAATTATTGTCATCAACCAGCGAAACTGTAATTTATGGGATAATGAGAATAAAACCGATTTGAAACTAAATAGCGAATTGACCTTTTTTTCGATAAATGATTTCATTACAGATATAATGTATTACCCAAAATATATTACAGCTACGGCTTTTGAAAAAGAAAGATGTATATTATTCGTTGACTTAAGTAATAAAGGCTCACCGTATATATCGGAGAAAATGAAATATTTATTGGAAAATATAAAGAAGTGAAGAAAATAAATGATTTTAATCAACGGGTGATGGGATATAGATTATGAAAAAAGCGATATTACTTATTTTAGTAATAACACTTGCATTCACATTGAGATTCTTCAAGATTGGAGATTATCCGGCCACTTTATACGGTGACGAACAGGCATTCGCCTGGAATGCTTACAACATATTACTTACCGGTCAAGATGAATATGGCACTCCTTATCCTTTGCAGTTTCGCTCATTTAATGATTACAAATCGCCCATTCCGGTTTATTTACTTGTTCCTTTCCTTAAGGTGTTTGGTCTCAACAATTTTTCTATCAGACTTCCAATAGTAATATTTTCTTCCTTAAGCATACTCATTACTTATCTACTTGCTAAAGAATTTACTCATAACAAAATTGCTTTAATCAGTGCTTTTCTCATGGCGATTTCTTCCTGGCATGTACATCTTTCGAGAGGTTATTTTGAAGCAACCCTATCTTTGTTTTTTTTCATCACAGGGGTATATTTCAATAGAAGAAGTAAGCAGAGAATAGGCTTGTTTTTAGTAGGTATGCTTTTTTTCGCTTTATCAATATACAGTTACTTTACTCCAAGGATGCTACTTCTGGTTTTCATTCCGTTTCTATTTATTTATGACTTGAAATATCAGTCATTAAATAACAGTGTCAATATGAAAAACGTAAAAAATAAAATTATTAGGAACTACATATTCGGTTTAACATTTCTTTTTATAGTTTCATTTCCTTTGTTGAAAGCTACTTTATACGGCGGCGGTTTTTCCAGATTTAATAATTTATCAGGAAGTATGAACAAAATAATTACAGAGACAGTGGTTAAAGAAAGGAACGCGTCACTTCTTCCGGATATTTGGCGCAAGTTATTTCATAATAAAGTGACAGTCTGGATAAGACAGGTAAAAAACAATTATCTTGAGCATTTATCAATTAACTTTTGGTATTTATATGGAGATAATTCATTAAGATATTTTACCGGTAATATGGGCATGTTCTAT
>PFMK01000099.1 GCA_002785215.1 Candidatus Gottesmanbacteria bacterium CG_4_10_14_0_8_um_filter_37_24 | reverse complement strand
CTCTCCGGCAGGGAAACATACTTTAAGGGATTAGTGGAAAATTGAGAAATCAGAAAGCACCGAAAATTGAGAGATCAGTTTACAGTTTAACAATTTAATTCGCGTGATTGACAAATCGTAATTTATTGCTAAAATAATATAGCGAATAATTATGAAAGGTAAAAAGGTATAAATAAGCTGAAGTAAATAATGAATAAAATCATATATATGTTTTCTATAGAAAATACTACTTAAGAAAACCTTCAGTTTATTTTTTTCTGTAATTTAATTTTTGAGTCGGAATCAGCCGCGTGAATAGAGGGCGTATTTTGGGCCCGAAGTTTAACTGGTTGAACACATCATTTGCAATGATGAGGTAGGCGGTTCGATTCCGCCCGGGTCCACTAAACAAGTTAGTTAGATAATTAGTTACTTGGTTGCTTAGAAAAATGATTATTCTAAGTAACAAATTAACCAACTAACTAAGTAACTTTATTGATTGGCTCTTTAACAAGTGAACAGAATAAGTATCCAAACAATTATTGTTTGGAAAGTAGGTCTATCTTAAGCCTTAAAGTCTACTCATAAAGTCGATAATGGATGCCTAGGCGGTTTTGACCGAGGAAGGACGTTTGCATACCTGCGATAACGTCGGGGAGGCGGTTAGCAGCCTGCGATCCGGCGGTTTCCGAATGGGGAAACCCACTCCGATTTAATCGGAGTAACCTATGGCAAAATTCTGCATTTATGTGGAATATAGCTGTATGGTAGGGAACCATCCGAACTGAAACATCTAAGTAGGATGTGGAAAATAAATCAAATGAGATTCCGTCAGTAGCGGCGAGCGAAAGCGGAACAGTCTAAACCCGGGCGAGGCATTTTGCCCCGCAGTCAGTTAGAGATTAGTTACTTTGCTATTTAGCCGTAGAGTTTGAAAATTTTACTAAGTAACTAACAAACTAACCTAAGAAACTGCGAAGCAGGATGCTTCGTCTGGGGGTTGTAGGGCTTCCAATATGGGATGAGAAACGGGTAATAGAATTGCTTGGAATAGCAAACCATAGAACGTGAAAGTCGTGTATATGAAACTCGAATCTCCTCTAGGGAGTTCCTAAGTACCATGAGGCACGGCAAAACCTCTTGGGAATCTGGGGCGTCCACGCTCCAAGACTAAATATCAAGACCGACCGATAGTGAACTAGTACCGCGAGGGAAAGGTTAAAAGTACCCAGGTGATGGGAGTGAAATAGTACCTGAAATTATCGACTAACAAACAGATAAAGCTTGTGCGTAGCACAAGGCTAGTTATTAGTTACTTAGTTATTTGGTTAGTTAGTAATAAATGTAATACATTTTAAAGCTAATTAACTAAATAACGAACTAACCAACTAACTATCCTCGTGCTGCGCGCGAGTGATATCGTGCCTATTGAAGAATGAACCGATGAGTATCCGATATGCGGCTTTGCCTAAACCATTCTGTGGTGGAGGCGTAGTGAAAGCAAGCTCTAATTGAGCAATTTTGTCGCAACCGGATGACCCGAAACCGGGTGAGCTAAGCATGGACAGGGTGAACCCAGCCTAACGGCAGGGGGAGGCCCGAACCCGTCATTGCTGCAAAAATGTGGGATGATCTGTGCTTAGGGGTAATATGCCAATCGAACCCGGAGATAGCTGGTTCTCCCCGAAATATATTTAGGTATAGCGGTCAGCCGCAATTTTCCTGGGGGTAGAGCACTGGATGGGATATCAAGCGTAAGCGAGATGTCTCAATCAAACTCCGAATACCAGAGAAATATAGGCTGGCTAGTCAGTCCGGCTCGGCTAAGCGAGTCAGGTCGAGTGGGGAAACAACCCAAACTCCCAATTAAGGTCCCTAAATTTTGACTAAGTTGTAAAGGATGTGAGATTTCTTAAACACCCAGGAGGTTGGCTTAGAAGCAGCCACCCTTTAAAGAGTGCGTAACAGCTCACTGGATTAGAGATTTTGCGCCTAAAATGAACGGGGATAAGTCAAATACCGAAATTGGAGATTCCCGATTTAATCAGGAGTGGTAGGGGAGCGTTCCTATTGCAGTGAAGATCACGCTGTAAAGCGGGTTGGAGCGATAGGAAGTGAGAATGTCGGTATGAGTAGCGAAATCACGCAGAATATGCGAGACGCCGAAAGCCCAAGGTTTCCGTCCCAACGTTCATCGAGGACGGGTTAGTCGGATCTAAGGCGAGTCCTCCGCTTTGCGGGGGGGTAGCACGATGTACAAGCCGTTGAAATCCGGCTACAGTATTGAAACATTCCAAGGGGATGACGAAAATGGAAGAGCGGAGCCAGGAACTGCTGGTCTAAGTTACAAGATAGTGATTATTGGAAAATCCGTTTTCACGTTTAATTAAGTGACGATGGAAAGTCCAAAGCCGCAAGGCTGCGGGCAATTCCGTGACTTTCAATTTCCAAGAAAAGTCTCATTGGGTCGCCGCAAGGTGACAAATTTCAATATTTCCGTACCGCAAACCGACACAGGTGGGCTGGTTGAGAATACTAAGGCGAACGGGAGAAAACGATTCAAGGAACTCGGCAAATTAGCTGGGCGTAACCTATGGGAGATGCCCTACCCCGAGCAATCGGGGTCACAGCAAAAGACGCTTACCGGCTGTTTAACTAAAACACAGGTCTCTGCAAAGCCGAAAGGCAACGTATAGGGGCTGACGCCTGCCCAGTGCACGAAGGTTAAAAATTTTGGGTGACTCCGCTTTTGGTGGGGAAGCTTGAAATTTAAGCCCGTGTGAACGGCAGCAGTAACTATGAATTCAGTTTGTAGTTGTTAAACCAAGCTAAATGCTGGAACATCCGTACCGTACAAACGGTTGAAGTATCTGACGTTACCATATATAATTAAATGGTGAAAATACGTTCAGTGCGGACAATCAGCAGGAAAGACTTGAGTCAAGAAAAATTAGGATTTTTCCTTGCAGGATTTGTTGAAGGAGAGGGAAGTTTTAATGTTTCATTACGAAAAAAATCTGATTACAAAGTGGGGTGGCAGGTTGTAATGAGTTTTAATGTTTCCCAAAAAGATCCGACAATATTAGAATTATTGCAGGATGAAATAAAATGTGGAATTATCAAGGTCAGAAAAAAAGATAATCTCCATTCATTCGATGTAACAAATCCAAAAGATATAATTTTCAAAGTTATTCCATATTTTCAGAAATATCCTCTTCTGTCTTTTTCAAAAAAGAAAAATTTTGCAATTTTTTGTGACATTGCATATTTGATGGGAAAAGGAGAGCATACTAACACAAGTGGATTAAAAAAGATATTGGAATTAAGAGAAAATATCAATGAAGGAAAAGGAAGAACTAGAAAATATGGTATTAAGGACGTTTTTCTTGATTATTAAGAATCCTCAGAGACTATACGCTTGGGTCCGATGCGATATCGGACATGATATAGTCCGACCTTTATAGCGATACAAAGAGACGTAATCAATCGTCTTTATAACAATGTGAACTGTTCTATGGTAGCGAAATTCCTTGTCGGGTAAGTTCCGACCCGCACGAAAGGCAGAACGAGTAAGCGACTGTCTCGAATCGTTACCCGGCGAAATTGAAATGGCTGTGAAGATGCGGCCTACTTGCACCTGGACAAAAAGACCCCGTGGAGCTTTACTGTAACTTGGCATTGGGAAGATATTTGAAACTGTCGAGTATAGGAGGGAGCCTTGTACCATCTGGTATAGGGCATCAGTGGAATACCTCTCTTTTTAAATATTGACTCTAATCTTTTGGCCGCAAAAAAATCCGGCAAAGAGACAGTGTCTGGTGGGCAGTTTCGCTGGGGAGGTGGCCTCCAAAAGTGTAACGGAGGCGTACAAAGGTCGGCTTAGCAGGGATGGAAATCCTGCGTGACGTGCAAACGCATAAGCCGGCTTGACTGCGAGAGGGACAACTCGAGCAGACGCGAAAGCGGGTGTTAGTGATCCTCGGATCGGCAGTGGTTGCCGACCGAGCTTAACGGATAAAAGCTACCCCGGGGATAACAGGCTGATCGGGCCCGAGAGTTCATATCGACGGCCCGGTTTGGCACCTCGATGTCGGCTCATCCTATCCTGGAGCTGTAGAAGGTTCCAAGGGTCCGGCTGTTCGCCGGTTAAAAGGGTACGCGAGCTGGGTTCAGAACGTCGTAAGACAGTTCGGTCTCTATCCGGTGCAAGCGTTGGATACTTGAGGGGATCTCTTGTTAGTACGAGAGGACTGCGAGGGAGGAATCCCTGGTGTGCCAGTTGTTTCACTGATGTGAGCAAGCTGGGTAGCTATATTCCTTCGGGATAAGCGCTGAAAGCATCTGAAGCGCCAAGCCCACCCCAAGATAAGGTATCCCTTTAGACCCCTTGTAGACTACAAGGTTGATAGGCGGAAAGTGTACGCCCCGTAAGGGGTTTAGCTGATCCGTACTAATTGGTCGAGAGTAAATTTTAAGACTGAAGATTAAAAAAACTGTTCTGTTCACTTTTTAAGGAGCTAATTAGTAAAGTTACTTAGTTAGTTGGTTAATTTGTTACTTAGAATTATCATTGTTCTAAGTAACCAAGTAACTGATGATCTAACTAACTTAATATAGAGATGTTTTGCGTTTGAGCCTTTCGGTCTCTTTAGCGGAGTGGTACTACCTTTTCCCATTCCGAACAGAGTCGTCAAACACTCCAGCGCCGACGATAGTAACACCGCAAGGTATCGCGAAAATAGGTCGAGGCCGGAGGACTCAAACGCGAAATTGTAATAACTGTAACTTAGTGGTACAATCAAAAATATAATCCAAAAGAAAGGTGGTTAAATGTTAAGTGATAAAAAAAGTCAAAAACAAAAAGCTTATACCGGACAAAGTTGAAAAATCAAAAGTCAAAAGTGAAATAAAAATTGCTGATGATTTGGCTGTTGATAAAAAGGCAGCTAAAACTGAATCCAATCTCCAAACTTCTTCACCAAAGAAAAAATCAATTAAAGAACCTCAAACAATGGCGGAGCTTCTTTCTATGGTTGGCGATGTCAAAATTGGAGCAAAAAGAGGAGACACTGTGGAGGGAAAAGTGGTATCCGTATCCTCAAGAGAAATATTAGTTGATATTGGTAAGAAAAGCTTCGGTATTGTTGCAGAATGGGAACTTGAACAAGTGAAGGAATATGCTTCATCCTTAAAGCCCGGCATTAATATTGTTGCCCAAGTGATGAACCCGGAAAATGATATGGGTTATGTGGTTTTATCCCTAAGAAGAGCAAATTTCGAAAGAAGATGGTTAGAGCTCGACAAAGCCAAAGAAGAAGGTTTGGATCTGAATGTGTCCATCTTAGAAGTAGCAAAAGGCGGACTGCTTGTAGACTGGCAAGGCTTAAGAGGTTTTGTGCCTTATACTCAACTTGAGAGCAGTTTTGCTTCTAATCCATTAAGCCTTCTTGGCAAGAGGATAGATGTAAAAGTACTGGAAGTAGATAAATCGTTAAACCGTCTGGTAGTATCTCAAAAAGCATCATCACTGGGAGTGACACCTTCAGTTCAGAAAGAAAAATTAGACAAGATTAAACCGAATGACGTGTTGAAGGGAATTGTTTCAGGAGTGGCTTCTTTTGGTGTCTTTGTAGATATGGATGGATTGGAAGGACTGGTCCATATTTCAGAAATTGCATGGGAAAAAGTAGAAAATCCCGCAAGCATCTTTAAAGTGGGAGATAAAGTGGACGTGATGGTGCTTGATGTAAATAAAGAGGAAGGGAAGCTTAACCTTTCTGTCAAACGACTGACACCTGACCCTTGGAAAAATATTCTTGATCGCTATCCGATAGATTCGACACTATCCGGTGAAGTAGTTAGACAAGCACCATATGGTTATTTTATCCGTCTTGAGCCAGGTATTGAAGGACTTCTGCATATAAGCAAAGTTACCACGGGAGACGAACCAAAAGTAGGCGAAAATATCAATTGCATGATAGAAAACATTGATACAGTGAAACGGAAAATATCCCTCACTTTAGTACCCAAAGAAAAACCGGTAGGATACAGGTAATAATTTCAAATAGATACTAATTTCATCCTCTTCTTTTTTATCAAGTCAGGGGTTAGTGACTAGAATATATTTCATACTTCGTTTATAATTTTGCCATCAACATGAAATCCCATTCACAATTTATTTGTCAGCAATGCGGATATAAAAGTCCGTCTTTTCTGGGTAAATGCCCGAATTGCGGTACCTGGAATAGTTTGGTCGAGACGATTGAAAAAGAGACGAGAACTGCGTGGGGTAAGAGCGCAAAAAGAGAAAGGAGTACTACTTCAGAAGTAACTCAGTTAAGCGACGTGAAAACAACCAAAGTAAGTCGTGCTTCTACAGGGATCAGTGAAGTAGACCAGGTTTTGGGTGGAGGAGGTATCGGGAAGTCGGGATTGGTGCCGGGATCGGTGGTGCTTTTGGCCGGAGATCCGGGAATTGGCAAATCTACACTTACACTGCAAATAATCTCCCATATCGGAGGTCTTTATGTTTCCGGTGAAGAATCAGCTGAACAGGTTAAGCTTCGGGCTGAACGTCTGGGAATAAACACTGCTAAAATACTGATTCTGTCTGATACAAATGTGGAATCAATAATTGAATCAGCCTCAGGTAATCTTGATAGAATCCACATCTTAATTATTGATTCCATACAAACTCTTTGGACAGAAGAACTCTCAGGCAGTCCGGGCAGTGTGGGACAGGTAAGAGAAAGTACCTTAAGACTTCTTAATTTTGCTAAAAGAAAAAATATCCCGATTATTCTTATTGGACATGTGACAAAGGAAGGTACAATAGCCGGACCCAAAACACTTGAACACATTGTGGATACAGTTTTATACCTTGAGGGCGAGAGATACCACACATTAAGGCTTCTTCGTACGAGCAAAAACCGATTCGGGCCGGTAGATGAAGTAGGTGTATTTTCCATGGAAGAAAAGGGACTGAAAGAGGTGGCAAATCCTTCAGAACTTTTCTTAGGGAAGGAGAATAAGGCTCCCGGGTCTGTGGTGATTGCCACTCTAGAGGGTACCAGGCCATTGTTGGTTGAAATACAAGCTCTAACTGTGTCATCTCAAACACCTTTACCAAGAAGGGTAGGGACAGGCATCAACGTAAACAGACTGCTTATGCTTATTGCCATTATCCAAAAACATCTAAGAATCCCCCTTGGCAAGTTTGATGTATTTGTCAACGCAGCTTCAGGAATAAAAGTTTTTGAGCCCGCAGCAGACTTGGGAATTTGTTTGGCCATCATTTCTTCTTTTAAGAATAAACCTCTGGCTTCCAAGACCGTAGCGATAGGAGAAGTAGGTTTGCTTGGAGAAATAAGACAGGTATTAGGTTTGGAAAGAAGGGTGAAGGAAGCCAAGAAACTGGGATTTAAGAATATAATCTCACCTTTAAATTATTCTCAGATTACACAGATATCCAAGGATATATTCTCATAACAGGGAAGGGTTAAATGGCTCATCGTTGATGGTTGATAGTTCATGGCGAATGGTTGATGGAGGATAGTAGATAGTAGATAAAAAACAGATGACTTAAAACAGAAATTAGGCAGTTATTCTAGCTAGGAACGTCTAATGTTCTTTGTTTTAACCGTTAAAAACATCAAGTTTCCCCTGGAATTTGTAAGCAGTAAAAAAATGAGGATCAAGGCTCCTACCGTTCCATGCGAAATGAAGATAGGATTGGTAGTTGGGGGATGGGCTATGTCCGGAAAATGATATCCTACCAGTACCGCGCTTAAGAAGAGTAATATTCCTCTTATTTTTACCCTATTTCTTAACACATAGGTAGTTTCCGCAATAAATCCCGGGAAAAGGAAAACCAGATGATGTTGCCAGGTGAAGCTGTTGCCTATGGTAGTTATGGCCAGAATCAAGGAAAAAAATGTCAAATCATTCAGTATTCTATCTTTTTTCTTGATTTTTTTCTTGAAATAGCTCATTGCAGTTATTGTAAACAAGAAAGCTACAATTATTAGGGAGATCCCCTGAGCATGCCCATAAAATCCAATTCTAAGGAAAAAGGCTTTAAGCGATTGATCATAAAGAGTTGGAATGGTGTTTTTCAATAAGCTAAGCTCAAATATCCTTTTTAGGAAAAAATCACCGGTATTGGGAAATAGAGACGTTACAAAAACATTTGCAGCGATAAAGGTGATTATACCGGTAGCAAGTGCCAGATATTTCCTGCGAAGAAGGAAATATATACCCAAGGGAAGAGGGATAAGTTTCACCATGGAGGCGGTCCCGTAAAGAAATCCGCTTTGAATTGGCCGGTTATTCTGGTCATGGTTGAAAGAAGTAATAATAAGAAGCAACAGAATCAGATTTACCTGCCCCATAACAAGGGTGAATTTAGTGGGGAAGTTTTGCAGGAGAAAAGAAAAAATAAGCAGCCTGATAGTCCAATTTCTGGATATTTGAAAAAGGCTGGTAAGCATATATGCTCCTAAAAGTAAAGAAATGATGGAAAAATCAGTCAGTATAATCTCTGAAGATTGTGGAGTAAGGAACGTGAGAGGAGCAAGGAAAAGAAGAGAGGAAGGGGGATAATTAAAAGGGATATTTTCGCCGAAATTCATAAAATAAGGGTTTTGTCCCAGTAATGAAGCATTAACTGCCTGATAATAAACCTTAAAATCAATGAGCTCTTTTGTACTAACTACCCTACCTACTCCCCTTATCACTTGAAACAGGGAAAGGATAAAAAAAAGGACAGAGAGATAAAAGATAGGGGAATCTATACTTCTAAGTTTCTTCATAGCTGGTAATTATACTCACTTAACTCAGGTTTGCAACTTAGGTTACTCAGTATATACCCTTCTAATCCGCTTTTTCGCCCTGTTGGGCTGCAAACCGGAATAAGAAGGGCATGTATCCCTTTTTTGACACAAAAATCTATTCACATATATATCCACATAAAAATTATAATCTATTTTAGAGCATAATAACAGTCTATAATATTATCCTAATATTATAGGATTACATTACTTTGGATGATTACTTACTATAGGTACTTGACAAGCAGGATTTCACATGCTAGGATTTTTAATATAAGGTGCAAATATGAGAAAACTATTTGAAAAATTATTCGGGATAAAGAAGAAGGAAACAAAAAAAAGAGATTTCGAATGGGAGAAATTTCAACAAACAGCAAAAGAACAATTTAAAATATTGCGGGATAAGGGCTTGAACATACCAGTAGTAACTTTGTAAATTCTTTGTGCTTTAGATAAAACAAAAAGAGCATCACTAACGCTAGCGGGATACGGGCTACGATTAGTAATGCTCTTTGTGCTTTTGGTGAGGATCATTGAAATGAGCAGTTAATGGTCGTCACCTGATATTGATGTTTAACACACGATGTTTATTCCTGTCAAGATAATTCTTTAGATTCAAAAATATCATTTTTTTCCGATACATCAATCTATTTAATCTAATATACTTATAGTGTCTGTCTACGACTTGAAACACTACTCATAGTGCATATCAGTTGAAAAAACATCTATAGCGGATTAGGTCCTTATACTAATCCTTATACTAATCTGTCAATACCAAATAGAAATGTCCGCTTTTCTGCAAAATAGAAACTTCCGCTTTTTTAACATAAATAATATTGTTAAATCTGCCACTGTCT
>PFMK01000114.1:1307-10903 GCA_002785215.1 Candidatus Gottesmanbacteria bacterium CG_4_10_14_0_8_um_filter_37_24 | reverse complement strand
TCTTTCGCCCAAAATCTTGATGAGAGAATAAAGGAAACGGAAACAAAACTTGATAAGCTGGTCAATGCTTTTTTGGACGGCTCAATTGAAAAAGAAGCCTACCTCGTTAAAAAAGACGAGCTTATTAAAACAAAAACAGACCTCAACAAAAGAAAGTCTGATTTTGGGCGAAAGGGAAACAATTGGATTGAACCTTTGCGGGATTGGATAAATACCGCTCACCACGCCGAAAAACTTGCTTTGTCCAATGATTTTTACGAAATAAAATCATTGGTGGAAAAAATTGGAACGAACCGCCGTTTGCTTTCCCGAAAAACTGAATTTGAATTTGTCCGCCCCTTTGATTTAATTCCAAAATACAGGGAAAAAAGCGAGCGTAGCCCCGCCGAAGGCGGGGCGAGCGAGCAACCAATCGCCTCTGATTTTGAAAAAAGTTTAAGTTGGTCGGAGAGAGCGGACTTGAACCGCTGGCCTCACGCTCCCAAAGCGTGCACTCTAGCCAACTGAGCTACTCCCCGAAACCTGAGTATTATTCTATTTTATCTACCCTCATGTTGCAAGACTATGAACGTTACTGTTAAAATAGCTTTCCTTCCGTAGTAGATTTGTTTATACTTGAGAGATATATGCGCATACTGGTAATTGTAATTATCTTGTCTATTATTTGCATTCCTACGAATATCTATGCCTATGACCCTCAAACCAGGGATAATAATAAATATGGCATCCATATCATCGATGAAAACGATCTCGACAATGCCTCTGCTTTGGTGAATTCATCTGGAGGCGATTGGGGATATGTCACCATGGTCATAACTGAGAATGACAGAAGCACGGATAAATGGCAAAAAATATTCGACCGGATGCGATCTTCCCATATAATTCCGATCATTCGGATAGCCACAAAGCCGAAAAATGGTATTTGGGAAAAACCGTCACTTTCTGAGGCAAAAAACTGGGCAGATTTCCTGAGTGGTTTAAACTGGGTAATACAAAATAAATATGTTATTTTCTTTAACGAACCTAATCACGCAAAAGAGTGGGGAGGAACGATAAATCCGAAAGAATATACTGACGTCATCTCAATTTTTGCTTCTGAATTAAAAAATAAATCACAGGATTTCTTCATTATGCTGTCCGGATTTGATGCTTCCGCACCGAACGGAGAATCTACCATCGATGAAACTAAATTTTTGAGAGAAATGATTGCATATAATCCGGATTTATTTACAAATATAGACGGATGGGCTTCCCACTCATATCCAAATCCGGGATTTACGGGAAAAGTTTCAGATTCAGGCAGAGGAACACTCAGAACTTATCGATGGGAACTAGATCTCTTGAATTCATTAGGAGTTAAAAAAAACCTTCCCGTTTTTATTACGGAAACCGGTTGGCCTCATCAGGAAGGCAATAACAATATCAATTATTATTCCGCAGATGATGTCTCTGAATTGATAAACCTCGCTTCAGAAGAGATATGGAAAGATCAGAATATTATAGCTGTTACTCCTTTTGTTTTAAATTATCCATTTTATCCCTTTTCCAATTTTTCCTGGCAAAAAAGAGAGGGTGACACTTTTTACTCACAGTTTGACAGCTATCGATCTATACCTAAAATTATCGGTAAACCCATAATTGAAAAGCCGAATTCCAATAATAATACTAAAATACAGATACTTGGAGATCAAATAAGCAATAAAGATCAGATTACAATGGTCAAAAACCCATCCAAAATAATGGATTTCTTCATCAAGCTCGTAAATATTCCTTTGATGTTTCTTAAAAATATTATATAAATGCATCCTTTTAATAGATTTTTTATCATCTATTTATTGGTAAATTTCATTTATACATTAATATAAGTTATAATTATTTTAGTTCAAATATAAGAATAGTAATAGTTCAATTGTTTGGACTTGGCCTTAAATAAGTAAAATTCGGTGGTGTTAGCTCAATGGCTAGAGCATCTCCCTGTGGAGGAGAAGGTTGCGAGTTCGAATCTCGTACGCCACCCACTAAATTTAATGTTCTTTTGGGACAAGAACAGGTATAATGGCTGAACATATTTACTAGTGAGTAAATTATCTATATATTATATATATGAGCCAAACAACAACCAATTCACCTGATGAAACAAAGTCAGATGTTTCAGATACGCATATAACTCCAAATTTCCGTGTTTCCGGTTTATCTAATTCCGCGGTAAATTCACATGAGGAAGAAGGACCGCGGCTTTCAATATCGAAATACACAGAAGCACTTCTTAAAAGCTGGAAAGAAGGAGCATCAAAAACTTCCACTTCTCCAAATAAAATATCTGTCTCGCAAACCGTTTCCTTTGCCGCTTTTTTATATGAAAAGATGAGGAATGCAGTTGAATTCAGAGAAGAACACCTTATAAGAAGATCCACAATAGAAAGAATACTTAAAAGGAGAATGATACTGAATGAAAACGGCAGAGATATTGCCGAACCTTTGATAAAGGAACTTCTTTGGGCTAGATATTATGAAAATAATACGCTTGGTGAAGAAAAAATAAATGAGGTTCAGGCAGTAATCGACAAATATTTTTTTCTCCGAAATGAATTAACCTCCGGACGCTCCAATAAGGAGCAGGAAAAAATCAGTAAATTTATCTTGGAATGTCTATCTTGTGAGATTGAAGAGAATTTATCACCAAATCCGCGTCGAGAAGCCTTTATTAATTACGTATACCAAATTTTGCATAATCATATATCTCACCTGAGCGACGGTGGAGACATGGAAAGAGACATTTTAGTATATATAGCTATAGAAAAAACTTTTACCCATAGTGATTTACCCCTTATTAAATATCACTTGCTGAAACTGATGCTCCCGGAAATTACAAAGATATCATGGAAAGACGCGGATAAAATTCTTCCAAATTTATTTGACGTTTATCAACGCATAGATAAAGCTATCAATCATCCCTTCTCCGATAAGATAAGGAACGCTCTCAAAAAAGAAATGCCTCTTTTCCTTATATTAAGAGATATTTTTACACAGAATTCAAATACAATTGAATCAATACTGGTAGATGAAAATAAACTGAAGTTTAAAGTAGACGAGGCTTGCAGGAGGAGATATGATGAAAGTCGAGTGAGGCTACGAAGAACAGGTATCAGATCGTTTATTTATATCCTTCTGACAAAAGTGGTTTTTGCATTTATAATCGAGATTCCTTACGATCTATATATCCAAAAAACCATATCCTATATGCCGATAATAATTAACGTAGCATTTCCTCCTCTTCTTATGGCATTAATTATTATGAGTGTAACAATACCCGGTGATGATAATACCAGAAAAATATTTCAGTTGATTAAAGAAGTTATCTCAACAAATCCTGAACATTTCAACCCGCTGGCAGCAATCACAATTGGACGAAAAATAAAAAGAAGAGGCTTGGTTTTTCGGAGTATATTTTCATTGATATATCTAACGACGTATCTTATAAGTTTCGGAGCCATTATCTTCGTACTTTCTCTATTGAGCTTTAACCCCGTAAGTCAAGGAATATTTATTTTCTTTATAACCTTGGTTACGTTCTTCACCTTCAAAGTAATACAAATCACCCAGGAATATCAAGTGGTGGATAAAGAAGGAATCCTTTCCCCATTATTTGATTTTTTCTTCCTCCCGATCATACGGGTAGGTCAATGGCTCTCAGGGGAAGTACTACAGAAGTTTAATTTTCTTATTTTCTTCTTTGATTTTATAATAGAGATGCCGTTCAAAGCTATTGTAGAGGTTTTTGATGAATGGGTTCATTTCATAAAGCTCAAAAAGGAGGAAATCGTTTAATTTATTTTTGCTTATACAGTTCAAGAAAAACCTCCTGGGGAATTTCTACCTTACCGAATTGTCTTAGACGCTTCTTTCCTTTCCTTTGAGCTTCAAGTAATTTATCTTTTCTGGTTTGGTCTCCACCATACAATTTTTGGGTGACGTCTTTTCGAAAGGATTTCACATCAGCCCTGGAAATAATTTTCCCTCCTATAACTGCTTGTATCGGAACCTGAAATTGATGTCTTGGAATCAGATTTTTTAATCTTTCGACTGTCTTTTCAGCAATAAATTGAGCCTTATCTTTTACCACAATTTGTGAAAATGCATCTATTTCTTTTTTGTTAATCAGTATATCGACTTTAACCACTTCCACTGTCCTATACTCATATAATTCGTAGTCTAAACTAGCATATCCTGATGTTTTTGATTTCAGCATGTCAAAAAAATCGACTATCATTTCCGATAGGGGAATGACATATTCAAATTTTGCCTGAGAAGAAATATATTCCAAATTGACGAGTTCGGCTCTTTTATTCTGGCATAACTGCATTACGGTACCAACAGTATCTTTTGGGGTGTATATCGTGACATACATAACCGGTTCTTTAACTGATTGTAGCAATGATGGATCAGGATAATCATCTGCGGTTTTTACCGTAATTTTTTTACCATTTTTTAGGATTATTTTATATTCTACGGTAGGTACGGTTACTATTATATTTAAATCAAATTCCTTCTTTAACCGTTCACTCAACACCTCTGCGTGCAGTAGGCCTAGAAAGCCGCATAGATATCCCTTACCTAATGCAGTAGAAGAATAGGGAGTATAGGTAAATGAACTGTCCGAAAGATGCAGCTTGTCAAGAGATTGTCTTAACAGTAAATAGTCATTATTATCAGTAGGAAACAGGCATAAGAAGACCATAGATTTTGGTTCTTTATATCCGGGGAGAGGATCAATTTGAGTATTTGAAAAATACAAAGTATCACCGACTCTTGCCAGGCTTAAATCCTTTAATCCTGTTGCGACATATCCTACCTCACCGCATCTTAACTCGGATAATGACTTCATCTCGGGTATAAAAATACCTATATCCAAAGGTGTGAATGTGGTTCCGGAAGCAAAGAATTTCAAGCTATTCTCAGAATTTTTGTTCTTTGCCAGATGAAAATCTTCCATTGATAACTTACCTTCATTCAGACGTACATATACTATTACCCCTTTATGGGGATCGAATTTTGAAGAAAATACAAGGGCCTTAAGAGAAGCTTGGAGATCTCCTTGAGGCGGAGGAATTTGGGAAATAACAAGCTCAAGGACTTTTTGTATGTTAATACCCTTTTTTGCCGATATTTCTATCATTTCTTCAGAATTGAAACCAAACATTTCAGATAGAGAGTTTCTTACCTCCTGAATTTTAGCAGTTGGCAGATCGATTTTATTAATAATCGGGATTACTTTTAACTTTTTGCTTTTAATAAGCTGCATATGTGCTATTGTTTGCGCCTGAATATTTTGAGTAGCATCCACAACCAGCAAAATTCCTTCACAAGCTGAAAGAGATCGGGACACTTCATACGAAAAATCCACATGACCAGGCGTATCTATAAGATTGAGTATATATTTCTGATTTTCGAGGGTATAATTCATGCGGACTGGAGCAAGTTTGATGGTAATTCCTCTTTCCCTTTCGATAGGATTACTATCCAGTACCTGATCTTTCATAAATCTCGGATCAATTGTCCCCGTTATTTCAAGAAGTCTATCTGCCAGAGTAGATTTTCCGTGATCAATATGAGCTACAATAGCAAAATTCCTGATAAACTTTTGGTTATCCATATGTGTATTATAGATCATAATCATCCTTTGACCATATATAATAGCATCCAAAAGTGATAGATGTTATAATTTGGAAAATAACATTGCCTCTGTAGCTTAATGGATAAAGCACTGGTCTTCGGAACCAGCAATGGGGGTTCAATTCCCTCCAGAGGCGCTATAAATATTTTGAATTTACAGCGTAAACGCAAATAGAATTACATGATAACTTTCTAGATAAAAGCATTATAAGATCATCAAATGATTTGGTTTTTATATTTAGCAATCTGTAATGATAAATCAATATATACAGGTATTACAACGAATTTAAAAAGAAGAGAAAATGAACACAATTCAGATAATAAACTTGGTGCAAAATCGTTAAGAAATAAACGTCCTATTAAAATAGTCTATAACGAAGAATATAACACTTTATCCCAAGCAAGAAAAAGAGAAATAGAAATTAAAAAATGGGATAGAGAAAATAAAATAAAACTGATATTGCAATAATAAAGATATTCTTCGAGATTTCCGGGGAAATTATGTATTATACATATGTGTTAAGAAGTAAAGTAGATAGTAAATTATATGTAGGTTATACCAATGATTTGAAGAAGAGACTAACTGACCATAACATCGGATTGGCAGAAGCAACTAAGTTCAGAAAACCATTAGAATTGGTTTATTATGAGGCCTGTTTATCTAAAAAAAGAGCTATAAAAAGAGAGAAATATTTTAAAACAGGATTTGGTAGAAGATTTTTAAAAAGCAGAATATAAGCAACACCAAGAAGCTATAGCTTGATTATGGTGAACGGGCCACGCCCGCCATCGCAAGCATGAGCTTACTCAGGCGTTGCGGGCGGGCCGCTAGCTCAACTGGTAGAGCAACTCCCTCTTAAGGAGTAGGTTCTGAGTTCGATTCTCAGGCGGCTCACCAAAAGTGAAATCGAAGAATTGGTAGGGGCAGCGCTGGCTGCGCATTTACCCTGAGCGAAGTCGTAGGGCGCCTCTGCAGACAGCGCTGCAAAGGCAAAATTCAAATTCACTGAGAGCCGCCGATTCATTTTGACTTGATATGTGGATTTTGAAAACTATAATACTGAGTTAGTAATACTGAGGCTAAAAGTGAAACGTCACCTTAATCTTGGTCGTTATGAAGTTCGAGGAGAAGGAGAATCACCTTGAAACATAACCGTTCGTCTAAAACCAGATGGTAATTCTAATATCGCTGGACTTTCTGCATCACCCACACATAAGGCTCTTGACTTTAATCCAAATTCTCCTCTTTCTCGTTTATATAGTTCCCATGGGTTAGTCAAAGGCACCATTGTTATCATATCAGTTCCAGATCCTCTACCAGTTACTTCAGCATACATTGCAACCTGTAGTCTATATGGTAGCTGAATATCTGCTGGGGTAAATGACCCAAAGTCAAAATTTAATAACATCACTCTTGCTCCAACTGGAAGATCAGATAACGGAAGACCTATTTGCACCCCAGGAACTTGAATTAATGGACTTTGTGATGGTTCTACTATCCTTGCTCCCGATGATGGGTATGCAGAAAGAACATCCTGAATTCTATTGGTTAGAACTCCTCCAGGCGCTTCGTTAGGCATAATAATGAATATTATAACATACTGTCGCAACATCTTGTGCTCGACGCCCACATAGGTGACACTTCAAAGGTTTTGACAGCATACTCAATTGGCGTCAGATAATCAAGACTCCGATTTGCATCACGTAATTTCCTCCTGAAAGCTATTCATTGCATCAAATTAAAATCCTCCTGAAAATTGATAAATACTTCTGTCCGGTAGGAGGTGAATTTTATGACAAAGAAAGAGATGCATGCTGTAGTTCGGGCATTTTCAAAACAGTACAGGCATGCAGGAAAGAATGAAAAATCTCATCTATTAAATCGTCTTTGCAGAACAATAGGATATTCCAGAAAACATTTAATGGAAATTTTGTCAAATCCTCCAGAGGCGAGAAAAAGAAAGAAACGCATACAGCAATCACAGTATGTCCGAATTATTAAATCACTACGAACATTGTGGGCAGTTTCTAACTATGCTTGTGGAAAACGGCTAAAACCATTGCTGTCAAGTTTAATTGCAGCATTACGAAGACATAAAGAGCTGGTAGTTACTCCCGAAGAAAGAAAACTGTTGTTACAGATTTCACCAGCAACAATTGACCGATTACTCACACATGACAGAAAGCGAATCAACATAAAAGGCAGATCACGAACAAAACCAGGATCACTCCTCAAACATCAGATACCCATTAAAACCTGGGCTGATTGGGATAATGCAAAGCCTGGTTTTGTGGAGATTGATTCTGTTCATCATTGCGGGAGTAGCTTGAACGGGGAATACATTTACACGCTTGATCTTGTTGATGTTGCGACCGGATGGAATGAATGCTGTGCTCATTTAGGAAGAGGTGAATACAGAACTATTGCAGCGCTTGATACCATTAAGGGAAGGCTGCCCTTCCCATTACTTGGTATCGATTTTGACTCAGGTGGAGAATTTGTGAATTACCACCTACTCCGATATTGCGATAAAAATCATATCACCTATACAAGAGCCAGAGAAGCAATCAAAAATGACCAGGCATATATTGAGCAGCAAAACTATTCTGTCGTGAGAAGGTTTGTTGGGTATCAAAGAATGGATACGGAAGAACAGCTGAAATTAGTAAGCAGGCTCTATGAATTGCTTTCTGATTACCAGAACTTTTTCCAGCCTGTCATGAGGTTGAAAACAAAGATACGAGATGGAGCAAAGGTAACGAGGAAATATGATAAAGCATTAATAGCATATCAGAGAGTTTTGAAACGTAAAGATATACCAAAAGAAACAAAACAGAACTTAAGAGAACGATACAAAAAACTTAATCCTAAAAGACTTTTGTTGGAGATAACAGGTCTTGGGAGAAAGGCATCGAAAAGATAAAATCGTTTAGGAGGAATTACGCTGATGCAACGAATCCTCGTTTAAGAGGATTTTATTGTGATGCAAGACGGACTCTGGTGTGGTCTCTCGTTATTGTACTCAACCAGCCAATCAGTAAGATCATTGTTGGCAAGCGGAATGTCATCTAATCCATAATAAGACATGGACAGCCACTCATCCTGTACAGTCCAGTTAAATCTCTCAAGAGCAGGATTATCTTTGGGGGTTCTGGCTCTGGAGAAAACTTGCTGGATACCAAGTTCATTACAGGCCTGTTCAAACTGTCCATAGAATTCACTACCGTTGTCATGGTGAATATTTTTAACTTGTCCATTCGCAAGATAGATTAATCTCTCTAAAAAGTCTTCGGCATTCTGGGAAGAATTGGTTGTGTATACTCTGGCGTAAGCAATTTTAGTAATCTCCTCAATTGCTGTAAAGATTATCCGTCTTGTTCCATACCACCAGGTAATAATGGCGTCTGTATGCCAGAGAAATCCTAATTCATGCTTTCTCTCAAAGGTGTGGATATATGTTTTGTTTCTTCTTTTTATCCGTCTTTTTAGCTTCTTTTTGTGATCTATTGGATCAGGATAGAGATTGTATTTATTGATCACTTTCTGGATTTTGTTGGTGGAAATATATTCACCATATTCTTTCTTGTATTGTCTTTGTAATTTATCCTTACCCCATTTCATATGCTTCTTTCTGACAAAAATGACATTGTTTTCCTCTTTACCGGTAACAGTCCAAACTCTTTTGTTTTTTGGAGATCTGGATCTGTCTTCCAGCGAGGAAACATCGTTTTCCTTAAACCTCCTTTTCCACTTGATAAATATCTGTCTGGCAATACCAAAGTGTCTGGCTGTAACAGTACCGTTCTTCTTGCCAACTGTATAGTAGAAGATTATCCACTCAAGGCGTAGTCGTGCAGTAAGGGATAGATTTAACCTTTCTGCTCACAGTATCGCCAGTATGAGGCTTCTGAGTCGAAATGTT
>PFMK01000114.1:0-1279 GCA_002785215.1 Candidatus Gottesmanbacteria bacterium CG_4_10_14_0_8_um_filter_37_24 | reverse complement strand
GGGTTTGGTTTAACTGCAGTCATCGGCTTCTCCTTTCAAGGTTGGTAATTATACCTTGAAAGTGTCACCTATGTATCTCAGCTTGCACACATCTTAGGAAATTTTGTACTTTTTATATATTTTTGAGCTGTATTATTTCTAGGAGTATACTAAGATCGTTAATGCATTTTAAAAAAAATCTACTATTATAATTGAGTTTGAAAGAATGAAACAGTATTCATTAAGCATATAATTTTATATTTCATTAAACATTCTAATAGTCATTATAGTCATTATCAGCAAGGATTCTAAACAGAAATAATCCAAAATTATTATATCAGAGCATCTTTTGATATACTCTCTTGACTATGTATGATAATGCTCGAAAGATAGATTACGAGAATAGCGCTAATGAATACTGGAGATGGGTATTAGCTGCTGAAGACTTGTTAATCGCTGCTAATATTCTTGAAGAGAAGTATAAAAATGCTCTTACGTCAATTATCTATACCCAAGCAGGAAAAATGCCTTTAGAATCCCAAATTCTTGCTCAGACGATATATTTTAAAGCTAAAAGTTTAGAACTTTTTATAAAGGGGTTATATATTAAGCAAGGTAAACAAGTAACAAAAAATGGAAAGTTTACTTGTAAATCACACGACTTGCTTAAGCTTTGCCAAGATACTTGTATTGCAGTAAATCCTGCACAAAAAATATCACTTAAAAAGATGACTGACTGTATTATATTTTGGGGAACTTATCCAGTCCCATTAGACTACAGAAAATGGAGACTAGATAACGAAGGAATCGTAGGTATACAACCTGTTTTTCTTTGGAGTCAAACGGATGATAATTCATTTAAAGAAATTTTGAAGCAAGTTAGAAATTTAGTAGATCTTAAAAATGATAAAAATCTTCCATGGTCGACGACTTAAATAATGAATTCCCTTAAAAATCAACTACTGATTGCATTATTGAAATTTAATGGATATTGCTGAAAAATTACCTTCCAATCCTTTAGCGTTTGGATAAATTCTTCTATAATCGAGTTTGTAGGAACTAAACGGTAGTTCAAAAAAGAAAGAAATGGAGGATAGAGAACCTATATCGTTTTTTAGGTAATAATCACGATCAATCAATGGACTATATCTAGAGATAATAATTATTTAAATTCCTTAAGTGTAAATAGCAAAACACTCCCGGAGTGTAATCGTGTTACTCTGTCAATACCAAATAGAAATGTCCGCTTTTCTGCAAAATAGAAATGTCCGCTTTTTTAAATAATATAATTTTTAAGAAA
>PFMK01000016.1 GCA_002785215.1 Candidatus Gottesmanbacteria bacterium CG_4_10_14_0_8_um_filter_37_24 | reverse complement strand
GAATTTGAGGATACCACGGGCGTAAGCCCGTGGAGCTTCATTACCCTCTTGACATAGAAACTTGTTGTGTTAGAATCATGATAATTTATTAAGACAGAGGCGTACGTCTCATAGGTACGCTTATTTTGTTGTTTTTTTAAAAACTACCTTATAAAATAGGTTTTCCCAATGCCAAAAAGTAAGATTTCTTCTCCTCTCAAAAATCAAAGTAAACGTTTATATTGGAGTGAGACAGGTATTTCTTTACCTCCTCTTGATCTTATAGCGGTTCAAAAAGAATCATATGATTGGTTTATCAAAAAGGGTATTTTTGAATTAATTAGCGAAATATCACCGGTTGAGGACTTTACTGGTAAGAATTGGGTGTTGACTTTGGGGAAACATTATTTTGAACCTCCTCGATATACTCCAAGTGACAGTTTGTCAAAAGGCCTGACGTATGATTCACCTCTAAAAATTGAAACAACTTTGACGAACAAACAAACTGGAAGACAAGTAGTGCAGGATGTTTTTTTAGGTGATATTCCCACAATGACAGACAACGGTACATTTATTATCAACGGTGTGGAAAGATGTATAGTCAATCAGATTGTCAGATCTCCAGGTGTGTATTTCACCGGTGATGCAGATCCCATAACAGGCAAAGTTCTTTATATGGCAGAAGTAAGGCCCTTGTTTGGTTCTTGGCTCGATTTTTCTATTACCAGAAATGACGTGATGACAGTAAGAATTGACAGACGAAGAAAATACGCAGTGACCACCCTTCTAAGAGCGATAGGGATTTCAAGTGACGAAGAGCTTATTTCCATTTTCGGCGATACGGATAAATCTCTTGCATTTATATCAGCTACTATCGAAAAAGATCCGACAAAAACCAGAGAGGAAGCAGTTATAGAGATATATAGAAAGATGAGGCCGGGCGAACCGACAGTACTTGAAAATGCTCAAGATCTTTTAAAAAACCTCTTTTTTAATTCCAGACGATATAGTCTAGGGGCTGTGGGAAGATATAAGATGAACAAAAAACTAGAGGTTTCAATTGCCAATGAAAGTACAAATTGGACACTTACCAAAGAGGATTTTATCGGAATAATAAAATATCTGATAAACCTGAATATTGGTAAAGGAGATGTAGATGATATAGATCATATGGGTAATCGTAGAGTTCGAAGAGTGGGAGAATTGGTAGCCAATAGTGCTTTTAAGATTGGTTTAATGAGACTGGAAAGATCAATTAAAGAACGTATGAGCATGGCTGGATCTCAAATGGAAATTACTCCAAGTCAAATTGTTAATGCAAGACCAATTATCGCTGCAATAAATGACTTTTTTAGAACAAGTCAGTTATCAACAATTCTTGACCAGACGAATCCTTTATCAGAAATTGACAACCTGAGAAGACTGACAGTGATGGGGGTTGGCGGAATTTCCAGGGAAAGAGCCTCTTTTTCAATAAGAGATATTAATTCTTCACAATATAGCCGGATATGTCCGGTAAGAAGTCCTGAAGGACCAAATATTGGTTTAGTTACCTATATGGCGCTTTATACGAGAGTAAATGAATATGGTTTTTTGGAGGCACCATATAGACGAGTTGTTTTCGACAACAAGGTAAAAAAACCTAAAGTTACCGATGAAATCGTGTATATGACTGCTGATGATGAGATGTATTATTATACGACGCATTGCGGAGTTCCTATGGACAAAAAGGGATATATTACTTCAGATCGTGTTCCAGCAAGATACAAAGGTGATTTTTTGGAAACTGATGCTAAAAACATTTCTTTTATCGATGTAGTTCCAAAACAAGTTGTCGGAATTGCGGCTTCATTAATTCCATTTATCGCGCATGACGAAGCAAACAGAGCTCTTATGGGTACCCATATGCAGTGTCAAGCAGTACCATTAATTAGCCCTGAGTCTCCGTTTGTGGGTACAGGTATGGAGATGGTAATTCCGCAAGCTTTAAGAAGAGCGGTTGTAGCTCCAGAAGATGGAAAAATTACCGCAGTTGACGCAAATAGAGTTATTCTAAAAGGTAAAAGTGGAAAAGAACATGATTTTCCTATAGAAAAATTTAAAAGAACTTCTCAAAATACCAGTTTCTCCCAAAATCCCTTAGTTTCGTTGGGAGAAGTTGTTAATTCCGGTCAGGTTATAATCGATGGACCAGCCAGTCAGCAAGGAGAACTTGCCTTAGGACAAAATCTCGTGATTGCCTATGCATCTTTTGACGGCATGGGGTATGAAGATGCAATAGTGATTTCCGATAGACTAGTTAAACAAGATATCTTAACGTCAGTCAGTATCGAAGAGTATGAGACGGAAGTAGTTGATACGAAGCTCGGTCCTGAAGAAACGACACGTGATATACCTAATGTTGGTGAAGAAGCTTTGGCAAATTTGGACGAAGAAGGTATTGTAGTTATCGGAGCAGAAGTTGGGCCGAATGATATTTTAGTAGGCAAAATTGCTCCGAAAGGAGAAACAGAGCTTACCGCTGAAGAAAGATTATTAAGAGCGATATTTGGTGAGAAAGCAAGAGAAGTAAGAGACACTTCACTTAGAATGCCTCATGGAGAAAAGGGTGTAGTAATTGACGTGAAGATTCTAGACAGGGAAAGCGGAGACGAACTTCATCCAGGTACTATAAGAAAGATCATAATAAAAGTCGCTCAAGTCAGAAAAGTCGTGGTGGGTGATAAATTAGCAGGAAGACATGGTAATAAGGGTGTCATCAGTAAAATTGTCCCGGCTTCTGACATGCCGTATCTTTCTGATGGAACACCGGTTGATGTTATAATTTCTCCTCTTTCAGTTTTGTCCCGTATGAATTTAGGCCAGCTTTTGGAAGCTCATCTCGGATGGGCAGCTGCAAAAGGCGGCTATAAAGTAGCTGTGCCGGTTTTTGAAAATCTTTCTGAAGAAAAGATTGTTGACGAGCTTAAGAAAAATAATTTACCCGTCAATGGAAAAGCGATATTATATGACGGTAGAACCGGGGAACAATTCAAACAACCGGTTGTTGTGGGAATCGGATACATAATGAAACTTATCCACATGGTTGAGGATAAAACTCATGCCCGTTCCACAGGTCCCTATTCTCTAGTGACTCAACAGCCGTTAGGTGGTAAAGCTCAGATGGGAGGACAAAGACTCGGGGAAATGGAAGTTTGGGCTCTTGAAGCCCACAGAGCTGCATATACATTACAAGAGATGCTGACAATAAAATCAGATGATGTGGTGGGTAGGGCTAAGGCTTTTGAAGCAATCGTAAAAGGAACAGACATACCAGCATCGACAATTCCCGAGTCATTCAAAGTTTTGGTGAAAGAATTACAGTCCTTAGGATTAAATGTTATTCCATCTGGAGCAGTTACCGTGATGAAAAAACCTGTTATTAATACTGACAATTTGAAGAAAGAAGAAGAAGTAATGATAGAGGCAAGAGCTTTAGCAAAGATATCAGGAGAAGTGTTGACTAGTGTAAAAGATATTAAAGTAAAAACAACTCCATTGCCCGAGGATGAAAACATTAAGAGAGGAATTTAAACATTATGGATAAAAAAGGCAATTTCGGGAATATTGTAGATTTCGAAGGTCTAAAAATTACCTTAGCTTCACCTGACGATATAATGACTTGGTCATATGGTGAAATTGTTAAACCGGAGACAATTAATTATCGTACCCTTAAACCTGAAAAAGATGGTTTATTTGACGAAAGAATATTCGGTCCTACTAAAGATTGGGAATGTTATTGTGGCAAATATAAAAGAATAAGATATCGGGGGATAATATGTGATAAATGCGGTGTTGAAGTGACTCAAAGTAAAGTAAGGAGAGAGAGGATGGGTCATATTAAACTGGCTGCGCCGGTATTACATGTATGGTTTTTTAAAGGAACACCTTCCAAACTGTCACTGATTCTTGACATTACTCCTAAAGCACTGGGAAATATTATCTATTTTGCTTCTTATCTGATACTTGATCTAAATAAGGATAATCAAAAAAAAGCCTTAAATAACCTTTTGGAGATATTTGAAAAAAGAAAAACGGAAAGGCAAAAAATATATGATTTGAAAGTTGAAGAGATAGATAAGCAGTTTGATAAAGAAGAAAAAGCGATAAAAGATAAAATAAAAAGCAAAGAAGCAAAAGATTTAGCTATAGAGGAATTATCATTCCGTAAAAAACAGCAAGTGACAGTGATTCAGGAAGAATTTAATCAGGAAGAATTAACCGCTAAAGAGATTTTCAATACGATTTCTGACTTAATTAGGAAACTCAGACCTTTGACAGTCATATCCGAAGACGAGTATTTAAAACTCAGGGAGTATGACGTATCCTCTTTCATCAAAGTCGGGATGGGTGCAGAATGCATTCTGGAAGTGTTGAAGAAAATTGATTTGGCAAAACTTACTGCTGACTTAAGACGTGAAGTTCAGGAAGCATCAGGCCAAAAGAAAATAAAAGCTACTAAAAGACTTCGCATAGTCGAAGGGCTTAAAAAAGCCGGTCTTAATCCTGCATGGATTGTCTTGACAATGCTTCCAGTTATTCCTCCTGATTTAAGACCTATGGTTCAGTTGACGGGAGGGAAATTTGCCACATCCGATCTGAATGATTTATATAGAAGAGTGATAAATAGGAACAACAGGTTGAAACATCTTATTGAACTGGGCGCACCTGAAATCATTTTGAGAAACGAAAAAAGAATGCTTCAGGAAGCGGTGGATTCTCTTATTGATGTTAGCCAAAGGACAACAGGAAGGACTTCTGCCAGGCAATCGCTCAGATCATTGTCCGATATGTTGAGAGGAAAACAAGGAAGATTCAGACAGAATCTTTTAGGCAAAAGAGTAGATTATTCCGGAAGGTCAGTTATTGTGGTAGGTCCAGAACTTGCCCTCACTCAATGCGGTTTACCAAAAGAAATGGCTTTGGAATTATTTAAACCATTTGTTCTAAGGGAATTGATAATAAGAGGTATAGCTCCAAATGTAAAGAATGCAAAAAATATTTTGGAGAGAAGGGATGCACAAGTCTTTGACATACTGGAAGAAATTACTAAAAATCATCCAGTTCTTTTAAACCGGGCACCGACGCTCCATAAATTGGGTATTCAAGCGTTTTATCCGATTTTAATCGAAGGTTCGGCTATAAGAATTCATCCTTGTGTATGTGCAGGGTATAATGCTGATTTTGACGGTGATCAGATGGCTGTGCATGTTCCTTTATCACAAGCTGCAAAGGAGGAGTCAAAAAATCTGATGTTGCCGGTACATAATCTTTTAAAACCCGCAGACGGTACTCCAATTACCATCCCCAATAAGGAAATGGCTTTAGGTTGTTATTATTTAACAAGCTATAATATCGAGATAGAGAAAGTTATTGAAGAAAAACTTCCAACTTTCTTAAGTGATACAGATGCAATATATGCTTATCAGCTGGATAAAATCGATATTCGTGCCCCAATAAGGATCTATATTAATAGTTCTTTGATTATTACAAGTGTTGGAAGAATCCTTTTTAATGAGTTATTACCTACTGATTTAAGATTCCATAATGATACAGTTAAGGCAGTTACAATAAAAAATCTTATTACTACTGCTTTTGATTATTATCCAAAAGAAGAGGTTGCGGCGCTTATAGATAAATTTAAGAATTTCGGCTTCTGGGGAGCTACTTTAGCCAGTGGCTTATCAGTATCTGTGTTTGACAACATAATAATTCCAGACAAAAAAATAATGGTGAACGAAGTAGAGGTAAAAGTGACTGAGGTAGAACAGAATTACCAACAAGGTTTGATTACGAATGAAGAAAGAAAAAGATTGGAAAATGAGATATGGATTGATATTACAGAAAGATTGGCCAATGCAACCTGGTCATCCATGGCTTATGATAATCCAGTTAAAATAATAATAAATTCTGGAGGAGCGAGAGCATCAAAAGATCAACTGAAACAGCTTTCGGCGATCAAAGGTTTGGTGGTTGATCCATTAGGCAAGATAGTTGAATTACCCACAAAATCAAATTACAGAGAAGGTCTTTCCATTTTTGAATATGTTACTTCAACAAGAGGTTCGAGAAAAGGACTTACTGATTCCGCTTTGAAAACAGCCGATGCGGGATACCTAACAAGGAGACTCATTGATGTAGCCCATGATGCAATAATCAGAACTGAGGATTGTGGTACAAAAGAAGGAATTGAGATTATTAGAGATGAGAAAAGGCAGGCAACGCTGGAAACCAGGATTGTTGGAAGAGTTTTGGCAGAAAATGTAGTAAATCCAAAAACCAAAAAACTGATCCTTAAAAAAGGAGAAGTTATTACAGAAAATCAAATTCCCCTTTTTAAGGATGTGGCTAAGGTAGTTGTTCGTTCTCCGCTTACTTGCGGATTAAAATATGGACTATGCGCAGCTTGTTACGGGATGGATTTAGGCAGCAAGAAGTATGTGGATATAGGTACACCAGTAGGTATAGTGGCTGCTCAGTCAATTGGAGAGCCGGGAACACAACTGACGATGAGAGTAAGACATGCAGGTGGAATTGTGGGACTTGACGTAACACAGGGTCTTCCCAGAGTAGAGGAGTTATTTGAGGTAAGGACTCCGAAAGTATACTCACCAATCTCAGAAATCGCAGGTAAGGTTACAGTTGAGGAAAAAGAAGAAGGATATGAAGTCACCGTAAAAAGCATTGGTATTAAACCTGTCGAGCAAAGAATTTATATTATTCCAAAAACCTCAGAATCAAAAATAAAGACAGGTGATCTCGTTGCTGCCGGAGATGAGATTGCTTCCGGTTCACTGGATTTAAAAGAAGTATTACAGATAAGAGGTTTATTAAGAACTCAAAGTTATCTTCTTTCGGAAATCCAAAAAGTATATGAGTCTCAAGGAATTCCAATTCATGATAAGCATTTTGAAGTAATCATAAGAAAGATGAGTGATAAAGTCAGAATTGAAACATCAGGCGATACAATTCTTTTACCAGGAGAAATGGTTGACCGAAAATATTTTGAAGAAGAAAATGCCAGAATTCTAGCTGAAGGTGGCGAGCCATCTACTGCGCAAATTATTATTCTTGGTATCACAAGAGCGTCTTTATATACTGAATCATGGCTATCAGCTGCTTCATTCCAGGAAACAACAACAGTACTTACCGAAGCAGCACTTCAAGGTAAGGAAGATCGCTTGTTGGGCCTTAAAGAAAATGTTATAATCGGCAGACTAATACCGGTTTCTGAGGAAAGAGCAAGAATTAAACTGAACAATTGATACCCAACAGGTTTGTCATAAACCCACTTCCTTAAAACCAAAGTAATTTTATTATTTATATTTTTTTAGTCAGAATTATGCCAACTGTAAACCAATTAGTTAAAAGGGGAAGAAAAAAAATAGCTAAAAAAGTGAAAGCTACGGCTCTAAGAAGGTATTTTAACGCTAAAGATAGAATGATGAAGCAAATACATTCTCCTTTCAAAAGAGGAGTGGTTACTCTTGTTAAAACAATGACTCCCAAGAAACCAAATTCCGCTTTAAGAAAAGTAGCTAGAGTGAGATTGTCAAATAAGCAGGAAGTAACCGCATATATTCCAGGTATTGGTCATGAGTTGACGGAACATGCAATTGTAATGGTAAGAGGTGGTAGAGTAAAAGATTTGCCCGGAGTGAAATATCATATTGTCCGTGGGAAATTTGATATGACTGGAGTGGTTGGTAGAAAACAAGGACGTTCAAGATATGGGACAAAATTAACTAGAGGATCAGAAAGAACAACATCAAAAGCTGCCCCAGCTGCAACAGGTTAATACATTTTATTATATTAATTATTATGTCAAGAACAAGTAAAACAAAAAAAAGAGTAGTTGAAGGCGATCCTCTTTATGATAATAAACTCTTAGCCCGTTTTATTAATCGGATTATGAAGGACGGTAAAAAAACAGTTGCACAGAAAGAGGTTTATGGTGCTCTTGAGATGATAAAAGAAAAAAAACTGGATCCTTTGGTAGTATTTCAGTCTGCACTTCAAAATGTCAGCCCACGGATGGAGGTAAAATCCCGGAGAGTTGGTGGAGCGTCTTATCAAGTTCCGATGGAGGTAAGAGGCGAAAGAAAAATATCTCTTTCTATAAGATGGCTTATTATGGCAGCGCGATCAAGACCGAATAAACAGTATCATACTTTTGCCGAAAAGCTTGCAGCTGAAGTTTTGGATGCATACAATAATACTGGTGAAGCTGTTAAAAAAAGAGATTTGATGCATAGAAACGCAGAAGCTAACAAAGCCTTTTCGCACTTTAGATGGTAAGTTAAAAAATTTATTTATTATCAAACTGCGTATTTTTTTCATTCTGCAGTTTGATATTTTTTTATTTTTATGGCTGGAAACTTAACCGTTACTAAAAACAGGGATGTTCCTCTGGATAAAATCAGGAATATTGGAATTATTGCTCATATTGACGCGGGCAAAACTACTACTACAGAAAGGATACTGTATTATACCGGCAAATCCTATAAAATCGGGGACATAGACGAAGGAACAACTCAAATGGATTGGATGCCGCAGGAAAGGGAAAGAGGAATTACTATCACTTCCGCTGCCACAACCACTTTCTGGAATAACGTAAGAATTAATATTATCGATACTCCGGGACACGTGGATTTTACCGCTGAAGTAGAAAGATCGCTTCGAGTATTGGACGGTGGGGTAACCGTTCTGGATGCTGAAGAAGGAGTGCAATCTCAATCTGAGACTGTATGGCATCAGGCTGACAAATACAAAGTACCGAGGATTTGTTTCGTGAATAAAATGGATAAACTCGGAGCAGATTTTTTCAGAACAGTAAGGATGATCAAAGACAGGCTTGGTGCTAATCCGGCTATAATGACTTTACCTTTAGGTAAAGAACAATCTTTCATAGGAACAATCGATCTTCTGACAAAAAAGAGTCTGATATGGGGAAGTGAAACCCTAGGAGCGAAATATGAAATCAAAGATGAAATTCCGGAAGAAATGAAAGCTGATTTTGAAAAGTACCGGAATATTCTTATAGAAAAGATATGCGAGCAGGATGATATTCTTTTGGAAAAGTATCTTAATGGTCAAGAACCTACGATTGCAGAACTGAAGAAAGCATTAAGAAAAGCGGTAATTGCATATAAACTAGTTCCGATTTATTGCGGTTCATCCCTGAGGAATAAAGGAGTGCAACCGCTTCTTGATGCTGTGGTTGATTATCTCCCTTCTCCTCTTGATGTGGCTTCGGTGAAAGGAATCCATCCTGAGACTAAAGCTGTAGAAATCCGCAAAACGAATTTAGAAACCCCTTTTTCAGGACTTGCTTTTAAAATCCAACTCGATCCGCACGTCGGAAAACTTACTTATGTGCGCATATATTCAGGAAAAATTATCTCAGGTTCATATACCTATAACTCAATCAAAGACAAGCAGGAAAGGGTCGGCAGGCTTCTTCTAATGCACGCAAACCAAAGAGAGGATATTCCCGAAGCTTTAGCGGGAGAAATTGTGGCTATCGTGGGACTGAAAGATACAGGTACGGGAGATACTCTCTGTGATGAAAAAAACCCGATTATTCTGGAGCAGATTACTTTTCCTGAACCGGTAATATCTCTGGCTATTGAACCAAAGACGAAAGCAGATCAGGAAAAGATGGGTTCAGCTCTGCAAAAATTGTCGGAGGAAGATCCGACATTCAAAATAAAATCCAATCTGGAGACAGGCCAGACGATAATCTGGGGTATGGGAGAGCTTCATCTGGATATTCTCGTGGACAGAATGAAAAGAGAATTTAAAGTCGATGCCAATGTAGGAGCACCTCAAGTGGCATATAAAGAGACAATTAAAGGAAAAGCAGAAGGAGAAGGGAAATACATAAGGCAAACCGGTGGTCACGGTCAATACGGACACTGTTTCCTTCGGGTTGAGCCGCAAGCTCGGGGTGCGGGTTATGAATATGTGGACGCTGTAAAGGGAGGGGCTATTCCGAAGGAATTTATTCCTTCAGTACAAAAAGGTGTCAAAGAAGCCATGGAAAAGGGAGTACTTGCAGGTTACCCGATGGTTGATATGAAGGTGACTTTATATGATGGTACTTACCATGATGTGGATTCATCTGATATTGCTTTCAAAATCGCAGGAAGTATGGCTTTTCAGACAGCCGTAAAAAATGCAGGAATTATACTGCTTGAGCCGATTATGAAGGTGGAGGTCACCACCCCGGATGAATTTATGGGCTCCATTATCGGTGATCTTTCAAGTAAGAGAGCGCAGATAATGGGGACAGAGAAAAGAGGCAATGTGACTGTTATCCTGGCTATGGTGCCCTTGGCTGAGCTTTCAGGATATGCCACCACCATAAGAAGCCTTTCCCAAGGTAGATCTGCTTACTATATGGAACCATCACATTACGAAGAAGTCCCCAAAAACATTACCGAGAAAATCGTAACCGCTTCTTCATAAGAAATTTCTTCTTTAAAAATATCATCTGTTTTCGAACGAAATCCAGATAAACTAAAAAAACGGGAGTTTTGGCTTAATCTCTCTTAAGGATACTGGCCTCAGCCAGTAATTCCTCGCAGCTTGCTGCGTAATAATATAAACTATGGTAGATGAGTTTATACATACACAA
>PFMK01000069.1:14031-18185 GCA_002785215.1 Candidatus Gottesmanbacteria bacterium CG_4_10_14_0_8_um_filter_37_24 | reverse complement strand
ACCGCAAAAATATAAGATTATTGGAAATATCTGATTTGATGAAGAATAATATGAATATAGCGTTAGTTGAAAAAATACCCGCGTGCCATCCTCAAAATTATGAAATTTTCCTTAAATTTGCTGACTTCCTGAAAAGACCAGTTATAAAAGAAAAAATCACCCCGCAGCATCCTTGGGTTTGTTTTTCCAATGAATTTGGAGTCTCCGATCTTCCCGCAGCAGGAGGACTTGGGTATCTTGCCGGTGATTGGGTACATCTTTCTGCTAGGCTGGGGATTCCTTTTATGGGAGTAGGGTTGTATTATAAGACGCGTTGGAGGCAGGATCTGGACCGGAATTTTTACCAGATCGAGCATATCCACCATTCTCCTCATCCTTCGCATTTCCAATTTACCAAATTGAAAACTGATAAAAAGCATTACCTGATCTATACATATCGTTCCCATCCTTTTGCCACACCCATTGAAATTTTTACCAAAGACATAAAAGGTAACCTTCTTATTATGTTGTATGAGCCGGGAATAAGAGGTCTTTATGAAGGTGAGAAGGAGGATGAGCACAGGCTTTATCAGTCTGCGGTGTTGGGATTTGCCGGAATCCATGCTCTTGTTAGCCTTGGGATAACGCCTTCCATTCTGCACCTAAATGAGTCTTCGACGGTAATTGCTGCTCTTGCCCTTCTTGACTATTATTGTAACCAGGGTTCAAGCCTTGAACAGGCTCTAAAAATGGTGAGGGAAATTACTGTTTTCACAAATCATACTTTGTCTCCGGTAGCGGAACCATTCTGGCGGCTGGATCAGATTAAAAATTATATTGGAACGAATCTTAGATGTCCAGACGTAAAAGCATGGCTTTGTGATTTTATCTCCAAGCAAAAAACAGGGGTTTGTTTTTTCGACCTGGCTTTTCTTCTTGCCGGCCGGGTGAATGCGGTAAGTAAGATCCACGCACTGAAAGCCGGACAGGCATTCGGCAGAAATTTTTATTCCATCACCAATGCCGTTTCTTTCCGTTGGATTTATCCGGATATTCTCGATAAGTACAAGAGGAAAAATATCCTGCACCCTTTATTTGGCACATTGGAGAGTGGTTATAAAAACAAGATAAGGACGCTAAATTTACAGACGATGCTAAGTATCAGGAAAAAAGCTAAAAGATCCTTAAGGAAAATCCTTAAGAAAGAGTGGTTTAATCAGTATGGTCAGAACGTCATTATACCTCCCGGTGCCAGAATTGCGGTTTGGGCCAGGCGTTTCGACGATTACAAAAGACCGTTTCTCGTTTTTACAGATACAGACAGGTTGGGGCAGATACTGGAAAAATATAATATCTACTTTCTTATGTCAGGACGGGCCCACCCGCGTGATAAGATCATGAAGAAGAAAATGGCGGAAATTTTGACAAAAATAAATGAAAATCCGGTTTTGAAAAAAAGGGTGTTTTTCGTGAAAAATTACGGATGGAGACTGGCGAAACCACTGGTGACAGGAGCTGATATCTGGATTAACACCCCCAGAGTAGGGATGGAAGCATGCGGTACCTCCTGGGAGAAGGCTGTATTAAACTGGGTGCTTCTCAGCTCTACTCCGGACGGGGGAGCTGCGGATATTTTCCTTGACGGCAGATATAAAATAGACAATCCGCCTTTTTTTCTTATTGAAGGGGAGAACGATGATAGCCTAGCCGCTCAATCTTTGTATAAGAATATGGAAAGAATGGGGGAGGTACTTGATGATAAGAAAGCCTGGTACAAGGCTGTGCTCCGTCAGCTTGAAACTTTTCTGCCGATAGCCAACGGTCCCGGAATGATGTCGGAATACCTGAAATTAGGCACAAATAATTTCGGTCAGTAGATATAGTATATAACATTACACATTTAATAGATAACAGTAAACCCTTCGACTTCATTGCATCTGACGCGACTTTCCCTAGACTTTGGGGTAAACGCTCAGGGTAAGCATTTTACATTAGACAAAATAGACGTAAACTACGACTTATTTGCCATGAACCATGAACCATTAACTATTCACTAATTGAACCCTAAAAAAGGGGATTTTTTGTGAATTAAATAGTTGACCTTTTAATGCTATACTCATAAATATGGCCGAGATTTCTAGGGAAGCTAACTCACTAGAAAATAATAATGACACACGGGAAGAACCATCAGAAGGCCTTACTTCACATGAGGCCAGAAGGAGATATCGTGCGTACGGTGCAAATGAGATAGTACACGCCAAGAAGAAGGGTATTTTTATAGCCTTCCTTTCCAAATTCGGCAATCCTCTTGTCATAATCCTGCTTTTTGCCTCTTTTGTATCCGCCTTGACAGGGGAATGGGTGAATTTCGTAGTGATTTTCGCCATGATACTTTTCAGTGTGGTTATAGAGTCCTATCAGGAATACCAATCAGAAGAAGCAGCAGAGAAACTTAAGCACAAAGTAGCAGTAAGGGTAGTAGTCATGCGGGACGGCGAAAAAAAAGAAGTGCTGGTTTCACATGTGACGATTGGAGACTTAGTCCTTCTTGAGATAGGAGATGTGGTTCCGGCAGATGCCAAGGTCCTTTCTTCAAAGGATTTTCATCTGGATGAATCATCTCTTACGGGTGAGTCATTTCCTGTAGAAAAAGGGGAGAAAGATGAGGTATGGATGGGATCGTCAGTAGTAAACGGTGAGGCACAAGTCAGGGTTGTCAGGATTGGAAAAAACACACAGATCGGGCAAATAGCCGATAAGCTTACCCACAAAAAACCGGAAACGGATTTCGAAAAAGGGATACGGAAATTCGGCCTTCTGATTATGAGAATTACCATCATACTGGTATTTTTTATTTTCATCACCAATATCTTTTTCAAACATGATATATTCAGCTCGCTTCTTTTTGCCCTGGCTTTGGCAGTCGGCTTGACGCCTGAACTTCTGCCAATGATTGTGACGGTTAATCTTTCCAAAGGAGCCATGAGGATGGCTAAAAAAGGGGTGATTGTAAAACATCTCCCTGCTATCCAGAATTTCGGCAGTATGGAAATCCTTTGTACGGATAAGACAGGAACAATCACTGAAAACAAAATACGCCTGGAACGATATGAGAATGCCAAAGGTGGGGAAGACCGTAAGGTGTTATCCCTTGCTTATTTAAACAGTTCTTACCAGACGAATATGAAAAGTCCTCTGGATGACGCAATCCTGGCTCACCGGGAAGTAGAGGACGCGTCTTTTCAAAAGACAGATGAAATCCCCTTTGATTTCCTGAGAAAGAGACTATCGGTGGTGCTGCGGAAAGACGGCAGGGACCTTCTTATCACCAAAGGCGCTCCGGAGGGAATGTGGGACATAACCAGACATTTCAAAGAGGATGGCAAAGTAGTCCACCTGGACGAGTACAAGCTGGCAAAATTAAAAGAGCGGTTTGTGAAGTTAAGCAGTGAGGGCTTTCGGGTCCTGACGATCGCTTACAAGATAAATAATGTTACAAAAGACACGTATGAACAGTCGGATGAGAAAGACCTTATTTTCTTAGGCTTTACAGCATTTTTGGATCCGCCAAAAAAAGAAGTGAAGGAAGTTTTAGCTTCTTTAAACAGGCATGGAGTGGATTTGAAGATTCTGACAGGTGACAACGAACAGGTTACGGCGAAAGTATGCAAAGATCTGGGGATTCCCGTAAGCGGCCTGGTTTTGGGAAAAGATATTCTTCATGTCAGTGACGAGGCGCTTATCCCTTTGGTACTTAAGGCAAATATCTTTGCCAGGCTGACGCCGGATGAGAAAGAAAGGATAATAAAAGCGCTCAAAAAAACAGGGAAAGTAGTGGGGTTCATGGGTGACGGAGTGAACGATGCAATATCTTTGCGAGCTGCGGATGTCGGAATCTCTGTAAATAACGCCGTAGATGTGGCCAAGGAGTCGGCTGATATCATCCTGGTTACCAAATCCCTGTTGGTGTTGAAAGAGGGTATTAAAGAAGGCAGGCAGACCTTTGCCAATACCATGAAATATATTTACATGGGTTCAGGATCAAATTTCGGTAATATGTTTTCCGTAAGCGTCGCTTCCCTTTTTCTTCCGTTTTTGCCTATGCTGCCTATCCAGATACTGTTAAACAACCTTATCTACGATTTGTCCCAACTGACACTGCCCGCTGATCGGGT
>PFMK01000069.1:2046-13993 GCA_002785215.1 Candidatus Gottesmanbacteria bacterium CG_4_10_14_0_8_um_filter_37_24 | reverse complement strand
CTTTCTTCAGGACAGGTTGGTTTATGGAGTCTCTGATAACCCAGATAGTAATTATTTTAATGGTCAGGACAAGAAAAGTTCCTTTCTGGAAAAGTAAACCGTCACGTATCGTGGTTTTGGGGGTTCTCATAGCCATATTATCAGGCATTATTATCACTCAAAGCCGGTTGGGACAAATATTCGAGTTTGTATCTTTAAGTCCAATATACTGGATATTTCTGCTTCTTATTATAACTTTTTATATCATTTTTGTGGAGCTGGCAAAGGCGTGGTTTTATAGAAAGGCGGATTTGCACATCTACAAAACACATCATTAGATTCTACAGATTTAAGTCCATTAACTTCAATCCTACGGTAACCGTAGTATTCTGTCAGGGGATATTTTATTTCAGACAGTATTGGAGAGTACAATCCACTTTGTAGGATTTGTGTTTTCCAGCCTTTTTATCATATAATCAGGCGCTATGTCGGGTAATAGGTTAGAATTTCCACCAAGAAGTCAATCGGATATGGTTAAGCAACTTAATGAGAGATCCGGTGGTGTGAAAGTGATAGAACTGACTTCATTGGAGAAAGCCCGCTCTCACACGGGCCAGTTGCCTTTAGCAGGGTTTGCAGACGGGGACGGAAGACAGTTTTATGTGGCGATGGATTATTCACCGATGGAGACTGCTTTGACGATGAGAAGGTCGGATTATATGGGAGTGCCTGATTTGCCTAATTACCTGATCCGGCCGAAGGATATAAAAGCTTACAGACTGAATAGTGACGATATTATTGATCTTCAAAAGGGATCTGCGGACCGAGAAGTGATAATGAGATTATCCGTTGAAGATATGGCAACCGAAGAAGAGAAAGTATGGGACAAGGGATTATCATTGGGGGATTTTCTCAAAGTGCTTTGCCGGGCGGAATTCGTGGAACCCAAAAAGTATGCTTCAACATCTGCAGTTTTAGCCCATCCGCTGGTTATTCTTCCCTTAGAAGAGAATGAATGGATATTCCTGGGCAGTCCGGATACAACCAAAGCTTTTATCTGGACTGTAGATCCTTCTTCACAGCTGACAGTTATGTTCAGAAAAGTAATAGGCAAATTAATTGATGCAGGCTATTTCACGGCGGAAAATATAGAAGGAATTGATGTAAAATGGCCGGAAGGAAAGTCACCAAAAGATAGGTTTTTAGAATTATTAAGAGAAAGGACTCTACAGAGTTTGGCTGAACAAGAAAGGCAGGCTTCTGAATCAAAAAGATCCAGAAGACCTTTATTTGATGGATTGGGTAGATTGACAAGATCAGATCGGGCGTCACGAATGCAAGCCAGTGCAATATCTTTAGTAGACAGGCAATTAGCAGAACTAACTCCTACTCAAATTGCAGAAATGCGACTAGCTCTTCCCCAAACATTGAAGGGAATGTTAAGTGAAATGGACTATGCTTCATTACGGGAATTAGCTGTTTCGTATCTGGGTCCAGTTTCAGGGTACGGGATATTTGAAAATCTCAGGACAGAGGATGATGTTTCTCTTCCTGTCGACATGCATGAAGCAGAATTACCGCCTTTTGCACATCTAGGTAATCTAAAACATCTGTTAGAAGTTGAGGGTGACAGTGATCCGGATTATTTAGCCAAAATCTCTGCTGAAATGGTAGCAGTCCAGGACGGTTTATTGGCAAGAGCCGGAAAAAGGATGGATGGGGAAGTGATGAAAGAGGCAGTACAGGCATTAAATAACGCTGCAGGGAGGATAAGGGAAAGGGCAATGCAGGCAGAAGTTCGTCCCAAAGGATATTATCTTTTTACTGAATCAGTACCTGATGAGATGACTTTCTCTCAGGTACTGGAGAGACTTTTAAGTGAGTTTGGTTTGGATAAAAGAGTTGGCGATTTTATCTCAAGGGGTGCTTGGATATCCAGATCAAATGATCGGATTGATTTGGAGATTGGTTGGAGAATAGCAATTGACAAAATCTCCGGACTAACCTGGTTACAAAAAATCGGCGGAGTTTTGGAAGTGAGAAACGGATTTACCAAATTGAGTTTGTTCGTGACTGATATATTGCCTGGAGGAGAGAAGAATATCAGGGCGGTTCACCTGACGAATGAGAAAATAAAAAGATACAGGGCCCATGGCGTGATTGGCGGGACCTATGGTGATTATTCTTTACAGGATTATGATGATGAAACTCAGGAGACAGCCAAACGCGTCTTATGGGAAGTTAATTATGATAAGAAAAGGATTGAAGACGGTTATGAGATCCAGGAAGGTAAAGGAAAGATTAAAGCTGATAGGGGAGTATCTGTTCATCCGTCCGGACTTCATTTTCTGCCGGCAAACTATCGTAATTGGATAAACAATAGAGAGATTGCATCACTTGCAGACAAATTGAAACCGGCTATGGAGGAAGAAAGAACAGGAAGTGATTATATATCTGTAAAAGAAATAGAAGGTTTGTTTCCCGTTTAATCTGACATCCGGAATCATATTGAAATATTAGCTCTTACCAAGAAACTATTCCTCTTCTTGACAACCTCCCAAATTCCCGTCACCATAAAAATATACCCTTCACGCTTGATAATTTTACGGGTATAAACCCATCTAGACCGATCCCGATTATATCGGGATTCGGGTAAGATGGTTAGAGTTGCCGATGAACTCCGAAGAATTCATTCTTGAAGCAGATGGCCGAGATAAGGATAAATATCTGCATATATTTCGAAGATATAAAATTCCCCTGATTGTTTCAGTTCTTGGTATATTGTTTCTCGCTGTTGCCATTGTGCTTCTGGTAAAAGAAAAAGTGACTTCGCCGTCTCCGGTTGCCTTTATTTCAGAGTCATCTTCATCTGCCAGCGTGAAAATCATGATAGACGTGGAAGGAGCGGTCGTAAAACCCGGTGTTTACAGCATGGATAAGGAAGACAGGATAAATGATGTTCTGGTTTTGGCCGGTGGACTTTCAAAAGATGCGGATCGGGATTGGGTTACAAAATACCTTAACCGGGCAGCGAAGTTGATTGACGGGGGGAAAATATATATACCCTCTGTGAAAGAAAACAACGGGACGAAGCTCCAAATACCAAATACCAAACTTCAAACACAACAAAGTAATCTGGGGGTGACTGAAGGAGCGGTAAATATCAACCTAGCCTCGCAGAAAGAACTGGAATCCTTGCCCGGGGTAGGAGAAGTGACTGCAGGGAAAATCATTTCAGGCAGACCATACAGCTCGATTGATGATCTTAAAACCAAAAAGGTTGTAGGAAATGCTTTGTTTGAAAAAATCAAGAATTTGATTACCGCCTATTAATTTGATAAATTAGATGAGGGTGGATCATTATTACCACCCTCATCCTGAGAGAGCGAAGCGAGTCGAAGGATCTCAAACGATAGTAAGATCCTTCGGCCTGATGGCCTCAGGATGAAGCTGGGACAATTATGCCCCATCTTCAATTAGATAGTATAAAGACTGACGAAATATGATAACAGGTGTAGGAATTATCGCTCTGGTTATCCTGTTGGGAGTTTTATCCCATCGGCAAAGCCGGTTTGAAGAGAGAATATTGAAAAACGTTCCCTTATCAGACTGGTTTGTCGGTATCATCGTGCCTGTCTTATTATATCTGGGATGGTTTATCATTATCAGGAACATTTCAGGCAGGCCTTCTGTTGATATATTTCCTCTTGATGACATAGATGTGCTTGTCCTGACTATACTTTTTATAGTTTATGGTTTTGTCGGGAACGGAATGCATTTTACTTCCAAGATAATCGGCCGTTACCTTAAGGCCGGTAAGCACGATAAGGTATACAAAGTCACGGAAATGTTTCATGGCAAATTCAGCCACTATCTGACTCATCTTAATGGGTTGTTCATCGGTTTCATGCTGGCGATTTTTGAGATTAATCACCCTCTCGTATATCCCTTGTCCCGAAATTATCTTTTGGCAATTGTGACGCTTGGAGTTATTCTAGGATTGTCAGCCAAAAGGTCAGTATTTTATACCAACGAATGGTTTGGAGGCTTTAATAAACCGATATTCTATGTTGCTTCTTTATTGGATGTCGTACTTTTTATCATCCTGAAAATATTCAACATGAAAATAGTATTCTACTCGGTATATTTTTTCATCACTGTGACCTTTACCAGTTTTATCGGCACATTCGTGTTCCGGCAGATTTATATTTTTATGAGATTGAGTGAGAAGAGAAAGCTGAGGTTTTTGGCGAAAATATTCAGCTTCTAAGGGCTCGTTCACTAATAACTTCCTAGTTATTTGTGATTACGGTTCTTTGTGCCGTATTCTCAGCTGAAAAATATATCATGTTATTAATGGATGCGGCCTAAGGTTTTCCGATGATTAATCCCTTCATACCCGTGGTGAATTCCTATCTTCCCGAGCCTCAGGCGTCACTTCTAAACGGGATTTTATTTGGAGTAAGATCTTCTATGCCCGGATCGTTTTATAATGCTTTAATTGCGACTGGTGTACTGCATATAATCGCCCTTTCCGGGATGAATATCACAATCCTGACTAATCTGACGGCCCGGATGACACTTTGGTTAGGCAGAAAAGCCTCCAGTATAATTACTATGTGTCTTATAGTATCTTTTGTCCTGTTTGTAGGAGCTTCACCTACTATAGTTCGGGCCGCTATGATGGGTTCTCTCTCACTTATTGCCGTCTATTTTGGCAGACAAAATTGGGGATTGCTAAGTTTAATTTTGTCCGGTATATTAATGCTTCTCCGGAATTTCAGCCTCATAAAAGACCTGTCTTTTCAGCTTTCTTTCCTGTCCACTTTAGGGATAATTTTAGCAAACAAAAGGGTAGAGCGCCAAAGAAAAAATGGCTTGTTTAAACAACTTATTTTTTTCCTGAAGACGAATTTACTGATTACTTTAAGTGCGCAGATTTTTACTTTACCGGTGATTTTATACAGGTTCCATAGAATTTCCCTGATTTCTCCCCTTACCAACATCATGATCGAGTGGGTGATCCAGCCGGTGATGGTATTAGGGTTCATCACTGCTATTATAGGCTGGGTTTGGTGGCCGCTTGGGATACTGCCGGCCTGGTTTGTATGGGTACCCCTGACTTACCTTATCAAAGCGGTGGAAATATTGGCCAGAGTTCCGGGAGCAAGTATTAGTTTCTAAATAACTCAAAACTCACCTGCCCGCCATCAGCTTTCGCCGAAGGCAAGTGCAGGCGGGAAATGTCAAAACCACAACTTAAAGCTTAAAACCGGAAATATATATTAATTACACTATGCTATCGAAAAAATACTTCATAATAGGAGCGGTTTTTGGTTTAGTTTTGTTTTTTTCTTTTCTTTTCTCCCTTCCCGATGAAAATCTTCATATAGTTTTTTGTGACGTGGGACAGGGAGATGCTGTGTACATCAGGGCGCCTTCAAACCAGGACATGCTCATAGACGGAGGGCCAAATGACAAAGTGCTTGCCTGTTTGGGGAAACATATGCCTTTCTATGATAGGACAATAGATGTGGTCATGCTGACTCATCCGCAGAAAGACCATCTGCAGGGGCTAATCTCTGTGGTTTCCAGATATAAAGTAAAACATTTCATCCTAGGAGATGAGGCCAATTCAACCAATGGCTATTCTGATCTTCTTACAAACATAAGAAATAAGAATATTGAAGTAAAACACTTGTACAAGGGGGATGGTTTTAACTTTCAAAATACGACTTTTTCCGTATTGTGGCCGGATAGAAATTGGGTGGCCAAACAGCTTGGAAACGGGAAATATCTGAGTTATGACCAGTTTGTTTACCAAAACCCCGAGAGCCGTGTGTTGGGGGCAGAAGTATATTCTAATGTCAACGATTTCTCGTATTATTTGTTACTGAAATATGGTAGTTTCACTTCTCTTTTTACCGGAGATGGGGACATCCGGATACAGTCGGAAATCATGGAGGGTAGTCATTTGCCGGTCGTGAATCTGGTCAAAATCCCTCATCACGGCGCCAGGACAGCAATCCTGCCTGATTTATTGGATGTTATAAGGCCAAAAACAGCAGTAATATCTGTGGGGAAGAATAGCTATGGTCATCCGGCCAAGGAGACGATTGATATGTTAGTTAATAGATCGATACAGTTTTTCAGGACAGATGAACGGGGAGATATTGAGGTGGTGAGTGACGGACAGAAGTGGTGGGTGAAATGAGACGGGAAACAGAGTACATGAATAGTTCATGGTGCATGGTTCTTAGTTAATTGTTATTGGTAGATAGTTAGTGGTTGATAGTAGATAGAAAAAAGAAACAGTGATCAGAGCGCAATGATAAGATAAAACTATAAAATTTAGAACTGATTTTAGTAATCTTAAGTTGCCAAATAGTACTCATTTCACCAACGGCCATATTGTCATTTTGTACTCTTTTGATCCTCCTCCGACAATTTAGGTGGAATCCTCGTTGTACCACTTGTCAAATCGGAAAAGGTGGTTTTTGACTGGATGTTTGTAAGGAGAACCGGTATTGTAGGCCGTGGCAAGCTGGGTTGGGGAGAGAGTACCGTATTTATCCAGCATAAGCCTGTGATATTTACCGATAAGGTCAATTGCTACTCCAGGTTTATAAAGCTCCTTGGGATGACCCTTGAAACCGAGAAGTTTGGCTGTACTGATAAGGATTTGTCCCAACCCCAGGCTGGCATCCTTGATTTTCGGTTCATACCGGAAAGCATAAGGATTGCCTTCCGATTCAGTCATGATAGTGGCATAGATCACCTGCGGGTCCAGATCGTATTTCTTGGCCGTTTGGGAAATGAGGTCTTTGTGTACGTATTTGGTCCAGGAACGTATATCAGTAAAAAGCTTGATTTTCAGATCGACATAAGGCGTGGGAGTAGGGATGGGAACAAGCTTATCTGTAGGTTTATCAGTTTCCGGATTATAGGAAAGTGCGGGAATATCCTTTTTTTCCACAATATCCGGAATCTTGTCTTTACTGGCGTAAATCCTCACCGGACAGGCAAGAATCAGATAAGCAAAAATCAATGTAAAACAAATTTGTTTCTTCATATTTTTTCTCCTGTTCAACCAATAAAAAATCTTAAACCTATAGGTTTAAGATAATTTTGGAAAAACTTAGACTGAAATATATAAAAGTATATAATCATACCACACTATAGGACTTTTAGCAAGTTAGCTACAATGTATAAATTATTCCGAGTTGATTGCATATCATACTTGCAAGCAGAGAACTTTCATAGTAAAAAGGGTATGCTTGAGCAAATTCATTTACGAACGGTATATACTGAAAAAACTCAGGTTTGAAATAAGTTTTTCCAGCATAGCCCCATCTAAACCTCCAGATCGGAGGTCTAATCAGTCCCGATTAAATTGGGATTGCAAACCAGAGTAAGATGGGTATAGCAAAAGAAAGCGGGGTGAAAAAAATTTATGGCAAAAGGATCAGGCAAGTTACCAAATGGAGAGATAATCGAATGGGAAGTGGAACCGGGAGGTAGACCACCATTTCCTACTGATTTATCCCCAGAGGGAATGGCTTTAAGATCACTTGTTAGTCCGGCAGAAGCCTTGGCTGCGGTTAGGAGGGAGAAAGATGATCCTCCAACAGGTCCTTTGCGTCGGGGAGCACCGGGTTACGGAGATTGGGTAGCTCCGCTTTAGATATCTGAAATTACGATAATTTCATGAGTTAATTTGTGATAATCGAGTAGAAAATAGATCTTTTTCTCCTCCAAAGATGAAGTAGTTCCTTCTTATTCTAATTCATTAATACTCTTTGTTTTTTGTTAAATGTTGAATGTTTCCTGTTCTCTGCTTAATGCTCAATGTTCTCTGTTAACTATTCATTGATTCCTGTTTTCTATCTATTATTAACCATGAACAATGAACTATCTACCAATAACAAATAACCATGAACCAATAACCATTATCCGTTTCCTATCCTAATTCCCGCTCCAGCAGCCCGAAAGAAGCGGTTTCCTTTCCTCATCGCTCTTTCCTTCCGCCTGTTTTTTGGCTTCTTCACATTCGGAAGCTGGTCTGAAATAACATTTCTGGGTAGGTACTTTATCCGCCGTAAAATACTCTGTTTTTTCCTGTGGACAGTTGGGACAAGTCAAAAGACCGTTGACCGCGCAGATCGTCACAGGTATAAGCCCGCTTGGGGTAGGGAAGTCTTTTGGTGGTTTATCGGCAAGAAGGTTGCTCATGATCTCATACCAGATTGGGGCCGCCCCGGTGATACCGGAGACCAGATTTTTATTCATAAAACTTCCGTCATTATTGCCTACCCAGGTAGCTACCAAATACTCCGGTGAAAAGCCTATGGTCCAGTTATCCCTGAAATTATTGGAAGTTCCGGTTTTGACAGCAATTTTATGGTTTGGCACGGATAATTTGGCATAATTGCCGAAAGCCGGCATTCTGGCTGCGTTGTCTGCCAGGATTTCAATAAGCCAGTAAGAGGCAAGCGGAGAAATTACCTGCTGGTTTTCTTCAGCCTGTACTTTGTCTACCATGGCCGGATTTTTTTTGTCAGATTCATAATACTGATCGGTAATATCATGGCCGCGGTTATCCCTGATTTCCTTAACACCTGCCAGGTCCTTTAGCTTGCCGTAATTGGCTATAGTTTGGTAAGCTCTGGCCATATCAAGCATGGTAACTTCAGCACCGCCAAGGGTGAGAGATAGGCCGATAGGGGGAATATTGTTCCAGCTCCTTATTCCCATGGCTTTACCCAGTTCAATCATCTTGTTTACCCCATAACTGTTCAGAAGTTTCACAGCCGGGATATTGTAGGAATTAGCTAAAGCTGACCTGAGAGTGACTGAACCGTGAAATTTTCCGTCATAATTTACCGGAGCGTATTTCTCTTTGCTCCCCGGAGCGGTATAAACCACCGGTGCATCTTCTATGCGGCTGCTGGGTGAGAATCCGTGGTCAAAAGCATAAGCATAATTGACGGGTTTTATGGATGATCCGGGTTGTCTCAAAGCGGTGGTGACATTGACATAGCCTTTATTTGTAATATCAAAATAGTCTACAGAACCTACCATGGCCAGAATTTCCCCGGTAGCAGGATCGGTAACCAGGGTACCTGCGTTATGGATATTAAATACGCCTTTTATCTCAGTGATCTGCCTTTTGACGATTTCTTCTGCTTTTTGTTGGATGGAAAGGTCCAGGGTGGTAGTGACGTCCAATCCTCCTTCAGTGACTCTGGCCTCACCCAGTTTTTGTACCAACTGGTCTTTGATGTACATGACAAAATGCGGAGCCAGAAGATCTATCTTTTGCGGTGCAAAAGCAAGTTTTTGATTTAGAGCTTCCTGATATTCTGTTTCTGAAATCATCTTCAACTTGAGCATCCGCTCGAGAACCTGGTTTTGCCTGTTTGTGGCCAGATCCGGATTGGCTCCAAAAGGAGAGAATGAAGTGGGTGCGGCAGGAAGTCCGGATAGAAATGCCGCTTCTGCTAAAGTGAGATTGCCGGCTGGTTTGCCGAAATACATCTGCGCGGCGGCCTCGATGCCATAAGCCGGACCTCCATAACCCACCTCATTCAAATAAAAAGTGAGTATGTCCTGTTTGGAATAAAGCCTTTCGGTCCAGATGGCAAGGACAACCTCTTTTAATTTCCTGGTGTAAGTCTTGCTGGAATCAAGCAGGCGGTTTTTCACCAGTTGCTGGGTGATTGTGGATCCGCCTTGAAACCCATTGATGTGTTGCTGTTGCAGGTTGTAGACAAAAGCCCGTAATATCGCTTTGGGTGAAACTCCAAAATGATGGTAAAACTCGGCATCTTCTATCGCTACGGTAGCTTTTTTTACATTTTCAGGTATGTTATCCCAGGCGAGCCAGGTGCGGTTTGCGCTTTTATAGACCCGATATAGAATTTGGCCATTTCTATCCCGGATGATGGTGGTTTGCGGGGAATCTACTGTAGCGAGAATCGACGGACTGGGAAGATCTTTAAAGACAAACCAATAAAATGCCGATACTGCGACTAATCCCAGAACTGTACCGGCGAGGGCTATTCTTTTTACCCAAGGATGGAAATGAGGCAGTTGGAATCTGAAGGACAAACCTGCTGTCTTTGGTTTTTTGGATTTAAGGTAGCTTTTGTTTTGTTTTTTCTTCCTTTTATGGGAGAAAAGGATATGAAAGTTCTTATTTATTTTTTTGATAAACGCTTTTCTGAGTTTTATTCTTCTTGATTTTTGCAGACGGAAAGAAAATGCCGGTATAGTTGGCCTTTTGGTTATCAGACTGATGAGTGATGAGGGATAGAGCTTTGCGTAATTTCCAAGACCTATTATACGTACCAGCCTGAGGTGGAATAAAGCATCCGAAAAAATATGGGTGGAGGAAGTATTCTTTCTTTTACTTTCTAATTTACTTATATTTTTTGTATTTTTTGCCGAATATTTTTTATGACTTTCCTTTTTCCGGAAAAGATGCTTTTTTGGGTGCTTTTGCCCAATGGTTTTCATAACCGCCTTTTTATTTTTGCGTTTTTTTGTTTTGCTGAAATTAAAATGAAATAGGTTTCTTAATACCATCTATAATAAGGAAACCATATGGAACCGAGGCTGTCAATATATAAAACTAGCTAAAATGAGAGGTTGTTTAATATATTAACATATGTATATGATATATTGGTTAAGAGTAGATATCAATTCCACTTTTTGAGGAAAAGGGGAGTATTTTTAGGGATTTTGAAAAAAGGGGTTAAAAATAAATATGAAGCTCCACGGGCTTACGCCCGTGGTATCCTCAAATTCTTCGGCGAGCGAAATCCGCCGAAGCATTACCCTTCGACTCTCCTTCGACAAGCTCAGGATTCGCTCAGGGTATCCGCAATATCGCATTCATCCACGAGTTTACACTCGTGGTTTTCTGCGAAGGCGGATAAAAAGGGGAATGATATATAAATATATATATAGATATAGTAATAAACGTTAAATGAGTGGTTGACAAACAGTGAAAAATGTAAGAAAGTTAGGATACTTATGAAGAAATACCTTTTCTCCTTATTCTCCTTATTACTAATCCTTACCAGCATTTCAGCATTAAGACCTATCGGAGTAAATGCAGCCGATTGTGGTGGTCCGGTACCGACAGCTCCCGGTAAAGTATGGGCTAAGTCCGGTCCCCGCGCAGGAGAGGTCACATTATATTGGGAAGCCTCCCCTTATGCCAACCGTTATGCGGTAGCTTTTGGAACTACAAGCGGTAAATATATATATGGAGCTGATAATATCGGTGGAGCAAACACCCGTTCTTATACGGTTAAACATCTTAGCCCTGGTGCGCAATATTATTTCAGTTTGGCAGCGGCCAGAGACTGCTCTTCCAGTCCTTTTTCCAAGGAAGTTTCTGCCCGGGCAATGGGAGGCGAAGTGATAGCCAAAGTTACCCCCAAAACTGAAGTTGCAGTAAAACCTGCTGTCCAGAGTGAACCGGTGAAGAAAGTAGCCTCAGTTGGAAAGCAGAAAATGTGGGCAAAGTCAGGACCAAAAGCTGGTCAAGTCACCCTAAACTGGCAGCATGCGGATAGCGCTGATAACTATCATCTGGTTTACGGAACCATGCCGGGAAAATACCAATACGGAGCATTAAATATTGGTAATGTTACATCATTCAAAGTAGGATATCTGGTGCCTGGTAAGACCTATTACTTTGCCTTGGTGCCTTTGATGAACAATAGGCCGCTTTATACGACAGGATATATATCAGCCAGGGCTATGAACAAGGTTGAGATAGTTAGCACGACTAAAGAAGCATTAATCCAGCCCAAGTCAGATCAACAACAAGTTAGCCAGACAACAACCCCGGTCGTCCAGCCGACATCCGCTATCGAACCCACTAAAGCGGTGAAAGTGATGCCGACAGAGGAAATTGTCGCTAAGCCTTCTCCCGAGGCTACGGGGACGTCTGAAC
>PFMK01000069.1:0-2018 GCA_002785215.1 Candidatus Gottesmanbacteria bacterium CG_4_10_14_0_8_um_filter_37_24 | reverse complement strand
TCTGAGTGTTGAAATATTGGTCTTTTTGATATAATGCAGGCCGGAATGACAAAATTTGTTGAAGGTAATTCACCGCAGGATTACGCAGCCATCGTAGGGGATATAAGTTCTGTAATTGGATCGATGATGGGTGATAATGCTGCGGATCCTGATCTACAATCATTACCACCTTTCGTGAGAGATGATTTGGAAAGACAAGGATACTTGGCGGAAGAAGGTTTACAACTGCATGGATTATCTTTAAGAATCGTATTAGTTACCATTCGAGACGCAGTTGAGCGTAAATTAAGAGATTCAGCGCAGGGATATGGTCTACCAGGGGGATTAGGTCGGGAAACCGGGCGTATGGCTCACAATACACCTGATTCACATAAGGCTAGAAGGTGACTGTTTGGGTAACCTGACGTTAGGCTTCACGCTGTTCTATTTCGGGTCCCAGATACCAGAGGGGAATATGGAATCTGGAATATAGAATTTGGGATAAAGCAGAATAATTTATTATAAATAATCTTGATTCCAGATTCTAAGTTCTATGTTCTCATCTATTTCTCGTCACCCTTTTTAATATTAATGTTTTCATAAAACTCGTGTATAATTAAAATATGAAATTTTCGGTCAATCCCAAAATATTTGAAAAATTTCCCGGAGTGGAAATTGGCGTCTTGGTGATTACCGGCATGGATAATCAGGGATACAACGGGGAAATATTAAATCTTCTTAGAGCAGAGGAGAAACATCAAAAAGAGATTTTGACCGGGGTGGAGCTGGGAACATTGCCTGAAATATCCGCCTGGCGCAGGATATATAAAAGCTTCGGTTCAGGTGGAGATTACCGGTCTTCTGTAGAAACGCTTCTCAGGAGAGCCCGGGGAGGTATGAAGCCATTGCCGAACATCAATAATCTGGTCAATCTATACAACTTCCTGTCCCTTAAATACCACTTACCGGCAGGAGCAGAGGATCTGGACAAGGTAAAAGGTAGCATTAGCTTGACTTTTTCCAAAGGTGAGGAGAAAGGAGTCTGTTTGGGAGGAAGTACGGAAGAGACGTGTGAAGTAGGGGAGGTTATATACAAAGATGATTTGGGCTTTATCTGCAGGAGGTGGAACTATCGGGAAGCAGACAGAACCAAGATAGACAAAGAGACGGAAAATGCGGTACTGGTATTGGAGAAAATTCCAGAAATAAACCAGTGTAATTTCCAGGATGTCTTGCATGAAACAGGTGATCTGGTAAAAAAACTACTTTCAGCCAAAGTTGATTCTTTCATCCTGAAAAAAGGAAATGAAAATGCGGAATTAAATTTAAAATCTGGGGTAAAAATAAATGCAAACAGTAGAGATTCTGATAAACCCCAAAAAAATATTTCCCAAAAATCTGGTCCTTTTTATAAAAAAGAGGAGTTTCCAATTCTTGGCAAAATAAAATGGGAAAACATTTCTAAAGAAAAGTGGATTTTGAAAAATATCATTTTTTCAGCAATAAGTAAAATTGAAAATTCCGGGATAAAAGCGACCTTAGATGACATAAAAATAGAACACCCTAATGAAAAAAACTATGGGGATTATTCTACTAACTTTGCCTTGATAAATGCTTCCAGATTGAGACAACAACCTAAAACGCTAGCAGAAAAAATATCCGAGGTTATCAATGATATGATCAGAAGACATCAATCGATAACACTTCAGACTGATAGTAAAACTATAGAAGATAATAGATATTTAGTATCAGACATCCTGGAGAAAAGTAATATAGCTGGTCAGGGCTTTATCAACCTCCACTTATCGAAGCAATACCTTATCAGTCAGGCAGTAAGACTGCTAGAAATAGAAAAGAGCGTCAATATAACCCAGATGAAAAATATGAAGATATCAGTGGAATATACGGATCCAAATCCTTTCAAGGAATTCCATCTCGGGCATCTTTATTCCAATGTCATTGGCGAGGCTGTTTCCCGGATGTTGGAAGTTTGTGGGGCGATAGTCTGGAGAGGGGATTTTTACGGCGATGTCGGGATG
>PFMK01000050.1 GCA_002785215.1 Candidatus Gottesmanbacteria bacterium CG_4_10_14_0_8_um_filter_37_24 | reverse complement strand
TGAGGAAATTATGGGCTTACTGGAAAAACAGATTTCTGCGAAATTAGCAACCGGATATGGCTATTAAACTTCAATATTTCGATTATTTTTCTAAACACCCGTTGGGAAAAGATAAATTTCTGACTTTTAGAATTCCCAATCCGAGAGTGGAAAAACAATTCAGACTGGCAAGAGCATTTATGGTAATTATTACCAGTAGTCAGCTGGCAAAAAGTCTGGGAATAAAAGTTTCCCCGATTTTTGAGACAATCCTCCCTTTGACAGAAACTGCTGAAGAAATTATAGAGATACAACAGGCTTTTAGGGATTTGACAGGTCTTAAACATAAATTATTAAATATGTCGGATTCTCTTAAAAACATCGAAATAATCCCTCTATTCGAACAAGTATCAAAAATTATTGCATCTGATAAACTAATTCTGAAATATTTATCATTACATAAGAAAAGATTTGGGTATTTGCCTACTTGCCTCCGCCCTTATTGTGCCAGAAGCGATCCGGCACTTAACTCAGGACTGGTCCCCACGATGTTAGCTGTAAAAGTAGCGTTGTCCTCTTATATCAGGGTCGAAAAAAATACCGGAGTAAAATTATATCCGACGTTAGGAACAGGATCTTTACCTTTCAGAGGTGGTATAACCCCGGAAAACATCGATAAGAAAATTAATGAATATGCTGGTGTATCAACGCTGATTATTCAAAGTGCTTTTCGTTATGATTATCCTTTAAAAACGGTAAAGAAAGGTATACAAAGAATAAAAACTGAGCTTCCAAAAGCAAAAGCCAAAGAACTGAGTCCTGAAATACAAAAACTGGTAATTAAAATTATACCTTTTTTTGCTAATCCTTACCGTCAAACGATCGAAAATATCGCTCCGTTTATTAATATGCTTAGCAGCCAAGTGGGAAGAAGAAGAGAAAGGATGTTACATATAGGACTATTTGGGTACAGTAGAGGTATGGGTAAGGTAACCCTGCCCAGAGCGATTCCATTCACCGCAGCGCTTTATTCTATAGGTGTTCCACCTGAATTAATAGGTACAGGCAGAGGCATAACGAAAGCTAAAAGGGCAGGTATTTGGAAAGACGTTTCACCCATATATTATTATTTAAAAGATGACTTGATGTTCGCGGGGTCGTATTTTAACAGAGAAAACTTGTTAAGTCTTTCAAAGGAGTCTTTTCATTGGCAGGAAGTACTAAAAGATATTGAAGGTATAGAAAAAGAATATGGAATAATATTAGGACCTGTTAATTCAGATCATTATGAACACAAAAAAATTACTAAAAATATTTTTGATAAATTAAAACAGAATAAAGAAGTAACAGAGCTGATAACCTGTTCAGGAATATTAAGAAGAAGTTTAGGATAATATACTGTTATCTTGATATTCCCATTATAGAAGTTTTACAATATTCAAAGGAGATAAATATGCAAAGAACACTTATCTTTGAAACGGTTAATAAAATCAGTGAAAATGTCATAATTAATGGTTGGGTAGCAAAAGTGAGAAACCATGGCGGTATTTCCTTTATGGATATAAGAGACCGAAGCGGTATTATCCAATGCGTTTGTATGGAGAGAAATATTGAGGTAAATACAGAAAATGTTGTGGAAATTGCTGGTATCATAAAAAAACGACCGGAAAAAATGGTAAATCCCAAAATCAGTACCGGTAGCGTCGAATTAGAAATAAAAAAAATCAAGATATTGACGAAATCTTTGGAACTACCTTTTCCAATAGACACAGATGGTTATGAGCTTGATGAAGAACAAAGACTGAAATACCGGTATGTCGATATTCGAAGGCAAAGATTATCAAGGAATCTCAGAATAAGATCACAGGTGACGACCTATATTCGCAATTTCCTGACTGAACGAGACTTTGTTGAGATTGAAACGCCCATGTTGACGAAAACCACTCCTGAAGGGGCAAGGGATTTTATCGTGCCTTCCAGACTGCAGAAGGGAAAATTTTATGCGTTACCGCAATCTCCGCAGCAATACAAACAGTTATTAATGGTAGCGGGTATAGAAAAGTATTTTCAGATAGTGAGATGTTTTCGCGATGAAGATCCGAGAGCTGATCGTGCTTATGGGGAATTTACCCAGTTGGATTTAGAGATGTCATTTGTGACACAGGAAGATATATTACAATTAATAGAAAAATTGTTCACTTCAATGGTTTTGAAAATTTTCCCCGGTAAGAAAATATCTCAATCTCCTTGGCCAAGAATTCCGCATAAGGAAGCGATTTCTTCTTATGGTACGGATAAACCTGATTTAAGAAAGAATAAAAATGATAAGGACGAACTTGCTTTTGCCTGGATAATCGGCTTTCCTTTGTTTATGAAACAAACAAAAGATGATTATTTCCACGGATCAGGTAGAGCGAAATTTGCTCCGTCGCACCATATGTTTACTGCTCCTCATCCTGAAGATATTCATCTACTGGATAAGGATCCTTTGAATGTCCGTGGACTGCAGCACGATCTGGTTTTGAATGGATATGAAGTTGGTGGTGGTAGTATCAGAATTCATGATCCGAAAATACAGGAAAAGGTTTTTGATTTAATCGGATTTTCACAAAATCAGAAGGAACAATTTAAACATATACTTACAGCGTTTAAATTTGGAGTCCCACCGCACGGAGGAATAGCTCCAGGAATTGACAGATTGTTGATGGTGCTTCTGGGAGAACCTAACTTGCGTGAGGTGATAGCTTTTCCAATGACTTCAAGTGGACAGACAGCTGTCATGGATGCACCTAGTTTTGCTACCAATAATCAACTGGAGGAGTTGGGTATAAAAATTCAGGATACAGAAATAATAACAGATTTGTATGATCGGATAGTTTCTCTATTGAAGGAAAAGAAGGTAGTATTCCATGTATTGGATCATGAAGTTGTACATACTTCAAAGCAAGCTGCTATAGTACGGGGGACCAAATTATCAGAAGGAGCAAAAGCTCTGATCCTGTTTGCAGATGGTAGAGAAATAATGGTAGTGATACCTGCGGATTTAAAACTGAATATGGCAAAACTCAAGAAATATCTAAACGCCGGAGATGTTCGTTTAGCCAAAGCAGTAGAGGTAAAAAAAATTACCGGAATAGAAATTGGAGCAGTACCGCCTTATGGCAAATTATTCAATCTGCCTTTATATATTGATAAAAGATTATTTGAGAATAATAATATAGTTTATAACGCAGGATTACATACGAAGTCAATTAAAATGAAGGCAAATGATTTTAAGATAACAGCTTCAGGAGTCTTAGGTGACTTTGCGAAAAGTGAGAATGATTAATCCGTTTTCCCTACAATACATAAAAAAATATATAGTAAGAATAATATTCTTTGTTATTTTCACTATATTACTGTTAATAATACCTTACCCTAATGTTTATTTTCAGAAAGTAGCAAGAACAAAGGGCGTAGCTTTATATAGTGAAAGTAATCTTCCACCCCCGCCTCCGTATCCGATTAATAAAGGTTTAAGTCCAGTTCCGGTAATTTCCGCGGAGGGAGTATACATAAAGGATATTAACTCAGGGGCGGTAATTTATTCAAAAAACGGTGATGAAAAATTTTCTCCAGCTTCAACTACGAAAATAATCACTTCGCTTGTTGCTTTGGATAAGTACAATATAGACGAGGTTCTTACTGTAAAATCAATTATTAATGATGGTAGAACAATGGGGTTGGTATCCGGCGAGAAACTTACTTTTGAGACGCTTCTATATGGTGCTTTGGTCCATTCGGCAAATGATGCCGCTTATACAATAGCTGAGAATTATCCTGGAGGTATTGGAGAATTTATTAAAAAGATGAATGAGAAAACCACCGCTATTCATTTAAATAATTCTCATTATACTAATCCGATTGGTTTTGATGATAATAATCAATATACGACTCCTTCTGATTTAGCAAAACAGGCGATAGTGGGTCTAAGTAATAAGACTTTTTCCAAAATCGTCGGAACTAAAAGTATCACGGTATCCGATATATCATATACTTACTTTCATTCTTTAATAAATGTAAATGAGTTGTTAGGGAAAGTTCCTGGAGTATCAGGTGTAAAAACAGGTTTTACTCAAAATGCAGGTGAGGTATTAGTATCAGAGGTAAAAAAGAACGGTAGAAATATAATTGTTGTAGTCTTAAAAAGCAGAGATCGTTTCGGTGATACCGTCAAGCTGGTCGATTGGGTGTTTAATAATTTTGAATGGCTTCCGATAAACGAAATTACCCCAGCACCGGAAAGCCCCGTTTTGTTCAAGTAGTGATACATGTCTTTCGTAATAGTGTTACAGCTGTAGAGTGAAATGGCTTTTGGACTCACGGTACGGGGTTTCAGACGATACCTTAAAGAGGTTCAGAGTCAGGCACTGATAGTCTTCACTCCAAAAATTCAGGACGAATAGCAGGTAAATAGGCTACAAAACCGTCATCTCCTTCAAAAACAAAGATAGGTTGTAGAAAACCTTGTGGTTCTTGGCTATCATAGTAAGCTATATATATTTTTCTAACTACAATTTTGTTGGGATTAATATTCCCTTTATTAAGTACAAAACCATATCCGTCTAATAATTCTTTCCAGGCTTCCTCCGAAGAAATAAGCGGATAGGTAGCATAATCGCCATAGTCTACGGGCCAGAATGTATACGATATTTCCAAGTAATTTGTTAATTGGGAAGGTGTATATAAAACATAGTTATAACTCTTATCAAAAGTTGGAGGTAGTATCCTTAGATTATCAATTTTATTTCTAAAATAATCAATTCGTATTGCATCTGCAGTATAAATTTTATCTACAGGGACAAGTTGACTAGACTCAGAGGCATAATGAAGTAATTCGACTTTAGCTAAATTATTTATCAGACTGGCATCAAAAAGGAAATTGGAAAGCAAATAGTTATTAATTGTAGCAACAGTTATTTCTTGGGACTCAAACTGTATATTTTTGAATATATCTTTCATATTTAAAGAGTAATCATACTTCATATGGAAATTAAGGTTGGTAATATCCACTGATAACGTTTTTTGCTGATTATTATCAGAAAAAAAATAGGTGTTGGGATTGAGGTGAGTTGGTTCTTTTATGAAACCCAGTTTATTGGCGAGTTGTTTTGCTCTTTCCGGGGAAAGAAGAGTGAGCATTTTATTGGGCATGCTGTATATTTTTGCCACAGTTGTAGCTTCAGGGGGGCGTCCTTCGACATTTTCTAATGTTATATTTAATCCCGAAGAGGAGTTAACGATATTAATAAATTTTGGTCTAGGAAGAATTCCGAACCTGAGATTAGGAGGCAAAGTTTTAACAGGAGTAGTTGATTTTATGTAATCAACAGCAAAACCAATGAGTAATTTCAAGATTAAGTAACAGACAAACGCAATAGAAAGTCCAATAAAGAGTTTTCTCATCTTTATTGATATTTCAGTTAGATTGAGCATATAAATTGAGTATAATCTACCCTCTATGTTAGAATCAATCTATGAATCAGGTAAGAGTACGTATAGCACCATCTCCTACGGGAGAAGATTTACACATAGGTAACGTCTATACAGCCTTGATAAACTACATCTTCGCGAAAAAACATAAAGGTATGTTTATTGTCAGAATAGAAGATACAGATAGAGAAAGAATAGTCGAATATTCAGAAAAAAGAATTCTAGAGTCTTTAAACTGGTTAGGGCTTAATTATAATGAAGGACCGGATATTGGTGGTTCTTATGGACCATATAGACAATCAGATAGATTAAAGTATTATCAAGAATATGCCCAAAATTTGATAGAAAAAAGACATGCTTATTATTGTTTCTGTAGTCCACAAAGACTTGATGAGATGCGGAAAAAACAACAATTAGAGAGAAAACCTACGTTGTATGATGGTTTTTGTAAGAAATATTCTCTAGAAGAAGCAAGAGAAAAAGCAAAAAAAGAGAAATATGTCATAAGATTAAATGTGCCTGATGAAGGTGTTACGGAATTTAATGATTTGATAAGAGGCAAAATCACTTTTGAAAATAAACTTATTGATGATCAAATATTATTGAAATCTGATGGATTTCCTACTTACCATCTAGCAGTAGTAATAGATGATAATCTAATGAAAATATCTCATGTTATTCGGGCTGAGGATTGGATTTCATCAACTCCAAAACATGTTCTTCTTTATAAATATTTTGAATGGAAACTTCCTATATATGTTCATGGACCATTACTCCGTAATCCCGATAGAAGTAAACTCAGTAAAAGGAAAAACCCAGTTTGGGTATCTTGGTATAAAGAGCAAGGATTTTTACCAGAAGCAATTCTTAATTATTTAGCTCTTATGGGTTGGTCTATGCCGGAAGAAAAAGAATTATTTTCGCTAGAGGAAATGATACAAAATTTTCAATTGGAAGATATTAAGCCTGTTGGCCCTGCATTTGATATAAAAAAGTTAGAATGGTTGAATGGAGAATATATAAGAAAATCTCAAATCTCAAATCTCAAATCTCAAATCTACAAATTTATAAATGGTAAATATCCGGAAGACTTAATCGGAAAGACAATACCACTTATACAAGAAAGGATTAAGAAGCTGTCAGATTATTTACCTTTATGCGAGTTTATTTTCGAAGAACCTCAAAAGTATGAAATTGATTTGAGTAGTAAAAAAGATGTGATGTTTGCCATTTTTGACGCTTTACAGAAATTAGGCGAGTGGAAAGCTGAATTGATAGGTATATCCATGCAGGAAGTTGCCAAAAAGTTAGGTATGAAAAATAGCGAGTTTTTTATGTTGTTACGTGTGGCTATGACTGGTAAAAAAATATCGCCGCCATTAAACGAATCAATGGAAATATTAGGAAAAGAAGAAGCAGTACAAAGAATATTTCAATGGGTTAAATAAAATTATTATTTAGGATGAAAAAAATTCTTATCGCCACAAAAAACCAGGACAAGATTACTGAGATTCTGGATTTGCTTTCGGATATCAATATGAAGCTCATATCGTTTCAGGATATTGATTTTAATGAAAATATAGAGGAAACAGGAAGAAGTTTTCAGGAAAACGCGGTTATTAAGGCTCTAACCGCAGGCAGGAAAACAAAAATAACGACTCTTGCAGAAGATTCGGGTTTGGAGATAGATGCTCTGGGAGGAAGACCCGGGATATATTCAGCTAGATACAAGGACGGATCGGATATGGATAGATGTATGAAAATACTCTGTGAGATGAAAAATATTTCGAAGGAAAAAAGAACGGCCAGATTTATAACTATAGTCGCAATTTATGAGCCTTTGACCGAAAAAGTGGTTACATTTGAAGGAATGAGCGAGGGTTATATTACAGATAAACCCTTAGGGAAAAACGGTTTCGGATATGACTCGATTTTTTATAATTTTGCATTAAAAAAAACAAACGGACAGGCAAAATTGGCAGAAAAAAATAAAGTCAGTCACCGGTCTGAAGCAATTTTGAAAGCGAAACAATTTTTAATCGGACTATAATAGCTGTTCGTGCCAATGGGCATTCACTTCAACCGTTAAATCAATATATATTTTTTGGTTTGTGGCTGTTTGCAGTTCTTTTCGTGCTGCCATGCCAATTTCTTTAATCATTCTTCCTTTTTCTCCGATAATCATTTTTTTATAATGGGCATTATTTGTAATAATTCTTGCATTGATGAATATAGTTTTGTTATTTCTAGGTGTAATTTCATCGACTACTACAGTCAAGGAATAAGGCAACTCTTTTCGCAGGAAAATATAAGCTTTTTCTCTGATTATTTCTGCAGAAAAAGTTTTACTATTTAGATTTAATAAAGGTGTTGCTCTGCCTTCATCTTTAAAGATTCTATTTCCTATGGGAAGATAGTCAAAGATCGCATCTAAAAGGTAATTGATATTTTTTTTGTATAAACCAGAAATGCTTATCATTTTATCGAATTCATTTTCCATAAATAAATAATGTTCCAAAAATGACGGTTTCTTTATATCTATCTTATTTACAGCAAGGATCTTGGGTTTGCGGATTGGACGAATAAGTCCGAATATCTTATTTTCTTCAAAATCCCTATCTTTAGAATGATCAATAAGATATATGACTACATCGACATTATTTTTTAAAGATTTTTCAGTTAGGGGGTTTATTTTTTTTGATACAGGATCTTCTATTTTACCAAACATACCGGGTGTATCTACAAAAATTATTTGTCCTCTTTCGTCTTCGTATACTGCGTGAATAGGAAATCTGGTAGTTTGCGGTTTTGGAGATGTAATAGACACCTTATGTCCTAAAATATTATTCAACAATGTGGATTTCCCACTATTTGGTCTTCCGACTATAACGGCGTATCCTGATTTCATATATGCTTGACAAATAGCCCTTCTTCTTTTAGGATATTGATATTATGAATAAGTGGTGGCATAAATTTTATTCTGAAAACAAGACGATGATTTGGGCAGCTATAGTTGCTATTATACTCTCCTTAGGTATCCTTTGGAAGGTCAAAGATGAGGTGACAAGATTTACTTTAATAATGCCGGTTTTCGCCGGTTTTATTTTATTTTCCATTCTTATTACCTCGGATGAAGAGTTGGAGGATAAGACAGACGAAGATGCAGATGAAAAAAAGTTGACCAAGAGCCGTAAAAAAAAATAATCCACGGTTGAATTTTCACCCCTTTAAGATCTATACATACATACTTTGATATTCAAATAAAAATGTTAAAATGTCATATACGGAAAAAAAATTCGCAATAAGTATTATTCTTACTCCGTCGGTAACGGTGCAGTCTAATCAGAATGATTAAGATGATTTTACTAATAATCGTTTTTTTACTTGCAATGCCAGCTAAAGTAATGGCTGTATGTCCCGTGTGTACTATAGCCATAGGAGCAGGGGTAGGTTTATCCAGATATTTTGGTATAGATGATACGGTTACCGGAATCTGGATTGGTGGGTTGATTTTATCATCGGGTCTTTGGTTTTCAAATTGGTTAAAACATAAAAATATATTTGTGAAGAATCAAACGATCTTATCAGTTATTGGATTCTATTTACTTACTCTAGTGCCATTATATATGAGCAACGTTCTTGGTCATTATCTTAATACTTTATGGGGTGTAGATAAATTGATTTTAGGTATCGCGACCGGTTCTGCAATGTTTTTAGCAAGTATAGGACTAGACAAATATTTAAGAATTAAAAAACAGGGTAAGGTTTTATTCTATTACCAACGGGTTATTCTTCCCGTATTTCTCCTTATTATTTCGAGTTTGATATTTTATTTTATTACAAAATAATTATTTTTTTGAAACGAACTATGAATACTAAAAATGACGTTCAAAAATATATAGAGAAAGTTAAGAAAATGGAAAAGGGAGAGAAACTGGATTTATCGTCAGATGAGGATTTATCAATAGGAATAATGAATTTAATAAGCATAGAAGAGCACTTATTTTTTAGTGGTAACAAAACCGGAAAAAAGACATATTTCAAGTTATTAAATGAGATCCGGGAAGTACGAAAAGATTTATTAAAACGAATAATAAAAGATTATGAAGGTGAAGTATGGTGTATAAGTAAACATTTGTTGGCAGCTTCGATGAGACTCATGGAAGTGGGTACTAAAATGCAGACAAAAGGTGACATAAAAGGCGCTGAGGATTTATTTAAAAAATCCTATAATTTATATAGTTTATTCTGGGGGTTAAATCTAGGTATAGTAGATAAAGATCAAATTGAAATAAATAAAAGCGATGATATTACACTGATAAGTGAGGAAGAAAAACCGCAAAAAAAGGGTTCTATTGGAATCTTTGATAAACTGGGACAGATTGTAAAATCAGTCATTGATTGCTGTAAAGAGTAATAAAATGTTAATTTGTATTTTTAGAGTTTAAAATTAAGCTTTCTTTATTAAGATCTTCAATAATTTTGTTTTTTTCCTCCCCCTCTAGAAAATACGGTTGTCCGAAATTGATAATCTTCAGTGGCAGAAATTCAACATCGATTAATTTATCTTCATAAAATATATATTTTCCAACAATTCCCAGCTTTGTTTTTTCTGACCACATCTGATCAAAAACCAGGTTACCGTGGGCATAAGTGATAAGTTTGTTTTTATAAATTTCTACCGGTTGTATCCAATGAGGATGGTTACCGATAACAAAATCAGCTCCCTCATCAATTGCCAGGTGGGCAAGATGACGCTGTCTTTCTGAAGGTTGAGTGGTATATTCTATTCCCCAATGGAATGATACGATTATAACATCAGAGATAGTTTTTGACCTTTTTATCTCTTCAGATAGTTTATCATCTTCTGCCAGTGAAATGGAAACATTCGTCTTTTCTACGTCTTCGTATGCTAAGAAAGCGAAGCGGATATCCCTTATCTTCTTAACTGCGATATTATTTAAACCTATTGTTTCAATTCCACGACTATTCAACAGATCCCGTGTAGAAATTATTCCTTCATATCCTTGATTTGTCATATGATTATTGGCAAGATTAGCCACATCTACACCCGAAAAAACTAAACCTTCTATGTGTTTTTTATCTCCGCAAAAGATCATACCTGAATTGGTCAGAGGGCAATTATCAATTAAGGGAGATTCGAGGTTAATAAGCGTAATATCGGCATTTTTTAATGTATCTGATATTTTTTCAAACGGCCACATGAAATTTCTATTTTTCCAGGACATAAAATTGACAGATCTGGCCGGTATGACGTCACCTGTAGCAATGATGATGCTTGATTTTTCAGCGGATAATGTCGCTGTCCATTCGTGAGAACTGGTGAAAATTTGGTTCAGGGTCAGATTCATACGGGGTGTATTTTCTGATTTTTCCTTGTTTAGGTACTGAGCCAGCACATGGTATCCACTCCAGGGTCCTAAGTCTACAGATACCCGGTCAAGAATAATCGG
>PFMK01000098.1 GCA_002785215.1 Candidatus Gottesmanbacteria bacterium CG_4_10_14_0_8_um_filter_37_24 | reverse complement strand
ATATTCCTGGCCGAAGAGTTTTAAACACCTGTCTCTGTAGTTTATGAATCGTTGCGGATCGGAAAAGTGTATACTATGTGCTGACCTCCCTACACCTCAAATCACATTACTTCTTGTAAGTAAAGGATTCTTTTGTTAGAATTCTCCATATGGCAAATCAAATAAAATACGGTAAGTCATATATCCATGTAGGGGATACGATACAGGTACATTACGTACTTATAGAAAAAGAGACGGTCTCCGGTAAAGCTAAAAGAGAGGTAAAAGAGCAGATTAGGGAACGTATTCAGATTTTTGAAGGTATCGTTATTTCCATAAAAGGCGCCAGTGAGGAAAACCGGATGTTTACGGTAAGAAGAATTGCTGCGGGAAAAATTGGAATAGAGCGTGTCTTTCCTTTGAAATCACCATGGATAAAAAAAATTACAATTAAGAAGAAATCTAAAGTACGTAGAGCAAAGTTGTACTACCTGAGAGATAGAAAAGGTAAAGATCGGGAGAAACTAAAAGATAAAGACAAAGGTAAAAAAACCGAAGAGGATTTGATTGATGAAGAGAAGAAAGACGACAAACCAAAGACAGAGGATCAAACTAAGACCAATGGAGAAGAGAACAAAGAAGAAAACAAACAGATAAAAAATGAATCCAAAAAATAATATTTCTTTTGGATCATACGGTGAAAAAATAGCCTCACAATACCTCACTAATAAGGGATATGATATTTTAGAGAGAAATTTCAAGAAAAGATACGGTGATATAGATATTATTGCTAAAGAAAATGAAGTATTGGTATTTATTGAAGTGAAGACCCGAAGAAATCTTTCCTTTGGATATCCGGAGGAATCAATTACCCCAAGGAAGGTTAGGAGTATTGAAAAATATGCGGAATATTATCTTAACAAATCAAATCACTCTTATAGCGCAATCAGAATTGATATGGTAAGCATATTATTTGTCGGGAAAGATCGTTTTAAAATCAAACTCTATAAGAATATTTCAGGATAATACAATTTCTATCTTATCCTGACGCAAAAAATGAAAGAAGCACTTCTATACGGTGATTTGACCATAGACAGGAATTTTAGTGATGGTAGGTTGATTTATGAAGGTATTGGCGGACCCCCATTATTTATGTCCAAGATGTTTAGGATATTAGGTATACAACCTAACATTTATACAAATTACGGAACTTTATTCCCCCTGGATGAGCTGGAAGGAGCCCAATTATATCCGTCACAGAACAATGAAGCTACTTTATTGTTCGAAAATTCCTATACAGGTAATGTCAGAAAGCAAACTGTCAGAATGGGAGAGAAATGGGAGGTATTAGATTTGGACAAACTTTCTGAAGAATTCAGGAATAGACAGGATATTCTGATTGTTTCCCCGCTCGTGCCGAATTATTCATTATCTGACTTTGAAAATATCCCGGTTTTATTCCCTAACTCACTTGCAGTGCTGGCTCCTCAAGGTTTGTTCAGGCGGATTACAAAGGATGGAATTGTACAAAAGGGGGAATGGGATAATGCAGATGAAATGATATCGTTATTTGATATAATTATACTTTCTGAAGAGGATGGAAGTAATTTAGAAACAAAGGGATTAGAATGGAGTAGGAAAGGATCAAAAGTGGTGATAACTCAGGCGGAAAGGGGATGTTCAATTTTTAAAGATGGTGACACAGTACACTTTCCAGCTTTTGAGGTGCCCAAAAAAGATGTCGTAGATTCAACCGGTGCCGGAGATATATTTGCTGCGACTTTTACTTACGCGTATAATTTATCTGCGGATTTAAGTAAGTCAGCAATATTTGCTAATGCCGCTGCATCCTTATCTTTACGTTTACTGCCAAATAATCTAGAATATACTATGGAAGATATATATAAATTAATAAATACAAAATACAAGGAGTTTATATTATGAATGTTTTCATAGAAAGTTTAAGCGGGGTTTTAAACTCAGTATTCTTTATAATTTCAGCTTTCATCCCAAAGCTGATTGCCGGTTCTTTAATAATATTTATAGGTCTTATTTTAGCTTCACTTATCAAAGATTTTATAATAATTTTGTTTAAATATTTCAGAATCGAGAAATGGCTTCAGTCAGCTGGCTTGGTTCAGAAGGACGAGGTAGTAGTTTGGCCTAATCTTATATTTGAAGTAATCAGATGGATAATCATATTTATATTCCTGATGTCCGCAATTGATGTGTGGGGGATACCAAAAGTAGCAGATTTATTAAACCAGTTACTACTTTTCCTGCCAAACGTCTTTGTTGCCGTCGTAATCGGATGGATAGGATTAATTTCCGCCAGATTCGTCTTTGATATTGTGCGACATAGTTTAAGTGGAGTAGGGAGGAGAGAGGCTTTGGTTTTGGGGAACATAGCCAAATACTCCATATTATTTTTTACGGCACTGATTGTATTGACTCAGCTAGGAGTTGCTTCTGAGCTTGTGAAGATATTATTTACAGGTATTGTCAGTATGGTTGCCATAGCATTCGGACTGTCGTTTGGTTTAGGTGGAAAGGACGAAGCCAAACGAATTCTTGAAAGTCTGAGAGAGCAGATAAACAAAGCAGAAGGTAAAAAAGTAAACAAAAAATAATTGTGTTTTGTACTTGGAATTTAACTAGCCTCCATCGTCCCGTATACCAGATCCGCCTTCTGGCGGAACGGTATACAGCCATGTACCGTATTTATACTGGTACATGGTAGATTATATATGTATTACGTATACTTAAGAAAGAGAAAAATATCTAAAGACTACAAAAGGAAAAAGAACTATTAAATTAATGTTAAAAAATACTTTAGCCCCCATCGTCTAGCGGCCTAGGACGACTGGTTTTCAGCCAGTAAATCGCCGGTTCGAATCCGGCTGGGGGTACAAGGCTGGACTTTGAGAATACAAAGCCTCTATTTGGGTTATTCTATCAATCCCTTCTATAGGTTCGAACGTTTCATGGATTTTCTTTACCTCTTTTGCTGCCTCCTTCATAGGAATAAGTGTTTCTTCTAGGTTTGTCGTAAGAATTTTATCTTTAAGTATAAGGTTCGAACCAAGACGGGATAATACATATCGTTTACCTTCTAAACCACCATTATTAAACTTTTCAACCGCATCCCTGGCAAAATCAAACATCTCGTCGGCCTTATTATGCCATTTTGTAGCAGTGTCATCTGTATCATCCAATAGTTTCTTAAGTTTTACCTTATCTTTTTGTAGCTTAGTCTTCTTTTGAACATATTCTTCCGGAGTTATTTCTTTGGCTGCCCGCATATCTATAAGCTCATCCAACTGCGCTATACACTCTTTATATGCTCTTTGTTGTTGAGTAAGAATTAAATTTCTGTCCTGAGATTCTTTTTGGTTTTCTCTTTTGACCCACTTTAAGCCCCAATCATGAAATTCTGGTGGGATTTTCAAGCTTCCAATAGTCTGAAGTATTTGTTTTTCCAGTTCTGATTGTTCGATAGATCCCTGTGTACAGTTTGGATTGACCCGTTTTGTACAGTGGTAGTAAATATAGCGGTGAACATTACCGTTTTTCTGTCTTTTTATCTTCTCTTCACATGTTATCATTGCTTTACATTCTCCACACCGCATAAGGCCTGTAAAAGCGAATACATGAGCTCTGGGACGCTGTTTACCCTTCTTTCCAAGGATTGCCTGAATCTGATCAAACTGTTCTTCTGAAATCATGGGTTGGTGTATTCCTTTATACCAATTACCGCTGCCTAAAGGATATTCGAATATTCCGGCATAGAAAGAATTTGAAAGCATACCATACCAAGTACTCCTTGCGATTTTCTTTCCGTCTGTTTTTCTTAATTTCCAATCTTCAGTAGCGGTTTTCAGCACTTGTATTGGTGTATATATCTGAGACAAAACCATTTCAAACATTTTCTTTACTAAATTAAACCTATCCGGATCTGTAATAATATCCTTATTGCCTTTATCCAGATATCTATTATTTAAGTATCCTGTCGGTGCATGCGAAGGAAACATTCCTTTTTCTACTTTCGCTTTTAAACCTCGTTTAACATTTAATGCTTTATTATCATTTTCCATTTTAGCCTGACCACAAAATAGAGATAACATAAATTTATCATTGGGAGTGTTCCGAAATACTTGTGTAGGAGTTACAATCTCTATTAATTTTCCTAAATCAAAAAGGTAAACAATACGGCCCGTATCAACTGAATTTCGTGAAAGCCTATCAACATGCCACACAACTATTCCCTTTACTATTCCTCGCTCTATGCAGTCGAGCATTTCACTGAATACCGGTCGTCCTGGTGCCTTTGCAGAATGTGCTTCTTCCTTTATTTCCTTAATATTTAATCCATCCCGTTTAACAAGATCTAATAGTTCATTTTTTTGGGATTCTATCGATAAAACTTGACGATCTTCGGTCTCGCTGCTTTTTCTTGCGTATATATAATATTCAGTATTGTTTGTTGTGTTTTTCATAACTTAAATGGCCGCCCTGGTGTACTCAAAAACCTTTCGGGATCTGTCCAAGACGGCCATTAAAAAGCCCGAAGGCAATTTCTGAGTACATAGTAATTATCCTATTTTTTTATGTCTATGTCAACGATTTTTAGCTTTGTTATTTATAGATTTAGACTTATCTTTAATTTTCTCATTAATATATTCTTTCATTTCAAAAAATGCCTGTTTCTGGCCAGATTCCCAACCATCTAAATAACCATTAATCCACGATTTATCGTTTTCCGATAATTTAATCATAATTTATCCTCATGATCTTGTATCGTCAGCTCAAACGTAGGTATTTCACCTTTAAATACCGCTACAAAAGCTAAACCTGCCGGAGCATTACGAAAAGATTCTAATATGATTTGTGATGTTTGATTAAAAAATGAATCGTTAAATTTTTAAAATGGCCTCCATATAAGAATAGTTCCCGAAAACTGAGATGCAATCCTAAGACCTCCATATAGGTCGGCATTAGTAGGCTTTCCCATGACTGTTATCGTATCATCAAATATTTTTGAGGGATTATTTGAGGCTATAATATTCTTGATTTTTGACATAATTTGGGAATCAATTGGTATATTTTTTGTATGGAGAACGACAAATATAATAATATTTTTTTCTTTTGCCAGTTTGTTTAGTTGGTCCATTATTCTAGATTGCTCTTTCCAGCCTTCAATACTGGGTGGAGGATTATTTGCGAAAGTTGTCACATTATCAAAAAATATTACCTTAACTCCACTTTTTATGTGTCTTTTAATATTTTCAAATAATAGCTCAAATTCAATTTCATCCTGTCCGACACCTGAATATAATAGATAATCCCTAAATTCCGATGCGTATTCTTTTTTTTGATTCAAGTCAATTAAGGAATAAGGTATATCCTTATTGATTCCTGTCATACGGTTTAAAAAATCGATTTGGGTAAATTCAGTATTTACATAAGATATTTTGTATTTATTAATAAGCAAATTATTTGCTATATTCATGCAAAATGCTGATTTACCGCTTTTTTCACAACCTCCGATAAGATATGCATTTCCAGCTTCAAATTTCACTTTTTCATCAATCAACTTAAATCCTAATGGTATTTGAAAGGCCGTGGATGATGTTTCATTAATTAAATCAAGTATTGATGATTTACAAGGTTTTGCTGTTTGAATTAAATTTTTAAATTCCTCAGCAGTACCTCCCATCTGAAAAAACTCAGTCGCATCCTTAATATGAGAGGGAAGGATAATTTTAAAACAGCGTTCTGATCCTAGTATGGATATTACCTCTTCAGCACCTTCACGCCCAGTAACATCATTGTCATAGCAGATATAAATTTTTTCAGTATTTTCAAATTCTTTTACCCATTCCCGTTTAAAAGTTTTAGCCCCGGCTGTTCCGCTCCATACAGAATAACCTGTTTCCTGATATACCTTTATTGCATCCAACTCTCCTTCGCAAAGAATAATTTCTTTATTAGGTAAACTCGTTTTTATAATAGATGCGGTTGTACCAGGATCTTGAATAAATTTTGCATCACAACCGAATATTCTATATTTATTTCCGGTTGGAGTAGGAATGACAACCCTATTATTTTCAATCCTTATATTAAATTTATGGAGTATTTCAGGCGACAATAATCGGGATGGTAAATAATTCTGAGCTGTGTCATGAGTTATATTTTCTGAAGTAAATACCATGCTGGGATCTAGAAATTGTATCGCTTCCTGAAATCCTATCCCTTTTACCATTCTGACTAAATCTATTGCATCTCCTTTCACAGAACAAGCTTTACATTCAAACCGATTATAATCAGGCATATATACCAGTGACGGATGTTTATCTTCGTGTTTAAAACAATGCCCACAATTACCTCGAAAAGACAAACCCAGCTGTAAGGCAACTTCTTTAATGGGATGGGATGCTTTAAAACTTTCAAAATCTAATTTGTTCATAAACTACCTCCAAGCGCAGCAAAAATTTTTTGAGAGACTTCATTTGACATTTTTTCCTCTGATGGAAAAATTTCCTCATAGGTAATATCATTAAAAATATTTTCTTTCTTTATTAAGTTATTAAGTTGTGGTAATTTTGTGCCTGAGTCTGCAACGCTTTCTTTACTGCCTGCAACACTTTCTTGATTATCTGCAACACTTAGTGTTTCAGTTAGCAACACTTGATAAACATTTACAGTTCCTCCTAATCGTTTGTTTTGACCTACGATCTTGATAATGTTCTTATTCAAAAGATTGGGTAAGTGTCGGAAAACCGTCGAGTAAGATAAAGTCGCTCTTTTTGCAATATCACGGATGGATAAACCAACATTAAGTTTGCCGTTACCGCAATAGGATTTGATTGCCTCATAAATCAGTCGTTCTATGTGTTCACCTAAGGTAAATTGTTCTACTTCTGCCTGCTGTATTTTGACGTACCAGTTTTTATTTATTTTCATAATGTCTCCCATTATTTTCGCCGTAAATCGCCTTATATAAGTAAAATAGGTTTAGTGCTCGACGTTTTGCTTCGATCTCATTCAAATCAATATCAAATCTTGCTTTATATAGCCTCTTAAATTCTTCTATTGCTTCTAAGGGTAGAGAATCATTCTGTTGCATAGATTTGCCCTTTCAAAGCTCTAAGTTGGTCAAAGAAGGATCGAGGTTCCACTCTAAGTTCACGTCTCCAGTATTTTTCAACAATATCGTCTATTTTTTTATTCTCAGGATAGACAAAGAAAACTTTATTTGAATTCTTTATCCGCTCGATTTTTTCGGGTAAAATCCATAAAGAAATCGTAGTAGCTAAAGTTATATCTGATGTTTTCATATAACCTAACCTTGGGCCTACACCCAAACTTGTCAATAGGGTAAGATTGAAGCTAAAACAAGGGAAAGTGCATTTACGCTCAGCGTAAATACGGTGTAAACCGATTTAAAAAGGAAGTTTTATTGAAACAGGGTAGACTTTTTCTTTTTTATCATAGTAGTCAATAATGACAAATTTTCTATCAACCTCAGTCATCTTTTCTAATAAATTATGCTTAGTATTTCTTACCCAATCATTCCAATTGTTTATATTCATTTCAGGATAGTTATCTTTTAAGTAATCACTTATATCTTTAAGCGATATTCCTGTTTTTAGCCACAAATCATCACGTTTCCCACGGTTTATTAAATAATAGTGGTACGTCTGCATAAGTCGAAGAGTTGCTGTTGTACCATTCCTTTTTGGATGGAAGTTAATGACTAAATCTTTGGTACCCTTTCGGTTAAGCCAGAATTTAGTTCCTTCAAAACCAAACATTCTTTTTATGTCTTCAGGTTCTTTTTGCTGTAAATCTTCATTATTCTCGAGAATATTTGAGCACGTTTTTATAAACTCATTAAATTTTGGGCTAACTAATTTAATAATAAAAATTTCTGGATACTTGCATTTTCCTTTAAGAAGATTGTCAAAATTTGGTTCTGCTGTAATCCTTTGTATTTTTATTACTTTTTTATCATCTTGTAGATTGAGAAGGATTTCGCTTTCTTCAGCATTTTTACATTCAAAGAATAACGGGTAAGTTTTTCCTTTAAAATGATCTGCTTTAACTATTTTTTGTAATATGTCCCAATAAGCTTGATAGACAATTTTATCTATTTTCATATTAATATTAATTCTTATTCTGTATATATTATATCGAATTTATCTTCTATTTGTCTTCATTTGAGTGTAAATTGACATGAAGTTGTACAATAGTGATGATTATGGGACGTATTATCGGACTAATTCTAGCTTTATTACTATTAATTATTCCTTCAACAGTAGAAGCCCGTAGTGGTTGCTGTTCTCATCATGGCGGTGTTTGTGGATGTGGTTGTTGTGATGGTACAGGACTTTCCTCTACGTGTGCACCATATTATCCCCAATGTGGTGGTAGTAGATCGTACTATGAAGTACCTGTTTATATTCCTCCAACTCCAGAGAATCCTATTACAGAGGGCACAGTCAATGTAATACAGAGTGCGACAAAGCCATATTTTAATGTTAGTATGAGCTGGAAATCAACTTATCCTGTTAGTATTGCCATCTCACGAGTTGCAGGAGCCAATCCTGGACCAAATACGGACTCAACAAACGGTTTTTATCAGTTCAACACAGTGAAATCAGGTCGCTGGTACATTAATATGAAGGCAAACGTCAACGGTGTTTGGTCAAAAATAGTATATTGGACAATAGATGTTCCGGTATGGGTAGATTATTCCCCAATTTTTACACCAGAACCGACTTTAACACCGATAGAGACTTCATCGCCAATTATTCACGCTAAGGATTTAAATGACTCGTCAACATTAAATAGATTATGGAAATGGTTTTCTTCGAAGTTTTCTTATTAAACTTCTTAATAATCATATTTTCATTGATTTTCTTTTTCCAATAATTTCATAGCATCCGCCAAAACCTCAGGCGAAATATTCATGTAATTATTTTGGGTTGCATGAACTGGAGGCGGTGCATCAGATAGTCCATGGGAGGCTTTTAGTAGAAATATTGCCATGCGTACATTGAGTTTTCCGGCCAAGCCGTCTGACTGTAATATATGCTTCTGGATATCCCTTATTTTTTCCATAGCCTGAAAAAATTCTGGATATTGGTCTTGCCAACCGTAAAGAGTACGGCTTGACACGCCTAATTCCAGCGCCAATCCTTCAATTGTTGGAAAATCTCCAGCTTTTAGACGTTTTTCTGTGTAATGCGTTGCACGGCCCGGTGTGGTTGTGGCGCTGTATTTTGTCGGACGCCCTCGTTTGATTATGGATATATCAGGCATATATATAAATTATATCAAGACTAAGTGGTATTTGTCCTTAATTTACGGGGTATCGATTCTTACAATTTTGTTCAAGACTTTTATATTTCCTATCTATTTCATTTTTCGAATTTATGTATGCTGATCCATTTGGTCGGTCGATATTTAACCTGGTTATTTCAGATTGATATGCGCTACTGACTTCACCAAGACATTCTTCTCTTAATTCTGTGTTATTTACTACTGGGATAGTTGTTGGATTTGCTTGTTTTTGCATCTCTTTATCCAAATTATCATAATATTCATTCATTTTTTGCATACGTTCATTTCTTTTCTGATCCAGTTCATCAAAATATTGATTATATTTCAACTTACATTCATCGGAAGTAAGTTGTCCAAAATTAAATGAATACCCTGAAGCGGTATATGAACAATTAATTTTTTCCTCTTTTAGCTGTCTTTGATATTCTTCACCTTTTTTGTCCTGATAAGCTTTTTGATCTTGTTTACATTTATCAACAGAGTCATAATAAATCCACTTATCTCCTATCTGACAATCTGTTGATTTGCTACACACGCTACTTTTTAATCGCATCGTGCCTATATTTGTAAAATTACAATCAATTACTGGGTCGGCATCTATAGTAGGAGGGTTATATTGAGATTGCTGAGAAGCATCATTTGTTTCTACAGATAAAATATAACATGCCCAGAGATTACGATTATTATCTTTCGCCTTTCCACTCTCTTCTTTACTAGAGATAGAGTTTTTGTTTATTGAGGATTTTAGCCAATCCAATACATTGTTCCTTGCAGGGCAATTAAATTCATTTTCATCAAGAATTTTCCATGCTTCCTCCATAGTGGATATTATCGGCGTCGGAGTAGGAGTAATATTACCTTTTGGAGAATTTATACCTAAAGTAGTTGTTGCAATTAAAAACAGTGTTGTAAACCATTTAACAATTTCATTCATAAACAAGTACATTGTACCAGATAAGATCAAGCAAAAAGAGGATTTTATGATCCAATAGGGAAAAAATTGACTATTCTAATTTATACTGACTGGAACAAATCCGAAAGGCTGACATGTAATGCATCTGCTATTTTAGTAATGTTTTTCAGCGTTGCGTTTTTTTGGCCTCTTTCTAAAAATCCCATATAACTCCGGTCTACTCCGACCTTAAAGGCTAAATCTTCTTGAGACATATTTAGTTTGTATCTTAATTCTTTTATACGCAAACCAAATTTCTTATGAGTGGCTGACAAAACATTCACACTCAAAGATTATGGTAAATGGGACTAGGAGACCAGCTTCTGCTTGTAGCGGAACATTCAGTATGTTATTGTTCAGATAAAGGCTGCCAATAATATGAGAATGAAATGGTTATCTATAGCCTCAGGAATTGTTTTGGTACTCGGTATATTACAATGGCCATACGGATACTACATTCTTCTTCGATGGATAATTTTCATTTCATCCATAATTATTGCTATAGATTTCTATAAATCTAAATTTTTATCCTGGACATTAATTTTTAGCGGAGTCGCAATTTTGTTCAATCCAATAGCTCCTATTTATTTAAATAAATCAACCTGGATTGTTTTTGATTTTATTTCAGCTTGTTTATTTTTTGTAGCTGCTCATTCTCACAGGAGAAAACAATAACATAATGGGTATTTTTAGTAAGTTTAAATCAAATCCACTTTTAATGTTTTCAATGAAACAGGCTCATCTCTATGAATGGATATATAACAAGAATAAAGAACTACCAAAGGAAGAGATATATATAATTGCATTAGACCTGTTGCGAAAT
>PFMK01000045.1 GCA_002785215.1 Candidatus Gottesmanbacteria bacterium CG_4_10_14_0_8_um_filter_37_24 | reverse complement strand
GAAGTAACTAACTTATCAACTGACCATTTCTATGGACAAAGTATACAAACATCAAGAAGTCGAGAAAAAATGGTATAGTTTTTGGGAAAAAAAAGGATATTTTACTCCTAAAATTAACCCTTCCAAAAAACCGTTTACCATAATACTCCCCCCTCCCAATGCTAATGCGGATCTGCATCTGGGTCATGCCATGTATGTGATTGAAGACATCATGATCCGCTATCACAGAATGCTTGGCTCCTCTACTCTTTGGCTTCCTGGAACAGATCATGCCGGTTTTGAAACACAGTATGTTTTTGAAAAACATCTTACCAAAGAGGGTAAAAGCCGTTTTGATTACAATCGGGAAGAACTCTATAAAATGATCTGGGATTTTGTCCAGAATAACCGCGGTAACATGGAAAACCAACTAAGACGTCTGGGATTTTCCCTTGATTGGACCAAACAGGTTTTTACGCTGGATGAAAAGGTTATAAAAATCGTCTATAAAACTTTCAAAAAACTTCATAATGACGGTCTTTTATACAGAAGCAAAAGACTGGTAAACTACTGCACGAAATGCGGAACTGGATTTTCCGATTTGGAAGTAAAATACGTGGAAAGAATAGATCCTTTGTATTATTTAAAATACGGCCCCTTCATTCTGGCTACCACAAGGCCTGAGACTAAATTCGGCGATACCGCAGTTGCAGTACACCCTTCTGATAAAAGATATAAAAAGTATGTTGGAAAAGAATTTGAAGTTAAGGGACTATTGGGAGATTTTAAATTATCTGTTATTGCAGATGAAGCTGTAGACCCGAAATTCGGAACAGGAGTGGTAAAAGTTACACCGGCCCATGATGTGACAGATTTCGAAATGGGACTCCGGCATAAATTACCCATGAAACAAGTGATCGGCTACAACGGAAGACTTACTGATCTGACAGGTCCTTATCATGGCATGAAAGTCATGGCAGCAAGAATAAAAGTTGCAGAGGATCTTAAGGCGAAAGGATTAATCGATCACATTAATGAAAAATATACCCACAACGTAGGCACATGTTATAAATGCGGAAACGTAATTGAACCCCTTCCTCTTCCTCAATGGTATGTCAGGGTAAAACCATTAACTGATCCGGCAATTAAAGCCATCAGGGAAAAGAGTATCGTTTTTACACCCAAACGATTTGAAAAAACTGCCATCCAATGGCTATCAAATTTCCATGATTGGAACATCAGCCGTCAGATCGTCTGGGGAATAAGAATTCCTGCGTGGCAGTGTATAGACTGCGGAATAGAAAGTGATTGGATCGTCACCGAAGGGAACACACCTTCCTCGTGTCCTAAATGCAAAGGTAAAAATCTTATACAGGATCCTGACACTTTTGATACATGGTTTTCTTCTGGACAATGGCCTTTCGCTACTCTTCAGGTAAACAGTATGAAGAATTATGAGTATTTCTACCCCACGAGCGTCATGGAAACAGGCTATGACATATTACCCTGGTGGGTGTGCCGGATGATCATGCTGGGATTGTACGTTACAAACAAAGTCCCATTCAGAAGAGTGGTTTTGCATGGTCTTGTCCGCGATTCGAAGGGTCAAAAAATGAGCAAGTCCAAAGGGAACGTAATAAATCCCCTGATTATGGCAGATACTTACAGCGCAGACGCTTTAAGAATGGCTCTTATTTTTGGAAGTGCATTAGGCAACGATTTGCCTATGTCTGAAGATAAAATACGGGCGATGAGGAATTTTACAAACAAACTGTGGAATATGGCGAGATTTATAAAAATGAATTCTGAATTTATCGGAAAAAATAACGCGGAATCCATTACTTTTAGCCAGTCATCCAGCAGAAGTAAACTGCATCCGGACAATAAAAATATATTAGACAAAACAGACGAATTGATCAAATCAGTAACATCTGATTTTGAAAAGTACAATTTTTCAAGAGCCGCAGACCTTCTTTATGAATTCATTTGGCATGAATTAGCGGATAAATACATAGAATCTTCAAAGGAAAGACTGCACAATAATGATAAGGAAACATTATCTGTACTTATTTATGTATTCATACAAAGTCTTACTCTTCTGCATCCCTTTATGCCGTTTATAACAGAGGAAATTAAAACCCAAATAGATCCTGAGAACAAGATGCCACTTATAATAACCCTCTGGCCTGAGGCATAACTCAACAATTCTGTATATGATATAATCTGGGAAATAATATAAGCTCATCGACTTATGACTGGTATTTTTAAGGATTTTACTCACCTCTATGAACTGCAAAAAACACTCCGTTTTGAACTTATCCCAGTAGGTCGAACCAAAGAACTCTTGGAGAAAAACCATGTTTTTGAAAAAGATGAAAAAATCGCTGAAAACTATAAAGATGTCAAAAAGTATTTCGACAGACTCCACAAAGAATTTATCAAAGATGCTTTTTCGCATACAAACTTACCAGAAAATCTTCTAGAAGGTTATGAACAAAAATACTTTTCTCATAAACTAAATCCATCCAGAGCAAGTAGAATAGATCTGGAAAAAATTGCCAAAAGACTCAGAACTATTCTCTTAAAAAGCTTTAACACTGAAGCTGATCAGTGGAAAAATCGATATTTAAAAAATATTGAGCAAACATTAAAAAACAAAAATGAAAAACAGCAAAAAAAAGAATTAGAAAAGAAACTGAAAAAAATCAAAGAGGGAACAAAAGGGATTGAACTGTTTTTCAAAGTAGAAGTTTTTGATTTTCTCAAATATAAATATCCAGAAGCCCAGATTAATGGAAAAAGCATTTTTGATCCATTTAATAAATTCGGCTGTTATTTTAAAAAATTTCATGAAACAAGAATAAATTTTTATAAAGACGATGGCACTTCTACCGCTATTCCTACAAGAATCATCAATGATAACTTAAGCATATTCCTGGAGAATAAGAAAATATTTGAGTCAAAATATTCGAAAAAACATAAATCAGTTTTTGCGAAAAATGAACTTAGAATTTTTGTTTTATTCTATTTCAACAACTGTTTCAGTCAAAAACAGATTGATGGTTACAATAATACCATTGCACTGATAAATTCGAATGTTAACCAACTGCGTCAAAACAATCCTGAGGTTAGCAAAAAAGACCTTCCTTTTTTCAAAAGACTTTTCAAACAAATTTTAAGCCAACCTAGTAAACAAGAAATCGAACAGGATAGTTTCATCGAAATTTTTCAGGATGAAGATGTTTTTCCAACTATGCAAAAATTTATTAACGAAAACAAAATATGCATTCCAAAGGCAAAGTCGATTTTCAAGAAATTTATTTCTAGCCAAAAAGTAAAATCAGATGAATATAATATCAGCCAAATTTATGTAGCAAAACGGTTTATTAATACTATCTCAAATAAATGGTTTTCCAATTGGAATACGATAAGAAACCTGTTAATCCCAAAAGATAAAAAAAATATACCAGATTTTATTTCAGTAACATCCTTAAAAGCTGCGTTACAAAAGACTCAAAATATTGTAGAGGTTAATGATCTATTTAGGAAAGAATATCGGGATATTCTAGAAGAGGGATCTGACTTCTATCAAATATTTCTTAAAATCTGGGAAAAAGAGTTTGAAAAAGCGACAGATATCTATCTAAATGAGACAAAGGAAATAGAAAAAATGATAACAGAAGATAAAAAATACCTTCCCAATAAGAAAGGGAGGCTTAAGTCTGGAAAAAAAGGAAGCATCCAAAAAGAAAAGTTTCTTGATTATACACAATCTGTTTTTGATATCTATCTGATGATGAAATATTTTTCTTTGGAAAAGGGAAAAGAAAGAGTCTGGAATCCTGAGGCACTGGATGAGGACGCTATTGGTGGTTTCTATGAAAAGTTCAAAGAATATTATGAAAATATCAATACTTGGAAATATTTTAATGTTTTTAGGAATTATTTGACTAAAAAACCATATAACTCCGAAAAGATTAAGTTGAATTTTGAGTGCAGTTCATTACTAAGCGGCTGGTCAAAAAACTATGATAGTTATGGTGCTTTAATATTTGAAAAGAATGAAAAATATTATCTAGGAATTATTAACGGAACAAAATTCACTAAGGATGAAATAGAACAACTTTATTTAGATATCAGAAATAATAATATAAGCCTAAGATTAGTCTATAATTATCAAAAACCAGATTTTAAGAACTTTCCCAAACTGTTTATTCGCTCAAGTGGATCAAACTTCGCCCCAGCCGTAAAAAAATATAACTTACCAATAGACTCAGTGTTAAATATTTACGATAAGGGCTTGTTCAAGACTTCAAATAAAAGCAGTCAAAACTATCATGAATCTCTGAAAAAGATAATAGACTACTTTAAATTAGGCATAAGTCAGCATGAATCTTACAAAGGCTTTAGTTTTAAATGGCAGGAGACTAGTGAATACGATAATATCTCCGATTTTTACAAAGATGCTACACGGTCATGCTATAAAGTCACCTGGGAGAATATAAATTTTAGCAAGCTATATGAACTAATAGAAAGTGGAAGACTTTATCTATTTCAGATATATAACAAAGACTTTGAACTTGATGAGAATATCGCTCCTAAGGGTTATAACTTTAAAGATAAGAATGGTAGAAGAAATTTACACTCAATTTACTGGAAGGCACTATTTAGTAATACAAACTTTAAAAAAACTATATTAAAACTGAATGGTGGAGCGGAACTATTTTATCGGAAACTAACTAAAAACTTGACTAAAGATCCTATTATTACAGTTAAAAATCAAATAAAAATAATAAAGAAAAATAATAATATATTTCATAAGAAACGTTTTACTCAAAACAAAATCTATTTCCATTGTCCTGTTTCAATTAATTTTACTGAAAATGATTGGAAAATAAATACAAAAATCTGTAACACAATAAGAAATAACTCTAAAGTTAAGATCATTGGAATTGATAGAGGAGAAAAAAATTTAGCATATTATTCTGTGATTGATCATCAAGGTAATATCCTTGAAACTGATTCTTTCAATGAAGTCCAGGAACGGGAAGACAGAGAACCAACAGATTATCAGAAAAAACTGGATCAGATTCAAAAAGAGAGAGATTGGCAAAGAAAATCCTGGCAGGAAATATCCTCCATAAAAGAGATGAAAAAGGGGTATATTTCCCAAGTTGTACATCAAATCTGCAAATTAATAAGAAAATATGAAGCGATTGTTGTGTTTGAGGATCTCAATATAGGTTTTAAACGTGGCCGCTTCGCTATTGAAAAACAGATATACCAAAATCTCGAATTAGCTCTTGCAAAAAAATTAAATTACATGGTATTTAAAGATGCAAAAGAGGAAGAAACAGGCCACTTTTTGCAGGCATACCAGCTCACCCCACCAGTAATTAATTTCCAGGATATCGGCAAACAGTGCGGAATCATATTCTATGTACCTGCAAGTTATACCTCTGCTATTTGCCCTGCTTGCGGTTTTCGCAAAAACATCTCCACTTTTGTAGAAAAAATTGAAAAAAATATCGATCTTATCAATAAATTTAATATCGTTTATGATCCAGACAAAGACAGATTCTGTTTCCGCTACAAAAGAAGTGATTTTATCAAATCAGAAAAAGAGAAAGAGGATGATTCGAAGGTGAAACTATATAGTAACACTAAATTACCAGATGACTTTACCTTTTATTCAAATGTAGAAAGATTCAAGTATATAAGAGATCAAAATAATCGTGGTGGGAAAGTAGAACTTAAATACCCTAATGATTCTTTGAAAAAATTATTTCATGAAAATGGAATAAATTTCCAAAATTTTTCAAATATTTCACAGTTAATTAAAACTAGAAATTTTGAAAATGAAAATTTTTATAAGCCTTTTATATATATAATTTCTTTAATTCTCCAATTAAGAAATACAACCATTGAAATAAATCAAAATGAGAATAATGAAAAATACAGAGATTTTATTTCCTGCCCTCATTGCTATTTTCATTCTGAGAACAATTTAATAACTCTTACTAAAAGATATAAGGGTAAAAAACCATTTGAGTTCAATGGAGATGCAAACGGCGCTTATAATATTGCCAGAAAAGGAATCCTGATTTTACAGAAAATTAATAAAGCGAAGAGGCTTGAAGAAATTGAGTATGGAGGATTAACCGTCACCCAACAGGAATATGATAAATACCTCGCCCTTGTTTCCTCCAAAAAAGCATAATTTGCTCTTGCATGATACACTATAGGGCATGGACTCAGCCATACCTATATCTGCGATAAACGATTTCATTTTCTGCCCTCTTTCCCTCTATTACCATAGTATTTATAGTTCCTTTGACACCACTGTCTATCATGACAAAGCCCAAACAAGAGGAAAAATCGCCCACGAAACTATCGATTCTGCTATTTATACTACTTCCAGCCGCATTCTCCAGGGACTATCGGTCTATAGCAGCCGGCTTGGTATAAAAGGCAAAATTGATATCTATAACCTGGAAAATGAATTTCTTATTGAGCGGAAATACCACATCAGGACAATATTTGACGGTCACCGGTATCAATTATACGCACAGATGTATTGTCTTTTTGAAGCAAATTTACCGGTTAGGAAAATGTTTTTACACTCATTGAAGGATAACAAACGCTACGAGGTCGAATTACCAGACCAAAATCAGCAAAAAAAGTTCGAGGATATTATCACTAGTATACACAATTTTATGATTGACTCCGTAAAATTGCATCCAAATCCGGCTAAATGCACAAATTGTATTTATCACCAGTTATGTAATTCAAATACCTATGTTAACACTACCTGATTTCAGGGAAAAACATATTCTCTATGTGCAGGCAGAATATAGATCAGACAATCTTCTTCAGTTGACGAATGACAACATACGTTTCGTACGTGACGGAGAGGCCATAGATCAGATGTCCTGCCATACAGTATTGGCAGTATTTATTGTCGGGGAGATGAGCATCACAACTGCTTTACTGAAAAAACTTACTTCATATGGTATCTCCGTATTTTTCCTGAATCATAATCTGCGTACCCTTGCGGCCGTCATGGCTGAGTCTGAGGGAAATTATCTTCTTAGGCAGAAGCAGTATACTACGAAAGATGATTTATACATTTCGTCAGCTATCATAAAAAATAAAATCAGAAACCAGCAATTACTGCTGGAAAAATATAAGAAACCATATGATCATCAGATACTTGACAATGCGTTAAATATGCTCGCTAAAATAAAAGATAAACAACAGTTGCTGGGTGTTGAGGGAATCGTGAGTAAAACATATTTTGGAGCTATGTTTCAAAAACTAAACTGGCTTCGTCGAGCTCCTCAGACAAGGGAAGATATCATTAATCTCCTCCTGGATATAGGATATACTTATCTTTTTAACTTATGTGATTCACTATTGCGGTTATTCGGATTTGATACATATAAAGGGTATTATCATCAGCTTTTCTTTCAAAGAAAATCTCTGGCTTGCGATATCATGGAACCATTAAGGCCGCTTATCGATCGGCAGCTTCTGAAAAGCTATCATTTGGGACAGATAAAAGAAAAAGATTTTCTTTTTCGAAACGGAAGATTTGAATTTAAGAAGGGATTTGTTACCAGTAAAAAATATAGCTCTGTTTTCTTGGAGGCAATCGACCAGAACAAAGAAGAAATATATCTATATATACTTGCCTTTTATCGGTATATCATGAATAAAAAGAAATATCCTTTCCCTGAATTTCAAATATAATTATATGTTGATAGTTTCTTACGATTTCACTAATAATAAAACCAGAAGTAAATTTGCCAAATTCCTGAAGAAATACGGCCGCAGGATGCAATATTCAGTCTTTTCCGTACATAATAGCCCAAGGGTACTTAGAAATATTCTCACGGAGATAGAAGCAAAGTATAAAAAATTATTTACAAAAACTGACAGCATAGTAATTTTTCCCGTGTGTGAAGGATGTAGAGGAAAAACCATCCGCTACGGTAGCGCTCATCATGATATCGAAAATGTGGTATACTTCGGGTAGCACTTTGACATGAATGATTATAAAAGCAGAAGTGAAACTGTTAATATTTGAGAAAACTTAAGTCTTTATGAGCCTGTTTCTTGCTATTTTACGCCTAAAGTCCCCGATTCAGCTTTTGCTGCGGGTTGCATCTTTAGATTGCTGTGACAAGCAACAGGCTCTCAAATACAGATAGTACATTTCTACTTTTGTAGATTATAAAGAGCCACATCATATCCATTTAACTCAAATACAGATAGTACATTTCTACTTTTGTAGATAACCTTTTAATAACAGCTTCATGATCTCAAATACAGATAGTACATTTCTACTTTTGTAGATAGAAGAAATGTTTTAAAGGAAGATGTAAACTCAAATACAGATAGTACATTTCTACTTTTGTAGATATGATTATTATTCAGTATATCATCTTCCTCAAATACAGATAGTACATTTCTACTTTTGTAGATGATAATATCCGATAGATGCCGCATGACTCAAATACAGATAGTACATTTCTACTTTTGTAGATACATAAATAAAGCATACTACAATTTCCTCAAATACAGATAGTACATTTCTACTTTTGTAGATTGATGATTTTGAATATGAGGATGTATCTCAAATACAGATAGTACATTTCTACTTTTGTAGATAATAGTGTCTACACTTTGTGTGAATGCTCAAATACAGATAGTACATTTCTACTTTTGTAGATATACGACCTATTATTCCAAGCGTTTCACTCAAATACAGATAGTACATTTCTACTTTTGTAGATAGTTTGAGCCACCGACTCTTGGTGAACTCAAATACAGATAGTACATTTCTACTTTTGTAGATCTTTTACTTTTCAATAGCACTAAAAACTCAAATACAGATAGTACATTTCTACTTTTGTAGATTTGCCGCCAGAGGATTAACAGTAAGCTCAAATACAGATAGTACATTTCTACTTTTGTAGATTTGCTAATTCTCTTTTTTCATCAGATCTCAAATACAGATAGTACATTTCTACTTTTGTAGATTTAATTGGTCTTTTCTCCTCTCTCCTGCTCAAATACAGATAGTACATTTCTACTTTTGTAGATTAGTTTTAGGAGTCATAAATAGGTGGCTCAAATACAGATAGTACATTTCTACTTTTGTAGATGATCCATCTTCTAGTAAGATTTTAGGCTCAAATACAGATAGTACATTTCTACTTTTGTAGATTCTATGCTCTATTGAAAATACCTGAATTATGGAAGAACTATATCCCCCTTACATTGTCCTTCAACTGCCTCACTATCATATTCGTAGAGATATATATTATTTTCACCATTCCCTGATTCATCTTTATTAGACATTTCCACTTTCCGTAAAAAAGGATAATTATCCGTTTTCTGAGTGTCGAGTTTATTTTCTGTTAAGACATAATCTATCCTTCCTTCTCGGATAAATTTCTCTCCCTCGCAACTTGTCATGTTCCCCTGAAAAAATTTATCCGCCTGATTACTTTTATTTTCATTATCATATGTATATACCGATTGGCCAAAATAAACTTTATTTCTGGCAAACAAAGAAATAATTAAACTCGTATCCTGTCTGGCTAAAACAGCTTTGCTTTCATCGGTGACACTATCAAAAGATTTTATAACGTTTATCAGTTTTTTTGAAGGGTATACAAACTTTCGGGCATAAATAAAATCATTGATTTGGCTGGATATATTTACAGGATAAACCGACAAAGTAGTAATAAAATAGGTGAACAAAGAAAAACAGACAAATTTACTACCGAATGTTTTTTTTATATTTAACAAAAATAAAACAGCGAGAATTGACAGCGGCAATTGAATCACCATGGATAAAAATCTGATATTGGCAAAGGTAGGAATTTTGATAGGCAAGTTGGAAAACGCAATAATTTTTGAAAATGGAATCATTATCAGGTCTATGATTATCCAAAGAATAAGGATATTGAAATTAGATAATTTTGTTTTATCTTTTATTATTATTTTGACAGAAAAAAAACCAATAAGACCCATTGGCAATATCGGACCGATTGACAACATGTATTCTTTCAACGAAATATAATAGAAAAGTGATTCTTGCGCCTTCATAAGAGTCCATGGGAATATATTTCCGGTGGTGTAGTAAATATAATAAAGTGATGGAACTGTTAAGATTACAAATAATAAATAAAATTTTATTGATAAGGATATTTCCTTAAGTACTTTTAGTAGATCACCTTTTTTGAGCAAAATAATAAAGAAAATTGTCAACAAATAAAATCCAAATATAAAATAAACCATTCCTAAGCTTGGTGGGTGGGATATTCCAATAATGTTTCCAGTTAAGATACATAAAAGTAGCAACTTCCGGCTACCTGATTTTGTTAATTTTAATAACAACAGCAGCATCAGTACCATACCCGTATGCCCTAAAAGGAAATGGGGAATAAATGTCACTCTTCTTATAGGATCAACTTCTGTCCACCAGGACAAATACGATGAAATGTTTATTCCCTTTTCCTGAAAAGATATTTGGGGGAAGCTGGCTGATGAGATAAATAATACATAAGCAAGCAACCTTTTAATTTTCGAATCTAAGAAATGGGCAATAAAATAATAACTTGTTAATAGGAAAAGAATTCCCAATAGTATTCTTGCCAGAAAATATATATTAAAAGGTGAAAAGCCGAACAACGATCCAATCCTGCCTAAAAAGAGATAAAAAATATGAATGAAACCTGCGGACTGATTTTCACTGGTAAACTGGTCGATCGTCGTAAATCTGCCTAATATGCCCTGTCTGATAAAACTTATGTAATACGGATAATCGCTTACGCTATTATGAAGAAATGAATATACGGAATCCGGAGGAGTATTATAGTAAAATCTAAGCGTCGGATATATACTTAAAAGAATGAACAGTAAGGTCAGTATAGTTACGATTGTTTCTTCCTGAATCAGGATTTTTGTGACTTCCCGAACATTTTTCATAACTATTCCATGAGTTTAATGATACAACATGCAGAAGGTCATTAATGATTAAGTGATTGTAATAAGTATAGGAGAAATACGAAATAAGAGGAAGAATATGTTTTATGTTTCTTTGATTGTAATCTTCTCAATTTTTATTTCTTTTGTGGGCTTTGACTGCTCTCCAAGACCATTATCGACTGTCTGCGTCTCCGCAATTTTATCAATAACTTCTATACCTTTTACTACTTGTCCGAATATTACATAATTTTTTGGCAGATCTGTATCTTTATGCATTATAAAAAATTGACTGCCGTTTGTATTAGGTCCGCTGTTTGCCATGGCTATTATTCCCCTTTTATAATCTCTGGTGATTTTTTCATCAGCAAAGCGATAACCCGGACCTCCCGTTCCGTCTCCTTTTGGATCTCCACCCTGGATCATGAAATCTTTGATGATCCTGTGGAAAATAGTATTATCATAAAATCCTTGTTTTGAGAGGAAAATAAAGTTATTCACGGTCACAGGTGTTTCTTTGGAGAATAACTCAATTTGTATTTCACCTAAACTGGTAATAATATCGGCTGTATACTTCCTGTTTATATCTATCTCCATTTTAGGTGGTGACGTATAACTTCCGGTTGGAATATTTGAAGAATCAGTAACATCTCTTTTCATCGTATCTTTTACAAGATTATCTTGTGTTTTTTGAGAAAATAATAATACCGTACCAATAATTACCCCAAAAAGAATAATAATATACACTATGAAGTCTTTAAGATGGGGCTTTACCTGTTCCGTCATCGTCATATGGGATAATTTAAAGGAACTTTGTTATTTTAGCGTCGTTACGGATTTTGGCAAACCATTCATTGAATAAATCTGAAACTTTCTGTTGTTTAAGTATATCAGTTACTTCACTGCGTAAAGCTGCCGGATCCGTCGCGTCTTTGGATAAAGAGCTGTTGCTCTCAAGATAATCATCTATTTCTTTGCTGGAAATGCTGGCGTCTTTATCAAACATCTTATTAATGGATATCTGTATTTCTAATTGTTTTCTAAAGTCATCTTTAGTCATGCCTTGAGATTTTAGTGCATCGTCTAGGGATACTTTTCCGTTTAATTGCTTTTCTATTTCCTCAATTTTTTTATCTATTTCCGGTGAGGTTACAAAAATACCTTTCTGTCTGGTTGCGCCTAGAATAAGTCTTTCATTAATAATTGCATCTAAGACCTGACCACCGAATTTCTTTTCCAACTCACTGTTTAACTGCCATTTGGATATAGGCTGTCCATTTACTGTTGCGGCTATAAAATTACCTTTAAATTTCCATAATAACACTATAACAACAAGCAAAAGAACTAAAATAATATTTTTGACAGTTAAAAATGAAGAAAGTGGAAAACCTTTCGTTGAGGAAATGTTATTTTCTTTTAAATTTTCTCTGTATTTAGCTTCTTTAACAGAACTGGTTATTTTGCTTTTCCTGACCATAAGATTATTTAATATACTATACTCTATGATTTTCTGCAATATTCAAAAATCTATAAACATTGAAAAATAATCTAAAGTCGTTTAGACTCATAATTGATATGCCTTAAATTAAATTAATATAAGGAGGAGGTGAAGAAGGCTTTGAGAAAAAATAAAAACATCACCAATGTTTATTTCTGGATATCATTTTTTTTAGTAAATTTAATTACACTTTATATTGCTTATTTACTCGTACCTTCGTTTATAGTTTTAGGCAATGCAAACCTTACCGACTGGACAGCTGTATTATTAAATAGTTTCCTTATCTCAACTATATACTACTTGGTGTTACGACTGGCAAAATATCTTAATATAAATACGTCAAAAAATAGCTCATGGATCCTTACGGGCTTGATAACCAATATTCTAAGTATTTGGTTTGTATCTAAAGGTGCGGTTTTAACAGGATTGGGTATATCGTCATATTTGATTGCTTTAATCTTAGGTATAATTATTACTTCATTGCAATACCTAATCTGTAAACGATTGTTCGTCAAATAAACATAATTACTACAATGTACGAAATCGTATAAAAAGAAGATAAATAGGAAATTATTAATTTTTAAACAGATGGGGACGTGGATATTTTCTTTTTTACTATGTCAGCGACTTTTGACCCTTCTATTCTACCTTTGAGTTTTGACATTACCATTCCAATTAGTCTTCCAATGTTTGACCTGTTAGAACTCACTAACAATACCTCGTCAATAATACTTTCAAGTTCTCCGTCGGACATCTCCTCTGGCAAATAATTTCCGATAATCTCCAATTGTTTTGACTCATCATCCACCAGATCATTTCTGCCGGCTTTCTTAAACAAATCTACAGCTTCTTTTCTCTTTTTCGTCTCTTTCCTTAATAAGGAAATTACTTCCTCGTCTGTGATTTCTTTCTTTTTAGCAATTTCTGCATATTTTATCTCTGACATGACGAATCTTAAAACCTTCACTGCTACAACGTTCCCCTTCTTCAAATTCTCATTAACTGCTTTTTGAATTGCGTCTTTTATCATAAATGTTTTATATATTTTTGATAATCTTTTTTTCTAATGAATACCTAATAACCCATTTGGCGTAAATATGACTTGATAAATTATATATAACAAAAATAAACCAAGACTGACCGATAAAACAATAATTAATTTTATATAAGTACTTAGATTATTCATAATATTGAATAATAATTGTCAAGCATATCATTTTATCTTAACAAAAGAAAGAATTTCCCGTTGGAAAAACTTAATCTCGCTACTATAAATTATTGATCCTCGTTTGGTAAATTTCAGGTAACTACTCCAACTGTTATCGATCTTATAATGATGAGTTTCAAAACCCAAATTACGAATATCCTGTAATATATCTAAAAAAAATAAATTACCGGAGATTTCAAAACATGGGAATATAATCACGACGCGTCCGTCGGGATCTAATATTTTGGAAAATTGAGTAAATGCCTTTAAATACAATCGGCTTAGGTTTGATATTGTCTCTTTTACTTCATTTATGCCAGGTTTATGAGAAAGCGGTGGTCCCAGATAAGGCTCTGTAATTATTGCCCCGATTCTTGCCTCCTTAATGGATGAATATAAATTACTTACATCTGCCTGAATAAGATTCATATCATATATTTCTCTTTTCAATTCCTGGAATTGACCAAACAACCAATTAAGATTGTTCTTTGTGTCTGCTATGGCTTTCGCGCTGATATCCGATCCTATTATGTGCTTATATCCTAATACTACTGCTTCCTGCAACAAAGTTCCGCTTCCGCAGAATGGATCAAGAAGGATATCACCTCTATCTACTTGAGCAATGTTTATCATCATCCTTGCCAGTTTCGGAGGTATAATTCCTGATTTTTTATCTCGATAAGGCCTGCCAACATCTCTTAAACTAAAATCGGAAAATTCCTGGACGCGAAGTGATTTGCCAAATAATAATTTTTCTTTGCTGACTAGTATCACCAACTCCATACCTTTGTTTATCAATTGATTTTTTTCGACAGACACGCTGGAAAGAAATCTATTTTTTATTTTTACAAAACCTGCATGAATTCCTTTTTCTCTCAAGTTATCCTTAATCTGAATGTTAAGAGTTTTCAGTTGAGAAGTAATTTTTGATAAATATAGATTATCTCCCCCCACGTCATAAATACTTATACCAAAATGCGCTTTACCTTCTATCGATGGTAAATATTTTTTTATTAAGTTGGAAGCAGATAATATTTTCTCGAATTCAGAATAATCATCTGAAAATCCAATTTCGTCCATGATTTCCCCAATTTTTACTGTACCTCCGAATATTTTAATTAGCTCAGATATTTGATTTTTCTCTCCTAATTCAAATATACCGGCTTCACGAGATACTAAGCAGATTTTATAAGGAATTGTGCGATTATCAAAGACGGAGATTAATTCAAGAACAGACAGATCAGGATTTCTTCCTAAAATAAAAAAATACCGTTTCATAATTTACTTCTTTTCTACTCGATTGTTTCCTCCTCATCAGCAACGAAATCCTCATTACCGCCGCTACTTGAGTCTGATTGCGGGTTTTTTTGAGATGTCTGTGTTTCCGGTGAAACAAACTCAAACGAAGCAGCTATTTTATTATATACATCTTGCCAGTACGGAGCGTCTTTTAGGTTTGTTTCAATCTGATATAAATACCCATTTCTGATAACGGTATTAGTCAACTTTTGAGAACCCATACTGCTAATGGTTTTTTTTGAAGGTATACCGCCTAGATTACTATCAATTGCTTTATCAATCTTCATCTTAATCATCCAATCATTCAAATCAAGAAATTGTGTGTCTTTTACCCAAATAATGATATTTCCCGGATGATCTTCTGAGGTAAATTCCAAATGTGCATAATTTTCCTTATCCTCGTCGTGAGGATTTATCTTTAAATTTTTTGGATAGTTGACTTTAAATTCGGACTGGTCAACCCAAGTATTCATTTCCACTTCTACCTGCTCGCTTGTTGGTTGAATATCGGGTATGGGCGAAACAACTTTCTGAAATAAATAACCTCTAATGTAAATAGAGTATATTAATCCTAGAGCAATTAATAAAATGACAAGAATAGTCACGACTGTTTTTTTCCCCATGATCTCTAGTATATCAATATAGCTTGATTATTACTACATTTAATCCTAAAATGATAATGTGAAATATTTTACTCATCTATTATTTATTCTTATTATTATTACTCTTTGGTTAATTCACCCTGTTAAAATCTTAGCGGCTAAAAAATTTATTCCGAAAACGCCTTCTCAAAATACAAAAACAAACACTGTTAGATCCTCAGTTTCCATCCCTTCAAAAGTAAAATACAGACCTAACAAGAGAGGAATTTTGCTTTTATTTACAAATTTTAATAATCTGGATTCAGTTTCTTATTCTTTCACCTATACCAGTAATGGCCTGTCACAAGGAGCAGGCGGTGTTATCAGGAAGGACAATAATCCTACTTCAGAGAGGGAACTTCTTTTTGGCACCTGTTCAAGCGGTGTATGTACTTATCATCAAAATATCCGCAGTGCCACTCTTCTCCTCACGGCCAAATACGATAATGGTAAAACATCTACAAAAAGATATAGGATAAAAAGCTATCTTTAGTCCGGAAGATTATAGTCAAAGAACTGAAATTATTCTTTGTTGATGGTCAATTAATTGTTTCAACAAATATAAATAAAATGTAAATTAGAAGTAGTATCAATCCTTCTTTTCTGGAAATATCATTCTTTGAGCGGCTGAAGAGGTAAAACGAAGCAAGCCCTATAAACATAAAAGCTAACGTTCTCACAAAATGATCAGAGAGCAGAATCGGCCCCTTATGAAAAATAGTCAATATTCCAAACATCAATGTATCGGCGGCAGCTGATCCGACATAGTCTCCTAAAGCAATTTCTTTTTTGCCAAGTGAAACTGCACGGATTGCAAGTGATAATTCAGGTAAATTTGTACCAACAGATAAAACTAAAAGACTGATAAGATAAGGCGACATGTCTATAATTTCTGAAAAAACAATGGTTTTGTCTACGATTATCTTGCTGGCTACAAACACAATCAGTACTCCAATCAGAATTTTTATAGAATCTACTAAAATATGAGTTTTCCCATCAACTATCCTATCTCTGATTTTTTCCAACAGGCCTTTCTTTTTCTCTATGCTGTAGAAAAGAATAAAATAAAGGAGAATCAAGAAAACACCTTCCCAATAACTGACCTTATTATCGATAATTAAAAAAACCGGGGCAATAATTACCAGAAGCGAAAGCAGTAATTTTTTACTGTTCAGTTGATGTGACAGGATTATGCCGTTTCCTAATATGGCTAATATCGGTATTACTAAAACAAAAAGCACCAACGACGCCCCAATTAAATTACCCACAAAAATAGCCGGATCATTGTCTACCAAAGCATTCACGCCGACCATTGCTTCGGGAATTGACGTCAATATACCTAAAACGAAAAAAGACGTAGCAAATGAAGAAATATTCAGCTTATGTGATAAATCCTCAACTGAGACTACTATCAATCCCGCGCCTATCCAAACAGCCACAAATGAAATTAAATATAAAAATATATCAAATAAAACCATAACCAAAGCTTAACGTTTCTATTTTTTTATTTCAATACTACAATCAAAATTGTGGATTATTATCATGAAAAGACTTTAATCCTGAAAAGATATATATGTTATTTACTGACAATAAATTGGGCTACTTTCTCCCAAAATATTTTTACCCCATCAGTCTTTAATTCATCTTGCACGTCACGTTTTAATTTCTCTTCCGGTGAAAAATTTATCATAGAATTTAATATCCCTTTATCCTGTAGAAACGAAATAATATTTGAAGATTCCTGGGGATCATCCGATAGTTCTAAAGCTCTCCAATTTCTTGCTTTTAGATTAAGAGCGTCAATAGCGATATTATTCCCTTCGGCAAAGTTATTGGCAAGTCTCCATATATATTCTGTTTCTTGTAAGGATGGAATTAAATTATGACGTCTTAGAAAGTTCAAATTATCATATTCCTGCCTGCCTACCGGTCTTGAAAAAAGAAGTATCACGCCTCCTCTTTGTCTTGGATAAAACAAAGCTTTGAATGCCTACTCACTGGGTTTTGTAATCTCTAAAGAAATCAGATTATTTGAATATATTCTTTCGTATTCATCTACTGTATCCCTGTCCGTGGCACAAGCAGACAATTTTACATTATTTTTATCTTTGATTCTTTCTAAAAAAGGTCTTGTATATGATCTGGATTTTGATACTACTTGAAAAATATACTTATAGGACTGATTACTTAGAATATCAATTAATCTTTCCAAATAATCAGTCCCCACTGCGGCTCCTGAAACTGGTACGGCAATATTGATTGTCAACTTACTGTAAGGCATGAGCGTTTTTTGACGGGTATTAAATTCTTTATCTAATAATAATTGTCCTAATTTAGGACTTAACGGATAGGCTACCACTTCAATACGAGTCTTATTCTCCCCTAAAGACCCGCCATATTTCATTAATTCAATTTTCGTCTCTTTACTGGGTACAAATATTATATCTGCTCCGGAAACGTACCACAGATGCTGAGGACTGTCATCCGTAACCTGAACTATGGTATAGATGTTGATATTTTTTTCTCTTTTAAGCTTTTCTTTCACCTCAACCAGCTGATGAGCAAGACCGAAATGAGTTGACACAACGAGAATTGTTCTGGGGAGTTCAATCCTTTGATCAAGGATGGAAATAATTTTATTGTATATATTTTCAGACATGGATTTTAAATAGTTTCTGTAAAGGTAGGTAAATACATCCTCCAATATTCCTTTTTGCGTCATTTCCATGAGACCACGGAGCATCGGATGAACGCTGGTTATTCTATGTATAAAACTTATCGATTTGTCATCTGATCCCAACAAAACAGGAATAACATTTGAGGGCAATCCGTGATATAAAGCATCAGTCACGCGTAGATGACCAAGTCCTGCTGGTGCATATGTAAAAATCACCACTAAAGATTTATCACCTAACACTTGTGATGTTTCAACCATAAATTCAGTCTAGTGAAAATATTCAAGTTAATCAATGATAATTAATGATCAGAAAAATATGTTATTGATTAATCCCTTAATATTCTTTGGAACATTTGTCTTTTAAAATAAGCTGGGGATTATTTGAAGAGGAAGTGATTTATTAGTAGATTTTCCTATATTTCTCAATGGTATTTACAATTCTCTTCCTGTTTTTGATATCTTTCTTGGTCATCAAACATACACCCAACTCCCATAATAAATCGTTCATCTTACCGGGGTTTGAACAATGGTGGAGGAAGTAATTTTGATCATGTTCAATATGGGTCGTATTATCCTCTAAAAGACCGTCGCTTAAACCTTTCTTTTGTAACCACTTTCGGTAATAAAAATCGAAATCATTATAGAGTACTTCTAAAAAAACAAGATAATTTTCCTTACCTTTTTCGGATCTATTTTCCACGACTCCAGACAGAATATCTAAAACATTTTTTTCTGCTTCTGTATATTTCTTTTGTGACAGAAGCCCGAAAATTTGAATCAGAAATTTATTGTTCAATGGTAAGAACATATTCAGTATAAAGAGTATTGTAGGGCCCTAGTAGTCATTTGTCAAATTATGTTATATATTGATTTATAACATATTCTATGTTATATTTACATTATGCTTTGTCTTTTAAGGTATTCCTCGTCCTAAAGGCAAATATAAGAATAAACGTGTGTAAATTATTATGAACGGTTAATGGTAATTTAATTTTTATTGAGCATTATATATTAATACCTTAGAACATATTATTCTATCTAATGATTAGGCATACTTAAATTTACGTTTACATATTTTTTACATTTACGATTTGTTGTTGTTGTTTCAGTAATTATATATTATATCATGTGTAATTTAGAATTAACAGTTCGTATCAATTAAACTATGAAAAAGATCTTGGATTTTTTAATCAATCTCGGCTTATCAACAGCTGAAGCAAAAATTTATACTAGACTAACGGAGCTTGGTCAATCTTCAATGACTGAATTGGCTCATTCACTTCAAATGAATCGGGTCACTACACATTTCAACGTCCAAAACCTTATAGACAAAGGACTAATTACTCATGTAAAACAGGGTAGATCAAGAGAACTTACCGCACAATCACCCGATTCTCTCCAGTATCTTATAGAACAAAAAGATAATCATGTTAAAAGATTAAAAGAGGAGTTTATCAATACCATTCCTTTGATGAAAAAGACTATGCCTTTAATAAACAAGCCAGAAAGGCATTTCGACGTCAAATTTTTTCAGGGCAAAAATGGTGTCAAAGCTATTTATAGGGAAGTATTAAAATCAACCGAATTGAGATCGTATGTGAATATAAGCAATATCTTTGAAGTTTTTCCTGAAAACCCTCAACTTTTTCCTGAAGCGGTAAGCAGGAAACATTTAAAAATGTGGGAAATTATTGAAGATTCGCTGATATCAAGAAATTATGTAAAGACTGTCGACCCAAAAAGATATTCATATAAATTTTTTCCTTCTGACTGGAATATAAGTGTTTTCGATTATATGATTTTTGACGGAAAAATAGCAATGATTGCCGGTAAACAGGAACTGAAAGGTATTCTAATAGTCAATGATGATATGTATAAAAATGCGAAAGCGCTATTTGAAATGTTGTGGCGTCTGCTTCCTACTATCAAATAGATTTTTAATATAATACGGACCAATACATAATATTCTCTTTTATCGGACGGAATTTTATTTTAAACTGGTACAAGCTCTCTATTTCAGATCCCCCTAAATTAATAAACTTGATATCACTCTTGAGAAGTAAATAAAACGTATCAAACATAAGAAAATCAACAATATGATTCGATTGATTCCGTAGTGATATTAGAGCATATAATGAAGCAAGTTCTTTATTTTGTATTTCTGATAAATGAAATGCAACATACGTTCTATCTATTTTAATTATTTTCTCTATCGTGGACTCACTATTTAATTTATTCAAAACTATATTATAGAAATCATAAGGATTTGAAATATTAAGTGATCTGCTTTTTATTTCCTCTTGAAAGAAACTAATCAATACTTTTTTTGCTTCCTTCTTATGATCGTATATTGAGCCTTCTTTTAAAGTTTCATCTTTTTTCAGTTGTTCATAGTACCTATATGATCTGTTTAATTGTCTGGTTTTCCCTAATTTCTTTGCTATATCTATGGTATGGGCAATATCAAGTATCTGTTCAGGATAAGTATCGTCTTCCGAAGGACAACTGGAATGCCAAGGAAAATTTGAAGTATTTTTGAATCCTTTATTACGTAGATATTCATACTGTTCCTTGAATATTTTCTTAACGTAAATGGGAAGCTTGTGTTCCTTATGATAATTTTTGGATAATTTATCAATTACATCTAGAATGGACTTACCCATTGGTCGTATCCAGTAAAAAACATTCAGATCGGGTTTTTCAATTTTTGGAAAAACACATACAGCGGATAAATTTCCCCCATCAAAGTACTTATACCCGAGATTATTTTCCCCTATCCCATACATACCTTGAATTACATATGTCCATGAATTACCATAGGTATAAGGTTCTTTGTGGAAAAATTTATTAAACAAAGCATAATCCCTGACGGTAATGGGAGTAATACACGGATTCTCTTTAGCTATCTTTGATATGATTTTATTTGCTTGAACTAAATTATTCATAAAAAGAGAGTTCTTTCGATTGTTACTCTTCAATATAATTAGACATATTTACATATTAAGTATGTATTAAAAACATCATATCATCTACTCACATATTTTGTGAAGGGAAAATATTTTGTATTATTTCTGAAACTTACTCCTTATCAATAAAATCAGTATTGCCTACTACATTATATATCTATAAAATATCATATATCTAACAACAATACAGCTTACACATTATAACATTTTCATTGATGTTTTCAATTAAATAAGGTGAAAACGCTTATCATTTATAATTCTATCCATCATAAAAACACAGAAAAAATTGCCCGAGCAATCGGCAAAGTATTAAAAGCAAAAATATCTAAACCTGATAAAGTGGATATTCCCTCTCTTAAAAAATATGACCTTTTAGGATTCGGATCAGGGATATATTTCTCCATTCACCATGAAAGTCTGTTCCAATTGATAGACAAGCTACCTAAAGTAAAAAATAAAAAAGCTTTTATTTTTACCTCCAGCGGTTCCTGGCAGATAAAATATCTGAACGATTTCAATGCTCCCCTTGTCCAAAAGCTGGAGAATAAGGGATATGATATCATCGGTACTTTTTGCTGCAGAGGTTATGATACTGTGGGACCCTTGAAACATATTGGGGGACTTAACAAAGGGCGACCGAATAAAGAGGACATAAGAAAAGCAGAGAATTTTGCGGAAAATATAAAAATGGTTATGAAGGCTCTTCTGATCGGATAAATTCTTTATGAACAACGCTATAACAGTACAAAAGTACATAATAAACGGTAAAGAATACTCCTCTTATGATGATATTCCGGATGAGTATAAGGCTTATCTAAAGTCTGCGACTCCTCAGATTCAGAAAGAAGGTTATGTAACTATATCCAATTCTCAAAATCTCTCTACAATATCACATAAATTGATTTATTTTGCTTTATCTCTGGTAAGTCTTGCCCAAGGTGAAGCTATAAATTCTTTATCCAGGGTATTTGGACTGACATCTGTGAATCCGTTTGTCTTCAGGCTAACAAATATTATTATTGGACTTATCAGTACTAAATTGGCAGAGATCGGCTACCAGAAAGCAGTCAAAAATCAAATTAAATTGTCCCAAACCATAGGTAAATTACAATCTCAGGTATACATCTCAACAATAAGCAGTGGCTATGCCTTTATGTTGAATATAGCGGTATTTTTAATTCTATATTATTTTAAAGCATGAAAACCAGATCATTAGGCGATTAATAACATCACTATAAAATATCTGTTATAATAAATTTGTGACGAAAGATACAAACCCTAAGAACCGGCCAGAAGAACAGGCTGAAGACCTGAATACTTTTTCATTTAAGCAAAGTCAACCTTCAGCAAAAGTAGACAGTCAAAAAAACAGTCTATTTCTTCATCATAAATATTTCCTGTTAATGTTCATCATTATTATAGGTATTGGTATTTTTACTTCAAAATATTATCAGGTCTTTAAAAAGGAATCTATCGATCTGGCCAATCCTACAGGAATGCAACCAACTCCGACATTACACATCGAACCAAGTGTGATATATAATCCGCCTTTAGAACTTTCCCTCGCACATAATGAATTTGGCTTCGACATATTTCATAAACTCATAAATACAAAAGATGATACGCAAAATATCTTTATCTCTCCATCCAGTATCGCTTTAGCTCTGTCTATGGTATATAACGGCGCAGACAACAAAACCAAAGATGCCATGACTCAAACCCTACATTTCTCAAAAATGGATCTCGAAAAAATAAACACGTCCGGAAGTGAATTAATCAAACATTTGACATCTCTCAATCCGGATATAGAAGTGTCAATTGCCAACTCGATATGGATGAGAGAAGAAATTACATTTAATCCTCAATTCTTAGAAACAAATAAAAAGTATTATGAAGCCCAAGTACAAGCAATTGATTTTTCTTCTCCAAACGCGGCAAATATCATAAATTCCTGGGTAAGCACAAATACCAGAAGTAAAATACCAAGTATCGTATCTTCACCCATAGATAAAGATGTTGTCATGTATCTCATAAATGCCATCTATTTCAAAGGAATTTGGACTTATGAGTTTGACACGAAGCTGACGAAAGAAAAATCATTTACTCTCCCTGATCTGACAAAGATTAATCATCCTTCGATGACGCAGGAGAGAAAAGATTATTTTTATTTGGAAAATGACGATTTTCAAGGAATATATTTACCATATGGTAAAGAGAAAAATCTAGGCATGTATGTGTTTCTACCTAAAGACAATATATCCCAACTGGAAAATAAACTTAGCCTTGATAACTGGAACAACTGGGTAAATAATTTTAAAGAAAAAGAGGGTACTCTTATCCTGCCAAAATTTAAAATCGAATACGACAAAGAACTAAAAGATACCTTGTCTTCTTTAGGCATGGGTGTAGCTTTCAGTGACAATGCTGACTTCAGCAAAATGAGAAGTGAAAATGATATAAAAATCAGCAAGGTAAAACATAAAACATACATAAATCTGGATGAAAAAGGTACTGAGGCCACAGCTGTTACCAGCGTGGAGATGGTATTTACCACCTCTTTGCCGAATGAAAAAGATACTTTTTATATGGAAGTAAACAAGCCTTTCTTTTTTGCCATAACAGATCGTGAAAGCAAGGAAATCCTCTTTATGGGTGTTGTCAACAATCCTCAAGAATAATAATCCTGCGTTGAATGGATAAAAATAACTTATCTCTTACGGCCGTTCGAGCTCTAAAAAAGTAAATTTATATTTACTATCTTCCCTATCTTTCCTGGAAACAACTTTCTTAAAATCAGAGTAATCCGGAAAATAAGTATCAGCTTCATAATTCCCTTTTACAACAGTCAGGTATAATTTGTCGGCAAGTGTAATAGCCTGTTCGTATATTTTTCCGCCGCCTATTATAAAAATCTCCTGACTGTCCTTTGCACCAGCCGTTCTTATTGCAATATCTAAAGAATAACAGATAATACACCCTTTTGCCCGGAAAAGTTTATCTCTGGTAACCACGATATTAGTTCTATCAGGAAGGGGTCTGCCTAAAGACTCATAAGTTTTCCTACCCATAACTACAGGATGACCTGAGGTTATTTTCCTGAAATGCTTCATATCTTGGGGAATGTGCCAAAGTAGTTTATTATTCTTACCAATGGCTCTATTTTCGGCTATGGCTGCAATAATACTTATCTTGGTTCTTTGCATCTAGAAACCTCCAACCACCGTAATCTCGCCTTTTATAGGCGGATGGGGATCATATCCTAAGAGTGTAAAATCCTCAAATTTGAAATCGTCAATTTTTTTGGCCTTTGGATTAAGCTTCATTTTGGGGAAAGGTTTAGGGATTCTTTTGATCTGTTCCCTCATCTGGTCAAAATGATTTTCATAGATATGTACATCCCCGAATGTATGCACGAAGTCTCCGGGCTTGTATCCTGTAACTTGTGCAAGCATCAAAGTCAAAAGTGAATAACTGGCGATGTTAAAAGGTACTCCCAGGAAAAAATCTGCACTGCGTTGGTATAAAAGAAGCGACAATTTGTCTCCTGTAATATTTATATGAAACATCGTATGACATGGAGCAATTACCATAGAGGCGTCATGAGATCCTGACATCTCGTAAATGCAACCTGCATTCCATGCTGATATTACATAATGCTTTTTTTGAGGATATTTTTTAATTTTTTCAATTGCCCACCCCAACTGATCCACCGTTTTAATTCTAGCGGGCTTGTCCGCTGAAGCTTCAGCGTAGGCGGGCCATTTTCTCCACTGCACTCCATATACAGGCCCCAACTCCCCCCATTTTTCCAAAAACTTCGGATCTTTTTGAATTCTTTCAATAAAATCTTCATATGTCATCTTTTTGACCTTACCGGAATTTACAGCCCATTCATATTTTTTATATGCCCACTCATCCCATATATGCACATTGTTATCAACTAAATATTTGATATTTGATGAACCTGATAGAAACCAAATCAACTCATGAATAATACCTCTGGAAAAAACTTTCTTTGTCGTAAGAAGCGGAAAACCCTTTGATAGATCGAATCTAATTTGTCTACCGAAGACACTTTTCAACTTTACTCCTGTCGAATGACTTATTTTCCATGTTCCATTCTTCATTATGTCTTTTGCCAGATTCAAATATTGATATTCCGGATGAGAGGTGAATGTTTTTTTCATAACATAAAATAATTTTATAAAGTTAAGATATTATTTTAGATGAGTTCTTACTATTAGTAAAGTCATCTGTCGTTTTGAATTCTCGAATTTTGAATCAAATTATCAGAATAAGCTTGGCAACTCCCGGGGTTTTAAAGGGTTGTTAATTGTATGTTAATTTACCATATTCTTATTCTTTTGCTGCGTCTTTTTATATTCGAGAAATTTCTCTGCTGGCGATAAACCACCAAGGATTTTGTGAGGGAAAAGATTCCAGGCATCATTTACAGTTTCAAGAATTTTATCCAGACTCGGCATCTTTTGGCCGGTATCAAACATAGAGATAATATCAGTTAAAGCCTCCTTGCCATCTTCGTGGAAAATACATTCCTGAATATCCTGCAAAGTATAATCGCTCTTTGATTTTTCAAGTATTACTACAAGCTCCTTTTCAACTTCCGCTCTCTGTTTGGCTATTTCATATGGCTGGAACCGCATCTGCTTTAAAATTCTGCGGTATACAGGACTTTCCGTTAATCTACTCCAAAAAAGCTGCAAACTTTTATTTACCGATGGTTTCATTTCGTCAATGTATTGTACTCTAGTATCCCCCTTATCATATAATTCAATAAGCAATTCTATTTCTTTTGCAAGATTTAGGTATTGCTTCTGTGCTTCTGCTTGTACAACTTTTTGTTTCTCAGTTAAACTCCTGGTTTTTGGGTACAGAAAAGGCTCTGCGCGAGCAGAAAGAGATATAAATAACCAATCCGCACTTTTACGGATCGCCTCACGGACGGATCCGTTAGGATGCTGAATGACTTTTAAAGAAAAATTTTTCAGTGTGTCGAAATATTCGTCTCCCAAAACCAAAAAGAATAAACTAAGTCCTGACGCAAAAGCTGCCTTATTTTCATCTTTCTTAATCTGATCAAATTTGGGAAGGAATTCAAGTGCGATAGGAGCACACTTTTTAAATACCTTTGTTTCTTTATTCCACAAAGCTTCAATTCTCTTTTTCGTGCTTCTTATCTCTTCAGGAATACCTCTTGTCAAGGTAGTCAGCGACATCCTGATCTCTGTCTCCATTTCTTTTTCAGTCATAGTTTACTTACTTGCAGAAAAGCTTTGCTTTTCCTTTCCCCCTCCACAATCGCAATTTCCTCCGACGTGAGGCTGTAGAGTTTATAAATTTCAGCATTTAATCTTTTATCTATTCTTCCGATTTCAGTTTGAATCTCAAGCCATTCATTAGAATTAACAGATAAATTTGCGAGTTGCTTATTTAAATTAAGCATAGATTGAGCAAGATCTACAATACGATCATGTATTGCTTTATCTGCTGGCTTAGAAAAATTAATAATTTTAATGGGAAGTTGAGCAACTTGTCTTGCTTGAATCTCAGAAAACACCTTTTTTGTGGATTTTAAGAAATTTAAAAAGTAATAATTTAGCAATGATGAATTAAACAGAGCAAGACAGTATTTCAGATTGTATTCAATCCCTTCTTTCAGATTCATCACCACTAGAGTGTTTAAGGCATAAAACTGTTTCCCATCATAGGTAGCAATCAATCTATCACCGACTCTTCTGAAAAAAAGTTTCTCTCTCGATAAAAATATATCTTGTCTCTTGCAGCTGTGAATAGCATCGATATCATAATTCAAATATTTACCAGACCAACATAAAAAGTAACGAGTAATATCTCGCCCGTCTAAAACCGGTTTATAATTAGCATTTAATTTTTTATCAAAAAGATACTTGGACCGATCGTGTTTAAGTGCAATTGCTTGATTAATTGTAAGAAAATTTCCTAGAGGTTCTGCTGCCTCCTCAATTTTTTGTTTTAAAATCATGTTCTTCTGTCCTGCACGAATATTAAAAGTTTTTTGCTTGGATTCATAAAATATTCTCTGATTTATCTTCTTTCTACTTAATATCTCGTACTTCTCATTGACATAACTTATTATCACTTTGTTATTGTTTCTTTCTCTTTCGGATTTAGTTTTTTGGACGATAATAATAATGTTTTCTACTACAGCATCCTTGAATGGTAAATCTTGAAAAGTAACAATATTACTTATAATGCAGTAATTCAAGATCGTCTCCCGTAATTGCCTATAATAGTCCTGTGTTAGAAGTGTATTAGGAATAATAAAGCCAAGAATTCCATTCTCTTTCAGTAGATCTATTCCAAGCCTAATAAAAAAACCAAAGGTATTGAGTCGTCCCATTGATGATTGATATTTATCCAATAGATATTTTTTTAAATCATTGTCTTGTTTTGCATCCATCGATAACTGAATATATGGTGGATTACCAACAATTGCACCAAAACCTCCTTGTTTAAATACATCAGGAAATTCTTCCTGCCAGTTAAATGGTTTTTTATCTCTATAGTTTTTTCCGAAATATTTTTTCGATTCTTCATCTGAACCAGAAATTAATGAGTTACCATTTTTAATATTTTTATCCAGCGGTGGTAATCTCATCCTATTGTCTAAAGTATTTATAAGAAGGTTAAGTCTGGCGATTTCTACAGCTTGCGAATCCAAGTCAACACCGAAAATATTATCAAGTAATATTGTTAGTTTCGTATAAACACCACCAGGATTACCAAATTCTCTATATTTATCATAAATTACCTCGAGAGCCTTAATAAGAAATGAACCGGAACCACAGGCAGGATCTAGAACCTTGATTTTCTTAAGATCATTGATGTTTTTACATTTATCTAGAACCGGTTTTAATGAGTTTTTAACAATATAGTCAACAATAAAATCGGGAGTATAATAAATACCCTGTTCTTTTCTTTTTCTAGCATCTATATCAAGTGTCATACCCTTTCTTGATTTTGAAAGGCGGTATCCTAAATAATTCTCATACACGCTTCCCAAAACATCAGCGGGAATAACTTTAAAATCATATTCGTAATATCCCTTTTTGCCATAAAGAATATCAACAACCCTTTTTGTAGCATCGCTATGATCTTCCCATTCTTCAAATGGATGTTCGGAAAATAGGTTAGAATTATATATTTCGTTCAACTCTCTAAACTTGGCTACCATTGACTTATAAAGAGGAATTTTATTTCTGTCTTTTCTGGATTCCCATTCGCGGATTAAAGGTATTAGTGTTGGTGGTTCAACTTCTCTGTCTTCAGCAACCCTTATAAAAATTAGTCTGTCTAAAATTTTTTGTACGCCTTCATCAAGTAAATCTTTTGACACATTATCATTCCACGCGGATAAATCGTGAGTCAATATATCTCTACATGTATTCAAGTCTTTATATAAAAGAGTGCCAACGGATATTTTTTGTAATTTTTTCCCGTATTTTTCAGCCTCTATATCAAGGAGGTTGTCTTTAAACGCATCTTTGGACAGTAACCATAATTGATCTAACCTTTCAAAATACTGTGAATAAGGAATTTCAAAAAAAAGCTTATCTCCCAATTTTTTCGATATATCCTGAACATTAAAAACTTTAATACTCTCAAAATCAGTTAAAACTGCCCAAGTCACCCCTTTGTTCCAGGAATAGCGGATTGCCTGATTAGCATATTCTTCTCGATGTAAGTCAGTTTTTAACGACTTAGCCTCAAGATAAAACTTAATCCTTCCCTCTAAATAAAAACCATAATCAACTCGACCGGATGACTGGCTTTCTTCGGCTGTAACCTCATTCTTATTAGTCACATCCCAACCAAGAGAGGCAAAAAGAGGTAATATAAAATCTTTTTTAGTTTCTTCTTCGCTGTATTTACTTATTGAAAAAGATTTTTTAGAAAGTTCGTATTTCTCAATAAGTCTTTTGATATTTTCTTTTAACTTTTTTTTATCTATCATTCTTGGCTTATTTTATCACTTTCATCCTATTGAAACGAGTCCTTCGACAAACTCAGGACGAGGAAAGAAGAAAAATACAGTAAGTCAACTGAGAAGCTTAAATCAGCCTGGTGTCTGACGCGGGGAGTCTTTACTTTTTTACTTTCCATTCCTTAATGGCCTTTTCGTATGACGCAGGCGTACCTATGTCTATCCACTGGCCTTCAAAGTTAAAACCCGCCAGTTGTTTCATACTGGCCAGCTTCGGGAAAATATCTTCCAGAAGAGAATATCCGTCAGCCGGCAGAAAACTTAAAATATTTTTTTCTAAAGCATATAATCCGCAATTTATCAGTTGAGAAAGTTGTTTGCCTTTTTTTGGTTTTTCAATAAATCTGGTTATTCTTGTTCCGTGAAGAGCTACTTCACCGAAACTGGAAGGATCCACTACCGAGGTCAGGGCGATTGTAGCTGGTAAGCCCTGTTCTTTATGAAAAGTAATGAAATCAGAAATATTTAAATTTATCAGGATATCTCCGTGTATCACCAGAAAAGTTTCATTTTTTATATGTTTTTTTGCCAAAACTAAAGCTCCTCCCGTACCCGCCTCTTTTTCTTCTGAAACGTAAGTTATGTCTACACCGAATTTTTCTCCGTCTCCGAAATGATCCCTGATTTTATCTCCTAAATGCCCAATTGAAAAGATGATATTTCTTATTTCATATCTTCTCAACATTTCCACTATATATTCCAGTATTGGTTTACCACCTACAGGAAAAAGAGCTTTTGGCATTTCAAAAGTGTAAGGCCGCATATTTAGACCCTTACCTCCGGCAAGTACTACTGCCTGGGTCACTTGGGGGGATATACTTTGGGTAATCAGGTATTCTATCGCATGAGATTTGTTCCTAATCTTCGTACCATCTATCACGTCATCCACTTTTTTAAGAAGGGTTTTATTTAGCGTGATTGTCAGTCTTTTCCTATCCATCAAAACAATTCTATACCCTTTTTACTGCATTTTGCAACTTTTTGGGAAGAAAAATGAGGCTAAATCCGTCCATAAGGATTTATACTGAAACACATTTAAGTTGTTTCAACATATCAAGCTCACTTGTCAAATTCAAACTTTTATTTACCAAATCTTCTTTGTCGAAGTTGATACTCTTCAATAGCTTTCTTAAATTCAGAAGGATAAAAATCCGGCCAATTTACATCTGTAAAATATAACTCCGCGTATTCAAGCTGCCAAAGAAGAAAACCTGAAAGTCTTTTTTCTCCGCCTGTTCTTATTAAAAGATCCGGATCTGGTTGACCTTTAGTATCCAAATAATTCTTAAGTGCGTCTGCAGTAATTTTTCCAATTTTTTCTTTTTGGGTGGTTAATCTCTGAAGCATATTATTAACCCCCCGTATTATTTCATCCCTTCCTCCGTAACTTAAGGCAATATTTACTGTAATTATCTTATTATTTTTTGTTTTCTCCATCCACTTTTGAGTTTTCTCCTGGATATCACCAGGAAACATCGATATGTTTCCGATTACGTTTATCCTGACATTCTTCTTATGATACTTATCAATCTTTTTATCTAATACATTTCTATATAGATTCAAAAGGAAGCTTACTTCTTCTTTTGATCTTTTCCAATTTTCTGTGGAAAAAGCCCAGAAAGTGAGAAAAGGGATTCCCATTTCAATTGCCATATCAATAATTGGTTCAATTTTTTCTTCTCCCCTGCGGTGCCCCTCAAAAGAAGGAAGTCTGTTTTTTCTTGCCCATCTTCTGTTTCCATCCATGATTATGGCTACGTGTTTAGGTAAAAATAAATCTTGTTTCATAAGATTAAAATAAGTGATTGTCTGATAATCTTGCACCAACGCTTGGATAATTTACTATAATTCTTTTTACTTCTTCTATTTTTCTAAAATAACCCTCTAGTTTATTAACGTCCTTTCTTTTACAAATAATGTGAACATCCTGACCTGTATTTAACGAAAAATAAACTTCCAAACCCTCAGTCCTCATTTTCTTCACGAGTTTGATTATGTTTATTGTTCCCGGCTGCCAGTATATAAGGGGAGGATTTGACGTCAACATGATTGCATGCATTTCTAACGCTTCCGATTCGATAAGCTGCCCAAATGATGAAAAATCCTTTTTATTGATAATTTGTTTGATCTTTATTATTTTATCTTTAATATTCGCGAGTCTAGTTGCCATAAATGGACTTGTATCAGCTAAAATTTGTCCTTCTGTAGAACTTATGTCTTTTTTCTTGTCACTTACCACAATAACCACATCTGCTATGTCAAAATACTCAGGGGGATGGAGTGAATAAGAGTAGGAAGAATTACTGTCTTCTCCCTCCAACCATTCAACAAAACCATCAGGTATGGATCTGCATGCTGAACCTGAACCCTGCCTTGCGAGGATTGACAGATCTTTTTCCGACAGATGAAGATTCAATGCGTTTACCGCTGCAAGTGTCAAAGCAGCAAAAGCTGAAGACGATGATGACAGTCCTGTAGAAGAAGGAAAATTATTTCGCGAAACTACTTTTGCCTTCATGTCCACTTCAGTAATTTGCCTTATTTTATCTAAATGACCACTGACTCTATCTTTTGTCTTCTTTCTGTCATCATTTTCAATCAATATCTCATCTTCCGTAAAATCTTTTTTAAATTCCACGGTAGTGGTTGTAGTCATTCCTGATAAATTCATCGACACACTGCCGTTTAATGGAAGTTTCAATGAAGAATCCTTTTTACCCCAATATTTGATAAAGGCAATATTTGACGGTGCTATAGATGTTGATTTAATCATATATATTACATAATACTTTCATTATCCTCTTTTGTTTATCTACTGCCTACTTTAAGCTTCAAGATTTGACCCCCAACCTTTTCGATAGCCTTTTCTACCCTGTCTTTCTTCTCAATCGGAACACAGGCAATCATACAATCCCCCCCGCCTGCTCCTGACAGTTTAGCTCCATAAGCCCCGGCCTTGCAAGCTGCGTTAACCATCACGTCCAAATTTTGGGTACTCACGCCCAATAGTTTTATTAAGCTATGATTATTGTTCATCAGTCTACCCAGCTCTTCCCAATCATTGTTTTGGATGACACATTTTCCGGCTTCCACTATTTGGCCGATATCTATAAATATTTTGTTTACTTTACTTGAACATTCTCTTTTAAAAAGTGTAACGTTCTCAACTAGTTGGTTGGTTGATGCTTTTTCTCCTGAAAACCCTACCACCATAGGAATATTTTCTTTAAATATTATATCTGCCTCTTTTGTCTTACCGCTAAAATATATCGTGTGCCTATGAATACTCGAGGCAATATCAAAACCTGATGCTTTTTTTTGCACGTTCAATACAATTTTTAAACAAATATCAAACAATTGATGCTCAGATATTTCTATCCCAAACAATGACGAAAGAGTCTTTATTGTCCCTACTGTTACTGCCGCTGAGGAACCCAACCCGAAATTCCCCAGATTGCTTTTAGTAGATAATTTTACCTTATCACCAATATTAAATTTATTCTTAAAAAAACCTACTGCATGTTTTACAAAACGATTATCTTTAACCTCAGGTGTAATAAATATATCTTTTCCTGAATCTATTTTTTCCGCTTCTACACATAGATATTTATTAACAGACGAAACAATACAGGAATAACCGTAAACCACTGCATGTTCACCAAGTATCATCAATTTTCCCGGAACAGAAATTTTTACAGACATATCAGTTATGATAAATTGCTAAAGCGCTTAATATTATCCACAATACGAATGGAACGCATCCTATTAGTGCTAAATGTTTATTCAGTGAATACATTAGTTTCACATTCATAAACAGAAGCAAACAGGAAAAAATCGGGAGAGTATTCACTAACAAGTTATTATTCAATATTTTCAAATCTAACAAAGCAATTGAAATAAATGACACGATAATACTAACCAGAAACCAGCCGAAAAAATTCTTTAGCGGAATTCCGAAATACCTGGAACCTGTCTGCCAACTCCACATTTTTCTTTTTACGGATACCGGATCTATTATCAGATCTATGGACACCATAATAAGAGACAGTAATATTATTTCTGTAATTTTTGAAAGACTTAAATAATCTCCGATAGTGATTGCTAAGAATAGTGAAAGATATTTAAAAATTACCCATGCAAATGTCACTTCAAGCGGATATACCCCCATTAAATTGATCTTTGAGGAAAATATTTTGTTGTTTAAATTATACTTGTATCTTACCCCGAAAATATTAAAAGACGTCTTTAAACTTAACAACTCGAAAATAGTACTGACAATGTAAGTAATAATAAAAACCAATATTATTTTATTACCGAAAATATATAAACCATGGAGAAACATGGATAATAAGGCTGTCATTTCAAAAAAAATGAACTTTTTTATAAAAAACAAACAAACAACGGAAAAAATGAAACTGAATATTATCAAGTAGATTTCCATACGATATTTATTTTTCTAATGTTCGATTCTTATTCCTTCTGAAGCTAGACTGATATTTGACAAGTGCACGTTATATACATCTTCTACCAACTTAAGTTTTGACAAATTTTCATGGTAACAAAGGATGATTCCACTTCCTTCCTTCACCCCGCCGGCACCACATATTTTTGCCACGCCCCCCAATTTATGTATATATTTAATGATCTTAATTGCTCTTTCCCCTACTACTCCTATTTTTTCCAGATTGCGTTCCCCTTTTTCTATTGCCTGTTTTAGGAAGTTAATATTTCCTTCTTTCATACCCAATAATATTTTTTTTACCTGTTTTTCCTGATCGGAAAAAATATTCTCAAAAAGTCTTCTTTTTTTCGTATAATTTCCTTTCACCAAGTTCACCATCTCTTTTGTGGATTCTGCCGGACGGCCGGAATTCAAAATTGCAAATTTGGGAATTTTATACGATAAGACAGGTAGAGTCCAAATAGATTTCAAAAAATCAAATTCTCTACGATACCAAACCAACTCCCCGAAAACAACGGTTGTATTATCTGCTCCTGACGGATTACCGTGTGCCAATTTTTCCACCTCGTAAGATAATTCGTTTATCCGCACGGGGTTCCAAATGTTATTTACTGCTTTCATCAGGGCGCCGATAATTGCTGCAGATAATGCTGCTGAAGATCCTAGTCCTGCTCCGACGGGAATTTGAGAAGAAATATTTATCTTGAGGGAAGGAAAATCAACTGCAGGATATTTTTTTTTGTAAATTTCAACTGCAGAATGAACTAATTTGTTGTCTTCCGGTGAAATGATGCTGATATGTCCTAACCTACCTTTCAAGGAAGTTTCAACAGTAACATATAACCGTTTATCTATGGAGGAAAGAAGCGCCGGGTAACCGTATACTACTACATGTTCTCCGAGAAGGTGAATTTTACCTGGGGCGGAAACTGTAACTTTCATGCTATTATATCGGCTTAAATTTAATTCCGTAAGGAATAACACCTTCCAGACCAGGATCCCTGGTTTTTCTTAATATTGCTTTAACTGTTTGTCCGGTTTTCAGGTTTGTCTCTTCCCAGTCAACTAATTGCGCGGTAAATCTAAGGTTTTTATCAATCTCTACTACTATGATCACATAAGGCGCTTGAGAAGTGAAACTGCAAGGCGGAACATGCACTTTTGTCCAGGTAATGATTCGACCGGTTTTACCTAAAAACGCGCGTACTTTCTTTTGATTCCGCCAGATTTTGACAGGTGATATAGTCATAGAATATATTATCCGCGTTTTAAAATGTGAATAACTGCTGTGGCACCGCTACCGCCAACATTGTGAGTTAAACCAATTTTTGCATTTTTTACTTGTTTTTTTCCGGATACTCCCATAAGTTGCTGATATATCTCTACTATTTGCTTCACACCTGTAGCCCCCACAGGATGTCCGGCTGCCTTAAGTCCGCCTGAAGTGTTGACAACGGGCCGACCACCCAGTCTGGTTTTACCTTCAAGAATTGCTTTTCCGGCTTGACCTCTTGGAAAAAATCCTAAATCTTCCATGGCAATTATCTCCGCTATGGTAAAACAATCATGCACTTCCGCCACATCTATATCCCCGGGATCAATATTTGCCATCTTGTATGCTTTACATGAAGCAGTTACAACTGCGTTTAAAGTGGTAAGATCTTTTCTTTCTGAAAGGCCTAATGTATCAGTGGCAACAACTGAAGAAACAATATTTACACCGGGATCATCTTTTTTAAGACTTAAGGCTTTACTTTTTGAACTCAATATCAGTGCAGACGCTCCGTCGGAAATTGGTGAACAGTCAAGAAGCTTTAAAGGAGAAGCTATCATTGGGCTTTTTAATACTTTTTCGATGGAAATAGGATTTCTAAACTGAGCATGAGAATTTAATGAAGCATGATAATGGTTCTTAACAGCTACGGCAGCCATCTCTTCCTCTGAAGTCCCATATTTTTCCATGTGTGCTCTGGCAATTAAAGCATATAGTGCCGGAAAACTGGCCCCTGCATCCCTTTCTAAGTCCGACCCTGCCCCCATAAGAGCTTCTGCTACTTTTTCCGGTTTATGATCCGTCATTTTTTCTACTCCGATTACTAAAGCGGTTTGATATATACCGGAAGATATCCCTAAAACTGCTGAGTGGACTGCCAGTCCACCGGAACAACATGCACCTTCTACTCTGATTGCCGGTCTCTCTAATCCTAGCTCTTCAGCAAAAAATGCGCCCAGGTGATTTTGACCTCCAAGGGTACCTGCCAGCATATTACCTACAAAGACCACGTCTATGTCATTTTTATTCATATTGGAATTTTTAAGCGTACCATGAAAAACTTCTTTCACAAGATCCCGGGGCGAAATATCCCAGAGTTCCCCAAATTTACTATTTAATCCTGCCAGAACTGTAATTTGCATAGGTTAAATTTTCCCTCCAGATTTCAAATAGTCGGTATAGGTTATATATTTAGTATTTTTTAGATAATCTTTGAAAAATGTCTGCCTATCTCTTTTTTTAAGAATCGCTTTTTCAACTTGTATGACAAATCCGTCTGAACCTGCTCCGGATCCATAAGAAACCATAAAAATCCGCTCTCCGGGTCTGGCTGTATCAAGAGTAGCGGCAAGACCGATTAAAGACGACGCGGAATAAGGATTCCCTATGTGGTCAACCACCAAAGAATGCTGCTGCTGCTTATCTGTAAAACCAAGCCTTTTGGCTACCTCACGAGGGAACTTACCATTAGGCATGTGAAAAACACAGTAATCGAAATCATCAGGAGATAATTTTGTTTTTTGAAATAGCATTCTGGCGGCACCCTCCACATGGGTAAAGTATGATGGTTCACCGGTAAATCTGCCTCCATGAGTAGGAAATTTAACCCCGTCCCGCCGCCAAAAATCCGGTGTATCGGAAGTAAACGAGGATGTTGCCAATATCTTGGCGATTACTTCTTTTTCATCACTTCCCAATATATATGCTGCGGAAGCTGAAGCAGCTGTATACTCTAAAATATCATGAGGTTTTGCCTGTGCCACGTCAGCTCCAACCACCAAACCATTTTTAATTCTTCCTGATTCTATTAGTCCAAGAGTCAAAATAAGACCTGTTGTGGCTGCCTTACAAGCAAATTCTAAATCAACAGCAACATAATTCCTGCCAACATCTAAAAATTCCGCCACAATAGTTGAAGTAGGATTTACGGCATAAGGATGGCTTTCCGAACCAATCAAACATGATTCTATCAAAGAAGGTTTCATTCCCGCATGTTTCAAAGCAAGTGAAGACGCCTCATAAGCCAGGGTGACTGTATCCTCATCGGCAGAAGCAACTGATTTTTCTTTTATTCTCAACGAGCTGGCTAAATCTTGGGAGTTTTTATTCCATGCAAGAGCAATATCGGAAATATTTATCCGATATTTGGGAATATATATTCCATAACCTAAAATGCCTGCCTGCATAAGCTTTTCAACTGCCTCCTCTAGCTAAACTCATATGAGCCCTTGCAAGACTTCCTTCCGCCAGTGAGGAAAGAAGCGATAACTCACCTGCCAGTACGCATGCACCAATAATCTCAGCAAAAGCGGTTGCATTTTCCCCACCCTTTCCTCCGAATATTCCCAGAAGCTGAAGCATCTCTTTTTGGGAAGGCAAATAAGTCCCTCCACCCACAGTACCAACCGGTAAATCAGGAAGGTAAATAGATATATATAGCTTCTTATCAATAATTTCAGTCGAGGTAATACCTAAACTTCCTTCAACTACATGCGCCATATCCTGTCCACAGGCAAGAAAAACGGCGGCTATGATATTGGCAAAATGGGCATTAAAACCCATGGAACCGCTAAGTATCGATCCCAGCATGCATTTATTAAGACACACCTTGTGGATTTTATCAGGAGTGGTTTTTAATGTATCTTTCATCTCCTTATCAGAAATTACGGCTTCAGCCCATACTTGCCTGCCTCTTCCTAAAATAAAATTCTGCCAGGAAGGCTTCTTATCCACGTCATAATTCCCGGCTATGGAGATGCATTTGGTATCAGTATGTTTTTCAATAAAACCAATAATTTTTTGCACGGCCAGTGTAACCATATTCATGCCCATCGCGTCCAGGGTATCAAAGTAAAATCTGACAAAAACATTTCTCCCCACGACCTTACTGTCTATTTTCAATATTTTCAGATGACGTGAAGTAGTCTGACAAATTTCGGAAAAATCTGCCGGGTAACTTTCTAACCACTTTTTGAATTCGAAACCTTGTGACAGATCTGAAACTGCAAAGACACTCCCTCTCGTCATACCTACATACTCATTTTTCACCACAACGCCACCGGAGTTGGTAATTGCCTTGCACCCACGGTTTACAGAAGCAACCAAGGCTCCTTCCGTAGTTGACAGAGGAATAAAATATTTTCCTTTTGCACTGTTTCCTTTTATCAATAAAGGACCGGCCACTCCTACGGGCACCTGAATTGCACCTATCATATTCTCACAATTTTTGGTTTGTGCCTGTTCCATCTCTTTCGGATAGCAAGTAATTGCTTTAAAAACAATCCTTTTTTCTTTTTTTATGAAATTGCGCCTGTCTGTAATATTTTTTATATTTCTTAAGCTCATTTTCTCTCCTTTCAGATAAAAGGTATCCGGAAAATACCTATTTTATATGTAATTACAGCATAGAAAATTATAAGCGGCAAAACTATCAGGGATACGGCCGTAATCTTTATCAAATCCAGTTTCAAACCAAACCGTAAAGTAAGATAATACAGAATCAGTTTCCAGGTCAAAATCGAGATAGAAAAAGCTATATATATTAATGTATATAGCTTCCCTAAAAAACTGGCGGTTCGGGGCGGGGGGAAAATAATATAGAAGATGGAGGTAACGGCAAACCAGGTAAGCGTAGGCAGCAAAGAATATGCCCAAAGGATAACAAGGGATTTATAAGAGCTTTTGCTCCCTACGATTTTGCCCAAAACATAAAGAACAACAACCATAAATGCAAATCCTATAACTGCCGTCCAAAACAAACTGCTGAATTTAAGCGTCAGAAGGTAAGGATTCCTTATGCCGGTTCTAAGCAGACTGGCAAGAATAAAATAACCCAACACCAGAAGAAATATAAAGACCGTCTGCCGGATATCAGCCTTATCGTCTGCTAATTTCCGACAGGTAATATAAGGTTTATTTATGCAACCATAGGTATTTTTTACAAAAGACATCAGAAGCCGCCACAACCTAAGACTATGGAATATCATGAAATCTCTCATATGAAAATTAGTATTTTGAGTGTATAAAAGATATTTTTGATGTCAAAATCCGTATTGGAGAAGTGAAGCCAACTTCACCAACGTGGCACCAAAAATCATATATAACAAAAAAGCAATGAGGGAGGAAATAATTAAGGTTACTTTCCAAGGGTAAAATTTTAACTGAGGTACGATTTTCTTATATATGGGAGTGAAAAAACCAATTTCCTGAGGTGGAACCACTGCTACCTCATTCATTTTCGATACCAAAAGTTTATAAACTTCTCCTTTACTCATATAAATAAATTATGGTAAAAGCCTTTCTGGCTCTGAAAAGCTGGCTTTCTACACTTTTGAAAGTCGTTGACAGCTCACCGGCAATTTCTGCAACTGTATAACCATAGATGTATTTTAATTTCAATATCGTCCTATGTTTTGGTGCCAATTTATCGAAAGTTTCTTTGATTTTTTGTTTGAGAAGTTCGTCATCCAGAATGCTATCAGGGTTCAAAAGAGTCGACAGAAGCGGTTCTATCTCTGGAATTTTTGAAAATAATATGCTTTTTATTTTTTTCTTGCGATAATGATCTATCACTTTGTGATTGGCTATACTGCAGATAAAGGTAAAAAGTGAACATTTATGGGCAAAATCTCTCAAAGCTTCAATTGTAGCCAGTAGTGTATCCTGCAGAATTTCCTCAACATCGTTTTGATTATCTATTTTATTATTGATATAAGTCATCAAAGAAGGATAGTATTTACGGTAAAACTGCCTTAAGCAGATATCGTCTTTACCTAATATCCCTTTTATGATTTTTTTCTCGTCCTGTCTGTCTTCGCGCATATTAATTCTGTCGGGATTTACCGGTGAATCATTTATATCCCAAATAACGGATCAAACCGCAAATACTAATCTCTGAAACCTTTATATTATATATAAATAAGTCCCATTTGACAAAACAGCAGGAAATTGCCTAGACTTAAAGCATGATCCTTGGTGTTTCCATAAAAGATGTCTGGAAATGGTCAGATAACTTCGACAACCTGGCGCAACTGATATCATTTATCGTTCCCAAGGCGATACTTATCGCCGGAATCATCTTCTTTATACTGGTAGTAATCGCCGGATTTGGCATGATTGCCGGTGCCGGAAATGATGATCCGCAGACAAAGGAAAAGGCAAAAAGCTTTTTGACATATGCGGTAATAGGTCTTATCATCATATTCGGGGCGTATTGGATTTTACAAATAATAAATTTTATTACCAAAGGATCTCTGGGAGGACTGTTCGGGAGTTAAAATATGATATTATCTGGAACATTACTTGCTGCTTGTATTGATGGGATCGGATGTATCTCACCTGCACCCTTTATCACTCCCGCCATAGACGCAACGGGAAAACTGACCGGGGTAGTAGCTTTCGCCAATTCGCTCCTTAAGCTTGTGTTTGTGGCGGGCGGACTTTTCTCGCTGATAAATTTTATCCTGGCCGGATTTGATTTTATGGGTGGCGGAGGGGATCCGAAAAATATTTCCAAAGCCTGGAATAAAATCTGGCAGACTCTGGTAGGGCTTTTTATAATGGTCGTATCTTTCCTCTTGGCTGCCGTCATCGGCATTTTGCTTTTTGGAAAATGGAATTATCTGCTTCAACCAACATTATGAGGAAAAAGTTGCTAAATGTAATATTTATACTTATCCTGTTAATTTCTACTACAACTTCTGTCTGGGCTGATGGTGAGTCAGAAAAAGGATTCGGTTGCGGTGAAGGATTTCCAATATTTTCACAACTATTCTGTGAAAATGGTACGACTGATGTCGCTGTCGCAAATCGGCTTAACACCACCTTAAGCGGAGTTTTAGGATTCATGACAATAATTGCGGGACTCTGGTTCATGATCCAGTTTATCCTGGCAGGCTATGCCTGGATCAGTGCGGCAGGTGACAAATCAAAGCTGGAGGGAGCAACAAATAAACTCCTTTATTCCATACTGGGACTTGTTATCGTGGTCGGCGCCTGGGCAATCGTCGGTGTCATCGCCAAAATTGTCGGTCTCGAAATCCTTAATCCGGGTGAAGTGTTATTAAAACTTCATATATAAATCAGTACTTACGCACCTTAACAACATAGTGATTGATTTGACAAGCTAAATATAAATGAGGCATAGTCTTACTAGGAGGTAAAGCTATGCCT
>PFMK01000032.1 GCA_002785215.1 Candidatus Gottesmanbacteria bacterium CG_4_10_14_0_8_um_filter_37_24 | reverse complement strand
TATTATTACGCAGCAAGCTGCGAGGAATTACTGGCTGAGACCAGTATCCTTAAGAGAGATTAATTAGCCGTTGACTAAAAGAGAATTGATGATCGCTCATAAGAGCGGATGATGTACTGAAAAAACCCACGTTTGAAATAAGTTTTTCCAGCATATACCCCTCTAATCAGCTATTGCGACCATTCCGGTTGCAAACCTGAGTAAGATGGGGAGACATCGAAAGGTCCCGGGCGGAGGGGCCTTTCTTTAATGGCGTCTTACGGCGCCGTTGCCTCGGTCGGGATAGGGGTAACCTCATCGGTCACCCGGGTCAACACGACGGTGGCGAGGGCCGGCGTAGCCATCGGCGTCGGCGTACCGGTCGGGGTCGGGGTGTCGGTCGCCTTGATCTCGTGGCGTGTGAAACTTCGTGAGATCAACGGCAACCAAACCGCCATCTGCCGCGCGCTGATGTCATACGAGGCGCAGCGAGAAGCTGCTTGCACCTTCAACTTGGCCAGCTTCGGTGCGATTTCCGCCTGATATGCATCCTCCCCGAGGAACTCTCGAACCAGGGCTCGACCTTCTCCGCTGCCAAGGTTCACAAGCCAGGCGTAATAGGATCCGCTGTACGCAGCCCTCCACGAGATGCTGGAGGCGCAGTAGGCCGTTTCCCCAGCGACACAGCGGGTGCTGTCCAGATCGTCAGACTGCCCGACACGCCAACTGTTTTCGTCGTAGAGAAACATGAACGTGTCGACTCCTGTTGCAAGGTTGCTCGTTTCGATCTTAATCGTCTGGCCTACCACTCCGTCTATCCGAATCATGTCCACGTCCGCCGGATCACTGAACATGTGATGCTGAACCACCCCCAAGGGGAGTGGTTTCGCATCTACCCGAACGCTGTTCGGCTCATACTGATCCACACACGCCGGATCCGGCGTCCTTGTCGGCGTGCGGGTAGGCGTCGGGGTGATGGTCGGGGTGGGCGGGGGGAGGAACTCCACCCGGATTTCTAAGTCCCATGCCGGGACGTTGTCCTCCACTACTTCGATGAGGCGAACGCCAAGCTCATTGAACCAAACAGCCTTCATGATATAGGTTCCAGTTAGGATGTTCGTGCGGAACCGATACCAACCTCCTTCCTCGGAGGTTGTCTGGTAGGCCAATAACCCATCACCCGTGAGGAGGGACACCGTGGCCTTCTCCACACCCTCCCCGGGATCGTTCTGGTAGTCTCCATCCAGATCGTGCCAGATCTGGCCGGCAACCTTCGGATAGAGCGGGAGCTCGACCAGGTCGGGCCCCACTTCCGAAGCGATGGTCGTTGTGACCCATCCCCACCAATCCCCGTCGTCATTTACCGCATCAAGCCGATGTTCCCCGCACAGGATGTCAATCACGATCATCCCCGTTCCCGTCCAGTGGGGAGTAAAGGAATGATCGATATACACCGATCCTGGCTCGGGCTCTTCACCTATTCCGAGATGTTCATCATTATTCAGATCCTTGAACATCACGACGGGCACCGAGCCCACGCAGGGCGTCGGGGTGAAGGTCGGCGTGGCCGACGGCAAAGCCGTCGACGAAGTCGGGAAGGTCGGCGTGCCGGTCGGCGTATCCACCATAACGACCGTTGACAACTTTGTCGCGGTCGGTGTGGCAGTGGCCGTCGGTGTGCCGGTCGTCGTTTCGACGTTTACGTCCCCTTGGGCTTGCGCGCTCGGGGCGGAAATACTCCATAGCGCTGCAACTAAAAGCAGCGGTAGGAGCAAAAGCCATAATTTTTTACGCATTGTTACTACTCCGCGTTGTGATTATCACCCTGAGACTCGCGTCCCGGGTGACTTTTTCTGTCTTCTCCGATGCATCATCTACTTTCGTAAATGCCGCCCATGCATGAGAAGCAGAAGAAACACAAAATTATTTTTCCACCCTTGCAGTGTTTTCTTCTATTTCTCTTGCCGAGGATAAAAGTGGGGAGACGGCTTGTCCCTAAGCCGTGGGCCCCCCTGATTATCCGAGGTTAGAGAAATAAGAAAACCTGCATTGGGTTGTCTTTTCTTTTCTACTGGTTTCTTTGGACAAGCAAAGAAATCAGTAAATATGAAAAATCGTACAAAAATATCCTGTTGTTGTATTCCTTCTGCTTCCCACATGGACGGACAGTTTCACTCTTATATTACTTAGGAGTTTCTCCTTCTCATAATAATTCGGGTCTCTTCCACAAGCTCAATGTATCAACCTGCCAATTAGTTAGTTGGTTAGTTAGTTACTTAGTTAGTTGGCATAGGTATTATTTATATATATCGCCCGTTTTATTAATCGATGTATTGTGAAACTCATATAGCATTAAACTCACGTTTTTATCCCGCTTTTTGGAACAAAAACATGAAGAATATCAATTCTCTTTTGTTAAAGTACGGGACGTAAAATAAAACCAAGGTTTTATCACGTCCCAAGCTTCATACTCCCCCAATTAAATGTCAGCAAATTAGACATAGTGGGAAAGAAAGATACTGAAAAAACTCAGGTTTGAAATAAGTTTTTCCAGCATATACCCATCTAAGCAGCTATTGCAACCATTCCGGTTGCAAACCTGAGTAAGATGGGTAGAAGAATCGCCATATGTTATATAGCGATATACAACGGATTATAATAAATTACTAGAGGATAATCAAGGGGAAAATGGTAGGTTAGTTAGTTAGTTAGTTAGTTAGTTAGTTAGAAGTTATATAAAACTAACTATAATCTCGGTGTAGCTATAGAATCAATATATTGAAGAATTTGTCCGGTAAATTGGCAACCGGACTCTCTTACGCTCCTTCTGATTAAACCTATCTGCTCAGGAGGCTCCATATGGGCCTGTTGCCACCAATAACACCCTTCTATACTTTTTCTGGAATCAAGAACGCACCCGAAAGCGGCCATTCCTTTTGCTCGACAATTTTCCATATTGTATTGTAATTATTTATTAACCGTGTAATTATATCAAATATCGTCGAGTATTACTACAGGTTGAGAATCTGAACAATTCTTGGTTACTTATTGACGCTAATTGAAGCTCAGTATAATCCTGTACTTAACCTCAAAGAATTTTTTCATGTGCGGAAGTACCTTTTCTCAAAACAGCCATATTTTTAGGATCCGGGATTTGTCCTTCGGCCTTTGACTTTATTCTTAATTGTCTTGTCAGATCGTCATATCGAGAAATGTCAATCCTTTCCGCTTCTACATACTTATCAGCAAGAAGGATTGCCATACGCTTTTTACATTTTCTATATCGACAGATATTTCCGGATCATCCGATTCATCCAACATTCTCAGCATGATTTGTAAAGGAACCGACTGCTTTCCTACCGGAAATAATCCGGGCTTCCGGGAACGATGATCCAATACCCTTGGCGTTATACCTACGAGATTTAGACAAAAATATATAATCCTTTTATCTTGGTCCGGGAAACTTATTTGGACAGCACCGGATCCGGCTTTATCAATCCGGCAGGATAACACCACATTCCATACACTTCGGTAGATCATGGTTTCCGGTATTTCCAAATCTCCTGACCCCTCTGTCCAGACATCCGGTATAATTGCTTCTTTTACCGCAGATTTCCCATGTGATTTTGGCCTGGCCGGGCGGGTTCCAGTTCTAAATTATTCATTATTAAAATTTAGCCTGAAAAATAATAATAAGCTTATCTGTTGAATTGAAAGCCTATAAAATTATATTATACGATAGATAATGACTCCAGTAAAGTCTGAAAAATACTTGGAAAAGCTTGAAGACTACTTGTTTCTCAAACCACAAAGTTTAATATTTTCCCTGGGACGAAGATGACTTTCCGGATGGTCTTTCCTGCCAGGTATTTTTGCACTTTTTCTGATTTGTAAGCTTCTTTCTCCGCCTCTTTTGAGATTTGAGATTTGAGATTTGAGATTTTTACAGTTTCCCTCAATTTCCCGTTCACCTGCACGGCAATGACCACTTCGTCTTCCACCAGATATTTCGGATCGAAGGATGGCCAGGGATGGAGATGAATTGAGGTATTTTCTGGTTTCTTCACCATCGGGAGAGTCATGGCTTTCGCTCCGCTACAGCCCGCCGCTCCCGAGGTGGTTTTAACGCCTTGCTGTAAACGAAACCACAGCTCTTCCGTCATGTGCGGAGCAAAGGGAGCCAACACCAAAAGAAGGTTTTGAAAAACTTCTTTTGGCAAATTCGAAATTCGAAATTCGAAATTCGAAATTTCATTGACGTACTCCATTATGTGGGCGATGGCGGTGTTGTATCTGAGCTTCTCCAGATCCTCCGTCACTTCCTTTATCGCCCGATGCATGAAACGAGTTAGCTTTTCTGATTCCTTCACCGTCGGGAGAGTCATGGCTTTCGCTTTGCTGCAGCCTGCCACTCCCGAGGTGGTTTTATCGCTTTTTGCTATAAAATCACCTACCAATTTCCAGACTCTTTTCAAAAACTTATGCATCCCCAATATTCCCGTATCTCTAAAATCCCCTCCCATGTCAAAAGGACCCAAAAACATGAGGTAAGTACGCAAAGCATCCGCACCGTATTTATTGATATAAGTATCCGGCCCGATGATATTACCTTTACTTTTGCTCATCTTGGCTCCCTCGGCAATGATAAGTCCGTGCGCATAAAACTGTCTGTACGGCTCCTCGAAATCCAAGAACCCAAAATCGTGCATAGCCATGGTGATAAAGCGAGAATACAAAAGGTGCAGTACCGTGTGCTCTGCCCCGCCGATGTACATGGAGACAGGAAGCCATTTCTTTGTTATTTCCTTATCCCATGGCAGATTGTTCGTGATTTCATTCTTCTCACTTTTTAATTTTGAATTGAAATTTTGACTTTTGAATTTTGACTTTTGAATTTTAATACTCGGGTATCTCAAAAAATACCATGAGCTATCAAGGAATGTGTCACAGACATCCGTCTCTCTTTGCGCCTCGCCCCCACAGTGGGGACATTTGGCTGTCACAAAAGATTGAACCTTGGCCAATGGTCCTTTCCCTGTCCCCTCCGGTTTCCAATCGGAAAGATCAGGCAACAATACCGGAAGGTCCTTTTCAGGAACAGGAAACCAGCCTGCCATCCTATCGGGAAATCCGAAATCCGAAATCCGAAATCCGAAATTATTTTGATCATTTGAATTTTGCTTTTTGAATTTGTTTCGTGTTTCGTGTTTCGTGTTTCGAATTTTATTTTGTTCTGCTTCTTCTGCTGAAAACCAAGATTTTTCTTCAGAAGCGCATTTCTGGCAATAAATCATCGGTATAGGTGCTCCCCAATATCTTTGTCTTGAGATGCACCAGTCGCGAAGCCTGTATGTCGTCACTCTCTTCCCCCAACCTTTTTCCGTAAGGAAATCCATCATTTTCTCAGTAGCCTTGTGAATATCCAAGCCGTCAAGAAATCCCGAGTTAACCATCTTTCCTTCATCCTCTTGCACTTGTCCAATTTTCTCTATCTTTGAATTGTCATTATCCGACCCGATTACTACTCTGACAACCGGTAAATTGAATTTTTTGGCAAACTCGAAATCCCGCTTGTCATGTCCCGGTACCCCTACCACAGCCCCTGTCCCGAATTCCATGAGGACAAAATCAGAGATATAGAGGGGCATTTTGTAACCCGTCAGCTGGTTTACACAGTAGAAACCTGTAAAGACACCGGTTTTCTCTCTCCCCTCGGCGATACGTTCCTGGGAAGTTTTCTTTCTGGATGTTGCTACGTAGTCAAAGATATGTGACTTAAGTAACTTAGGAAGCTTAAGTGAATTATCTGACAGAAGTCTCTCTGCAAAAGGGTGTTCCGGTGCAATCACCACAAAGGTAGCCCCGAAATTGGTGTCGGGACGTGTGGTGAAACAAATAATTTCGTCTACTGTAGTTTGGGATTCCTGAGAGACAGGACCCGCAATAATAGGATAATTTATATTAATTCCTTCCTTTTTCCCTATCCAATTTCTCTGACCGATTTTTACTTTATCACTCCACTTGAAAGACTGCTTAAAAGTATTCTGCAATAATTTCCCGGCGTATCTGGTGATACGGAAGAACCATTGCTCCATCTGTTTTTTTACTACCTCCGACTTGCATCTTTCGCACATCCCGTCAATCACCTGCTCATCAGAAAGAACAGTTTTGCATGAAGGACAAAAGTTTACAGGGGATTTCTTTTTGTAGGCCAATCCGTTTTTAAACATCTGGACGAAAAGCCACTGGGTCCACCGGTAATAATCCGGATCGTAAGTCTCCAACCGGTTTTTCCAGGCAAAACCATTGCCGATTGATTTCAGCTGCCTGTAGAAATTCTTTTCGCTTACCTTAGCCTGCTCGGCCGGATGTTTACCGATTTTCAAAGCATAATTTTCACTATGTATACCAAACCCGTCAAGTCCTATTGGTTCAAACACGTCGTATCCTTTCATCCGCATAAAACGGCCGAAGATATCCACCCCGGTAAAGGCATACATATTCCCCACGTGAAGACCTTCTGCTGAAGGGTAAGGGAACATCATCAAGTTGTAAAAAGGTTTACCTGCGCCCGCCAGATCCGGCTGGTAAATACCCTCCTCTTCCCAGATCTTTTGCCACTTTTTTTCAAATGATAATGGGTCGAGTTTTTTAACAATCATAAAGAGAAGTTATCTAAGCCACGTAGGTTGCTTATGATAACTGTATGGATTGTTTATACCGGAAAATAGGAAAGAAATCAACTGATAATTATTGCAAGTTGTAATCTGCCTACGCCATTTGTTATACTTTCACACTGCATACAAAGAAAAAAATTATGGAACAACCAACTATTCCCGCAGCTCATAAACCTGAAACTGTAAGTATTATCTTCCCGGGACCTCTTGGGTCAGAAGGTGATAGAAGCGGATTACTTCCAGCCACTCCCCCTTTCGTTACGCGGAAATCCCGCTTAAGCGAACCATCATCTATGGGCGACCTTACGCTAAGTGAATTTCTCTCCATGCAGAGTAGCTAAAAATACTATTACCCTGCTTTCCTTCTCCATGTTGTACTGAAAAAACTCAGATTTGAAATAAATTTTCCAGCATAAACCCCTCTAAACCTCCAAATCGGAGGTCTAACCCGCTTCGCAGTAGCTTCCACCTGCGTCAAGACTACGGCGGACAGGTCAGCGAGACGAGTCAGCGATTGCAACCTTATGGATTGCAAACCTGAGCAAGATGGGTATATACTTTTTTTATGAACAAGAAAGTCATCATCCATAGCCTGATACTTCTTACAGCTGTAACCATCACCTTTTTCTGGATCACTGATCCGGATTTAAACTATTACTCCCTACAGCTTACTGCCGTACTTCTTCTGACGCTGATTGTTACCCATCGGATTCTGAAGCCCGTGTCCTACAAACTGGCGGAAAGCACCATCTCCACTATGGCTGTACTTCTTATCTCCAGTACCAACGGAGGCATTTCGTCACCTCTTTTTTTCCTCAACTACATTCTCCTTTTTGAACTTTCACTTCTCCTGGAACCAGTCATTCCCTTGCTCCTGTCTGTTATGCTGGTCGTCTTTTATCTTGCTTCCGGTAATAAAAATACCTCTTATTTTCAATACCTGGAACTGGCTGCTTTTCCTCTGATTACTCCCCTGGCAGTGTTTTTCGGGAAAATATATCAAAAGGTACAAAACCAGAAAAAAGAGATAAAAAACCTATCAAACAAAGTCGAAGAACTGGAGGAAGAACTGGTAGAGGAGGAAATGGAAAAGGAAACGATATGAAGAATTTAACCAAGATAATTAGAAAGTTATCTTTTGTCTCAATCTTATTATTTATAATATTTGTTTGTTCCCCGCTGGCACGCGCCCAGGACATGAACTCATCCAACTTTAAAATCCAAAGCGGGAATTTCAACATGACCTCCGGCAACAAATCGTCGACCAATTTCAAACTGTCTGACGTGGTCGGACAAACTGCGGCGGGAGTTTTCGCATCCAAAGGATATATCATAAACGCCGGTTTCCTGAACAGTGCAGCCGGACAAATTTTTTCCTTCTCCGTATCCCCCACTACTGTAGACTTTGGCGCTCTCACGGCAAATAGTCCAATGGAAAAATCAATCCAGATTACCATCAAAAATGGAGACGTTCCGGGATATCTGGTGAAGGCAAACGAAAATCAACCCCTGTCTACAACTGCCGGCGCAGAAATTCCTGATTTAGCATGTATCGAAGATACCATTTGCACTATTATAAAAGCCGGTAAATGGACCGGAAATACCACTTACGGATTTGGTTACAGAATGAGCGGACGTACGGTTCCGCAGGACTACTCCAATGCTTCCTACTTCCGTCCGTTCCCGGCTTCAAGGAGGAATGAACTCTCTGCGGTAATCATGGAAACAAAAGCCAGAAAAGTCACTGACCAGGCGGAAATGAAATTGAGACTGAACGTCTCACCCCAACAGCCTGTAGGACAATACCGGAATGTATTAACTTTCTCAGCTCTTGCAGGGATATGATCTATAAAAATACCGGATTATCATCTTTTTTTAGCTTTAAGACAGGATTATTGCCACTGGTATTTCCCCTGTTTTTTTTCTTTTTATTAACCTCAACAAAGGGAGCTATAGCCCAAACTATGTCTCTGTCTATAAGCCCCCCGCTACTGGAAGTGATTATAAAACCCGGTAAATCCATCACGCAGGTTTATAAAGTGGTTAATAGCGGTGACCCGATTATTCTGACGCCCAAACTTGTGGAGCTGGATGAAAACGGGATTAAGTCTAATCCTGATTTTAAGAGGGATGAATGGATAAGCTTGATAAATCAGGATGTATCTTTCGATACGCCTCTTCTCCTGAATACGGGCGCTGAAAAACAATATATTCTAAGAGTAAATCCGCCAAAGGATCTGGAAGAAAAGGACTATTACCGGATCTTGCTTTTTTCCTCCACGCCCAACCCGCCTGCCAACATTTCCCAATCAGCCATCAGGCAAAATATAGGCAGCATCCTTCTTATCAGTGTCACTTCCACGGGTATGCTGAACCGCTCTGCACAGATTACTAAATTTGATCTTCCTAAAATCCTGGATTCATTTGATGCGCTTAATGCAATTATCGAAATTAAAAATACAGGCGCTTCATTTTTCCGTCCCATCGGTCAGATTAATCTCACCGGCCCTATAGGTAAAGCCAGTTTTGATATTGCTCCAAATATCCTCCTCTCCGGTCAGAAACGCATTCTTTTTGAAAAAAACCTTACACCGTTTTCTTTAGAAAACAAGACCTTAAATCTACCCGGTTTTTTCCTGGGGAAATACCAGCTTGAAGTAAAATTCACACTTGATGAAGGAAACATCGTAGTAAGCGGTTCTAAGGTCTTTTATGCTCTTCCCTGGAAAATCGCATGTGTGATACTATTAGTATTAGTTATGACAATATTAATAATTAAAAAAAGAAGGAAAAAATAAAAAAGTGAAAACCCCAAAATATATATATCTTATTATACTATTTCTATATCTTTATATATCATATGTACCGACGCAGATATTTGCCCGGGAAAGCGGGGCTGCAGCCAAAATATTTGCCTCAATACCGGGGAAATTCAGCTTGAGAATTTACGGCTACACCTCCCCCAATTCTATCGTCCAAGCTGAATCAGTTAGAGTTTTCGCCCAAACCACTACAGATAGATATGGGTATTTCATACTTAACGATGTCCAGATTTCAAATGAAGCCAAAGAAATTTGTGTATCCTCCATAGACTCTGAAAGAAGAAGCAGTTTCCCCCTATGTGTCACAATACCGGAAACAGACAAGCCGACTGAAATCGGACCTCTTATCCTTGCTCCAACCATATCTTTCACTGGAGGAGGTATTTGGCAAAACCAGAAAGCGTTTGCCTCCGGACAAACAGTCCCTGAAAAGGAAGTGGTCGTTTCATTTTTTGAAGTACCAGCTAGCAGTCTGTCAAAAGAAATTGAGAAAAAAGTGGCCAAGTTTTTTTATCCTACCGTTGAAGCAACCAGCCTACCTTTTCTTCGCACTAACTCAGATGTGAAAGGCAATTTTAGCTTCACTCTACCCACCTCCCGAGCTACTGCCTACCGGTTTTTTGCCAAAACAATATATGAAGATGCCCCATCGTTAAAAAGTCACACCCTAGTCTTTTCCATCGGGTCATTTATTGGTTATTTCCTTCTGTATACCTTACCAAAAATTTTGACAATCCTGATCATACTTCTAATGCTTTATCTTTTCCTTATCTGGGAACTCAAAAACAAAAAAGCAAGGATACTACTGTACCGGCTCAAAGAAAAGAGATTGAAACCTCTTGAGGTAAGGTTACACCTGAAATATCAGCGCTTACTTTATAATCTCCTGAGACGGTGGAAGTCAAATCGAAAATAGCTCTGCCAAAACTGTCGGTAAGAGGTTGTATCTTGTTTATATTCAAAGACCCGCTTGCTATTTTCAAAACCACATTTTGGCCGGATACTCCCAATCCTTTATCGTCCAGGAGAAATACAGTTATCCTAACAATCGTTTCTCCATCTGAATATGCGCTTATAGGAGAAGCAAACAGATAAGAGTTTTCCAGAGACAAGGAACCAATTCTGGTGGGTTCCTGAGCGTGTCCAAACCACGAGGTTCTGGATATTGCCAATAAAACAGAGAGGAATATAATAACAACGGAAATCAACAAGCCAAGAATTAGTAATATGTTTTGCCTTCTCATGGTTATATTTTGTACTTTATTTGATAATGAGTCAAGACCGTTAAGATGGGATTAACAAATGATTATATTGCCCAAATGCGGGAAAAACGCTCCTTGACAGGCCACCGCTTCTGACACGGACGCGGTACTCTCCTAGCGTGGAAAGGAAAAAATAGTATTTTTCAATTAAGACTGACGATTATTAAATTTTATGCTTTTTCAATTTGCAGTTTTATCTGAAATAATATATAGTAGTGTGAATGGTTATGCAGGGTTTTGTTATAAATTGATCTTAAAAATGAGACGAAGATAAGAAGAATAAAAAAAATACGAGTAACCTATATTTCGATACGTCCGACTGATAAACTACCGCAAACATCCGAGATATATTGCGGAAAAAGATAATAAACAAAGAGACAAATGATTAAGATCCTCAGAAATTAGTCAAGACGAATGTTAGTTATAGGGAAATATGTTGTTGTAAAGCCCCAAAGTAAAACATACCGTCTCTTAGCAATCAAATATGTATAAGTGCTAATTAAAATCTTCTCATCATTGATAAAGAAAAGCTCTTCCCTGATATCTAGGACAAAAACACGAACTATACTTTCACATAAAGACTTATAGTGAGCATACTGTCGTCAAAATTAGACCTGTTGCGTATTAGTCTGAAAAGATAACCAGGTAAGGGTATGCTTTTGGGAAAAGGTTAATTATCCGGAGAAAGCCAAGTGA
>PFMK01000066.1 GCA_002785215.1 Candidatus Gottesmanbacteria bacterium CG_4_10_14_0_8_um_filter_37_24 | reverse complement strand
CCATATACAATTAAATACATAAATTGTAGCTAAATTTGTTCTATTCTTTTAAAAACCCATCATAATTTCTCATTACCAGTTGAGCTTCAATTTGCTTTACCGTCTCCAGCACTACTGATACAACTATCAGAATACTCGTTCCTCCAATAGTAAGCGCTGATATTCCAGTCACTCCTTTGACTAATGATGGCAGGATCGCAATTAGGCCTAAGAATAATGCACCCGCAAGGGTAATTCTTGTAAGTATGAAATTTAAATAATTTGCAGTAGGAGTCCCCGGTCGTATCCCGGGTATGAAACCACCGTATTTTTGGATTTCTGAAGCTATTTTCTGCGGATTGAAAGTAACTGCTGTATAGAAATAGGTAAATCCTATTACCAGGATAAAATATGTAAAATTATATATTATTCCTTCTGTATTGAAAGCCGATACAAAAAATTTGGCTATGTTTACAATCGTTTGATTCGGTATCTGTTCTACAAACCTACCAATAAGTTGTGGCAATAATACAAGTGATACTGCAAAGATAATCGGAATTACACCAGCTTGGTTAAGTCGTAGTGGTATATATGTGGAAGACCCTCCGTACATTTTATTTCCCCTTATTCTTCTAGCGTAATTCACAGGTACTTGCCGTACTGCTTCATTTATGAATACTATACTTGCTATAACTGTCAAGCCTAAGAGAATAAATATTATTACATTCATTAATAATGCCTGATCAATAATAGTAATAGTCTGACCAAATGATACCGGCAACCTGCCTACGATTCCCGCAAAAATAAGAAGTGAAATACCGTTACCTATCCCAAACTCTGATATAAGTTCACCTAACCACATCAGAAGTACAGTTCCAGCCGTCATGGTCAAAATCATGGAAAGAAGAGTAAGAATCGGAAGGTTTTCAATGATACCCTGATTCCTCAATAAAACATACATTCCAAATGATTGAAATGCCGCAAGTGGAACACTTATAAATCTGGTATATTGGTTAATTTTTTCTCTTCCAAATTCTCCTTCTTTGGATAATGCTTCTAATTTCGGAAAAACCATCGTAAGAAGTTGCAGGATTATCGATGCGTTGATGTAAGGATTTAATCCCACTGCCATGATTGAAAAATTTACCAAAGTTCCTCCGGAAAATATATCCAGAAGTCCTAAAAATTCACTTTGAGCGAAAAGCGCTCTTAGTTTTAAAACATTAACTCCTGGAAGTGGAATATGGGCAAAAAGACGGAAAACTAGAAAAATCAATGCGGTAAAAATTAGTTTTCTTTTTAGTTCAGGAGTTTTGAACGCCTGTTGAATAGATTTTATGTATCTGTTCATCATAAAAATTAATTATCAGAAGATTTCCTATCTCCTATTCCGCTACAACTTTTCCCCCAGCTTTTTCGATTTTCTTTACAGCTCCTTTGGAACAGGAAATTTTTATTGTCAAAGGAACAGTAATCTCTCCATCTCCAAGTATTTTCACTCCATATTTTTTTGCGTCACTACCATCGATTATATGGAATTTATCAAGCACGCCTATATCAACTATGGTGTTTTTCGGTAAGTGGTTCAGATATTTCAAGTTCACCACGAGCGCTTTTTTCCTAATTGGTTTATTGCGATATTTACCTCTATAAAGAGGTAACCTTTTTATCAACGAAGCACCGGCAAATCCCAGTCTTTTCGAAATCGATCCTCTTGATTTTTGTCCTTTCGTTCCCCGTCCACTTGTTTTAACTTTTCCGCTTCCATGTCCCCTACCAATCCTTTTATTTGCTTTTTTTGTAATTTTAGGAAGATTATTTATTTTTATCATAAATTCTTAAATTTTGTAATGCTTTAAGAGTTGCGTACACATTAGATGCTTTATTATCTGTCCCTAATATTTTCGATACAATATCTTTTATCCCTGCAGCTTCCACTACAGCTCTTACTGCACCACCTGCACGAATTCCTGTTCCTCCCGGTGCGGGTTTAAGAATAATTTTTGCAGCTCCCTTTTTAACCCTCACCTCATGGGGAATTGTCGTATTTACCATAGGAACGCTAATCATGTGTTTTCGTGCGTAAGCTGATCCCTTTTTCACTGCAGAGGATACATCTGCTGCTTTACCCAGTCCAACTCCTACCCTACCTTTCCTGTCGCCAACCACAATTAACACGGAAAACCCGATTCTATTACCTCCTGTGGTTTTTTTGGAGACTCTGTTAACCCGAATTACTTTTTCTAGTATATCATCATTAGAATATGTCATTAAAATTTAAGCCCTCCTTCTCTTGCTCCTTCTGCTAATGCTTTCACTCTTCCATGATATTTATTACCATTTCTATCAAAAACAACTTCGTGAATTTTTTGTTTTATAGCCTTTTGGGCAATAATTTTACCTGATTCTAAAGCAATTTCCATCTTTGATCTCTTTTTTTCATCTTTTACTTCACGATCATTTACAGATACCAACGTCTCACTTTTTGAATCATTGATAACCTGAGCATAAATATGTTTACTGGATCGATAAACACTAAGTCTGGGTTTTTTATCACTTCCCTGAATTTTTGATCTTATTCTTTTTTTTCTTAATTCTTTTTTTAATAATTTTTTATTTTTCATATTTATCTATTTAATATTTATTTCGCTCCTGTACCCGCCCCTCCAACGGCTTTTGCAGCCTTTCCAAGCTTCTTCCTGATATGTTCACCCATGTACTTAATACCCTTACCTTTATACGGTTCTGGTGGTCTTACCCTTCTTATTGAAGCAGCTACTTCACCTACTAAATATTTATCAATTCCTGAAACAGTAATTTTATTCTCTGTCACTTGAAAACTTATCCCTTTTGGTGCTTGTATCTTTACGACATGAGAAAAACCTACATGAAGATTTATACTCATTCCGTCTGTATCGGATCTGTAACCCACACCTACCATTTCCAATTGCTTTGTCCATCCTGACTTTACTCCTTTGACTGCATTTTGGATCAGACTTCTTGTCAATCCTTGCAGATTGTTATCATGGTTATTTTTTATGACCACCAATAACTGGTTTTCTTTTTTTTCTAAGGATACTCCTCTTGGAATTTTTACATCCATTCCACCTTTACTACCTGAGATATTCACAACTTCATTATTAATTGATATTTGAATATCTGGCTCAATAATAATTGGTTTTTTTCCGATTCTTGACATATATAATTACCAAAATTTACAAATTAATTCTCCTCCAACTCCTTTTCTTTTAGCCTCTTTCCCACTCAACATACCCATAGGAGTCGTAATAATTGTATCACCCATTCCACCGATTACCTTATGTATCTTACTAGCTTTGACGTACACTTTTTTGCCCGGTTTACTAATTCTTACTATGTTTGTCAGTTGAGGAATCAGGTTTTTATATAATAACTCAACTTTTATTTTCTTCATATTTTTGGATTCTTTTAGAATATCAATTTTCCCAATATAACCATATTTAGATAATATTCTCGATATCGCTTCCTTATTATTCGAAGATGGGGCAATTATTTCGTCCTTATGTGCCATATAGCCATTTTTTATTTGTATTATGAAATCAGAAATCGAATCCGTCAACATATAATATTAATTATAAATATTATTAACTTTACCAACTTGCTTTAATTACTCCAGGTAAATTACCCTTATGAGCCAATTCTCTGAAACATAGTCTGCACAAACCAAATTTTCTCATATAACCTCTACTTCTTCCACACAAGCTACACCTGTTCCTGTTGCGAACCGTAAATTTTTGGTTTTTACGAAATTTTATTATATCTGATACTTTTGCCATAAATTATGCAATATTCAATAAATTCGACTTTATTAAGTTTTTTTAAACGGCATCCCAAGCATTTCCATCAATTTTAGAGCTTGTTCTTTATTTCTAGCATTAGTCATGATAGTAATTTCAAGACCTCTTACCTTATCTATCTGACCGTATTCAATCTCCGGAAATACTATTTGTTCTTTTAAACCTAAAGTAAAATTACCTTTTTCGTCTATGCTTGAACTATTTATTCCCCGAAAATCTCTAATCCGAGGTAAGACTATTTTTACCAGTTTTTCATAAAAATCATACATTCTTATTCCTCTGAGTGTGATTTTTAACCCGATAGCGTCACCCTTTCTCAGTTTAAATGTGGAAATATCTCTTTTAGCATAGGTAATTACTGGCTTCTGACCGGTAATAACCATGAGTTGACGACTCATATTCTCGATCGCGTTCTTATTTATGAGTGCTTCCCCTAGGCCTACATTTACAACGATCTTAAGAAGCCTCGGTGTAGCCATAGAATTTTTTATCTTTAGCTCACTTTGTAATTTCGTCTTAATTTCTTCTGAATAATATTTATATAAATTTGAGCCTATCATAAGTCTTTCATACTCCTGTTTTACATTTTTTACAGATCCGAATCTTTTCATTTTTCTTGACAGTATAACCCAATCTCGTCTGCTTGCTGCATTTTGGACATACAAACATTACTTTTGAAACATCCAGGGGTTTACTGAAACTTATTATTCCTCCCTGGTTTTTTTCATCCCTTTTTTTTACATGCCTTTTAAAAACATTAAGATTGGGTAATAAAACCGAATTTTTTTCAGGGTATATCTTCTCAATTTTACCTTTCTTACCCCGATCTTTACCAATACTGATGATAACCTCATCTCCTTTTTTTAATTTCATATTGTTCTTAATATACCTCCGTAGCCATCGATACTATTTTATTAAATCCCAAATCCTTTAATTCCCTGGCTACAGGACCGAATACTCTTGTACCCCTGGGATTCTTATCTTTTGGAGTATCTATTATAACGACTGCATTATCATCAAACCGGATATATGACCCGTCGCTTCTTCTTTTCTCTTTTTTTGTTCTTATTATTACTGCTTTTACCATTTCATGTGTTTTTACTGTTCCCAATGGATCGGCTTTTTTCACTACACATGTTACCACATCTCCCAAATAGGCATGTTTCCTGTTACCTTTCCCGTGCACCTGAATAACGGAAAGGACATAAGCTCCTGAATTATCTGCTGCATTAACAAGAGTTCTTAATTGTATCATATAATTATTTAGAATCTATTTTTTCTAATACTCTAAAATGTTTTTCTTTGGAAATTGGTTTACACGAACCTATTTTTACCTTATCCCCGACTTTAAGCTCGATATTTTGGTTATGCGCTTTATACCTACTACTTCTTCTCATGATTTTTTTATAAAGCGGGTGAAATCTTTGTCTAGGAACGTCAACAATAACTGTATTTTTCATTTTAGTCGAAACAATCGTACCTATTATTGCTTTCATTTTTTTATTAACTCCTTTTGACGGATAACTGTTAATATGCGTGCAATTTCTTTTCTTTTTTCTCGGATGATTGAGACATTCTTTTGTTTTCCGGTTTTTCTTTCGATGATTATTTTTGCAATTTCCTTCTTAATTGCATTACAAGTAACTATTAGATCATTTATGGTTTTTGACGATAACTCTCTTATCTCCTTCTTTTTCATATTTATTATCTCTCGCTTCTTTTCACAAATTTCCCTTTAATAGATAATTTTTTCGATGCTTTATCAATCGCTTCTTTTGCCAATTCCTCACTAATACCTCCCATTTCATATATAATTCTCCCAGGTTTTATCACGGCAACATAATCTACAACATCTCCCTTTCCTCCTCCCATTCTGACTTCAGGCGGTTTATCAGATATTGGTTTATCTGAAAAAATTCTTATCCAAACCCTGCCTCCCTTTTGGGTATACCTTGTTAACACTTTTCTTCCTGCCTCAATTTGTTTTGTGGTCAACCATCCGGATGTCAGAGATTTCAAACCATATTCCCCAAAAACCAACGTTGTCCCTCTTGTTGCGTTTCCTCTCATTTTTCCTCTAAATTGTTTTCTGTGTTTTGCTCTTTTTGGAACTAGCATAATATTTTTATTACAGTTTTAAATTTATTTGTTATTTAATCCTATTTGCATATCCATACTTTAACACCGATATAACCGGATTTAGTTAAAGACGGTAACGCCACAAAATCGATATCTTCTCTTATCGTTGATAAAGGAATCGAACCTCTCTTAAATGTTTCTCGTCTCGATATTTCTGCACCTGCGATACGACCGGCTAACATGATCTTCACACCCTTAGCACCTGCATTCATTATTTTCTCTACCGCGTACCCAACTACCCTCTTATGTGGCATCCTTTTGGCTAATTGTTCTGCAATCTGAATGGCAATAAAATATGCAGATAGATTTGGATTCTTCACCGGTTCCACCTTTAAATCCAGTTTTAGATTTAACTTCTTATCATATATTTTTTCTGCTTTTCGATGATTTATTATAAGCTCTTGGATAAACTTTTTCAGTTCTTCCAATCCTTGACCCCCTCTGCCTATCACCATTCCCGGTCGAACAACATTGATAATAATATTAATTTTATTTATCGACCGTTCTATCTCTATTTTTGTCACTCCTGCTGGTTGCAGCTTCTTTAATAATGATTGTCTGATTTTTACATCCTCCAGCACAAACACCTTGTAATCTTTATTCCCGACAAACCAGCGAGAATCCCATGTATATAAAGGACCCAAACGGAAACCCTTTGGATTGACTTTATGACCCACGCTGTCTCCTTTCTAATCTATTAATTCCATTTAAAATAAATTTTCGACTTCTTAAGATACCCATATAGATATTATTTCTTTAATTCTTTTTGTATTACTTTTTCCTTTTCAGAATTAATTTCTTTCTTTTTAATGTTTAATTTATCAACCTCTTCAATCTGAATTTTTATATGACTCGTGCGTTTCTTGATCGAATGTGCTATTCCTCTTGATACCGGATTCCATCTTTTAAACATCGGTCCCTTATTTACCATGACCGATTTTATTTTCAGCTTTGCGGTATTCATTCTCAAATTATTTACGGAATTAGAATATGCAGACTGAATGACCTTCGATAAAATTCTTCCTGCTTTTGTTCCTGAAAAAACAAGCCGGTCAATAGCTTCCTGCGGAGGAAGACCTACTACCATCTTCCCAAGAGTTTTTATTTTCTTTGAAGATATTCTTAAATATTTAATACTTGCTGTAGATTTCATAATTATTATGTCTTTTCTAATATTCTCTTCGTTACCTGACCGTGACCTCTAAAAGTTCTAGTTGGTGAAAATTCACCCAATCTATGACCGACCATCGATTCATTCACGAAAATCTCTATAAAATTTTTCCCGTTATAAACCGCCAGTTTATGACCTACAAAATCCGGAGAAATTTGTGAGCCTCTGGACCAGGTTTTTATCGGATTGTTCTGTCCAGATTGTTTTTGGTTCAATACTTTTTTCAATAATTTTGTATCAATATACGGCCCCTTTTTACTGGATCTTGACATATTTTTACCTTCTCAACTTCTTTTTTTAATAATATATCTGTTGCTATATTTATGTCTGTTACGAGTTATTAAACCCCTAGCCGGTTTTCCCCATGGAGTTTTCGGTTGTTTTAAACCTACTCCACTTCTTCCCTCACCGCCGCCATGCGGATGCGAATTGGGGTGCTGAGCTGTTCCTCTGACTTTTGGTCTTATACCTCTATGTCTTGATTTACCTGCCTTTCCAAGTGGTGTGTCTTTCCACTCTTTGTTAGCTAATTGACCAATTGTAGCAAAACATATCTCTCTTATCATCCTTACTTCGCTTGAAGGGAATTTAATTTGGGCAAACCCTCCCTCTTTCGCCAGAATTACCGCCATACCTCCTGCACTCCTTACCAGTTGCCCACCTTTTCCCGGATGAAGTTCAATATTATGTATAGGTGTACCGACCGGAACATTTTTCAAGGGCATACTGTTACCTATTTTTACTTCCACCTCTATGCCGGACATAATCTTATCACCTACTGAAAGACCCAAAGGCGCCAGTATATATCTTTTCTCTCCGTCTTTATACATAACAAGAGCTATTTGTACATTCCTGTTGGGATCATATTCAAAAGCCAATATTTCTCCAGCAATATTCAACTTATTTCTTTTGAAATCAATTGATCTGTAAAATCTTTTCTCTCTTCCACCTCTATGTCTTGCTGTAATTGAACCTGTATTTGATCTGCCTGCTTTACTAGGTAAAATCCCAATCAGATGTTTTTCCGGTTTTGTTTTGGTAATATCTCTCATTTTGTTTGCCCTACTTCAAATAAATCAATTTTTTCACCTGATTTTAATTTCACTCTAATCTTTTTTTTATCAGGTCTTTTTGTATTAATTCTTTTTTTCCCTGCTTTCTTATATTTCCCTTTGATAATAACTGAGGTTGTTTTTATTACATGGACCTTAAACATTTCCTCAATCGCTTTTCTTGCTTGTTGTTTATTGCAGGATTTATCTACTTCAAATGTAAATTCTCCTCTTGCTGCGTCATCAAGCGATTTTTCGGTAATCACCGGTTTTTTTATGATATATTTTGTCATACTTTATTTGGTCTTTCTGTTTTTAAGGTATTGGTATTTTTAACTCTTTTTTTCACCGTTCCACTTTTTTGCTTTTTGTTATCTTTTGCTTTTACTTCTATGGTTTTTAGTGATTTTACATCAATCTTTTTTTCTTTGTTTGTTTCAATTTTCGTGTCTTTGTCTTTTTTACTGTTTTTTTTCAGGAATGTACCAATCAGCTGTTCAATCGCATCTTTCATAATAATCAATTCACTATTTACCATAACCTCATATGTATTCAATAATGAGGCGTGAATAAGAGTCAGGTTCTCAATATTCCTGCCAGCCAGAATAACATTATCTTTCTTTTGATCCATAATTAAAAGAACTTTGGGAAAGTTCTTTTTATTTTTATAAACTATTTTAAGCTTGGTAATAGTATCAACCAGATTCCTGGTTTTTGAAGGAAGCTCATTTAAATTATTTATTACCTTAAGTTTCCCTTCATTAAATTTATCTGACAAAGCCGAAAAAAGAGCCATTCGCCTCATCTTTCTTGGCATATCTAAAGAATAGTCTTTCGGATGAGGTCCATGCGCCACACCTCCACCGATAAATATCGGCGCTTTTACATCTCCATGTCTGGCCCGCCCAGTTCCTTTTTGTCTATATATTTTCCTTGTAGAGCCGCGAACTTGAGACCGGGTCTTTACGGCATGGGTACCGGATCTTTTATTTGCCAAAAATACCCTTACTGCTTGAGCCATCAACAATGGATTTATTTTTGCATTGAAGATTTCAGGCGGTAATCTGACTTTTCCGATTGATTCACCGTTCATATTAAAAACGTCTGTTTCCAGATTTTTTTGGGCTCTTTTTCCTTTTTGAGTTTTTTTCTTAACAGTCATAATTAAAATTTCATCGCTCCTTGATAATCAGTAAAGAATTCCTGTATCCAGGCACCAAACCGCGTAATGTCATAATGTTATTTTCCGTATCCATAGATACTACTTTTAATCCTTTTACCGTAATTTTATTTCCTCCCATTCTTCCTGCCATTCGTTTACCTTTGTATACCCTTCCCGGTGTAGTTGTTTGCCCAATGGATCCCGGAGCTCTCTCTCTGTCTGACTGTCCATGCGTCCGAGGACCCCCTCTAAAATGATGCCTTTTTACTACACCCTGGAAACCTTTGCCTTTAGACGTTCCTGTAACTACCACATCATCACCTACGGAAAAAATATCAGTCACTTTCAATTTCTCCCCGACTTTATATTTTCCTTCTTCAAAAACATTATTGTCTCTCACTCTTATTTCACGAAAAAAACGGGGTGGATTTTTTTCCAGTCCCGCTTTTTTTAATATTCCCATAATTGGCTTATTTACTAAATTAATCCGTTTCTCACCTAAACCAAGGCAAATCGCGTCATATCCTGCCTTTTCTTTTCTCTTTATATCAATTACCCAACATGGACCAACCATTATCCGGGTAATAGGTATTCTTTCACCATCAGAGGTAAAACCCTGGGACTGTGATATTTTTGTTCCTAATATTGCTTTTATCATAAAAAAATTAGCCCCGGCTTGGGGCTAGGAAAACTTACCCAAAATCCGTATCGTATTTAAGTTATGCCTTTAATAAATAGCATCATTAACATTTATTATAAATTAAAGACAAAAAATTGCAAACCGATAGGTTTACATTTTTATCGCTATATCAACACCTGCTGGCAATTCCAAATGCATTAGTGAGTCAATTGTTTTATCTGTCGGTTCAATGATATCAATAAGCCTTTTATGAATTTTAATCATGAAATCTTCCCTACTGTCCTTATCCGTAAAAGGTGAACGTTGAACGGAAAAATGCTTTTTGCCAGTTGGAAGCGGTATAGGACCCACAACACGAGCACCTGTCCTTACGGCCGTATCAAGTATTTTTTGGCATGAATCGTCAATGATCCTGCCATCATATGCTTTTAAACGTACACGAATTCTACCTTTTGGCATTTATCTTCTTTTCTATTTACTCACACAAGTGAATAGGTTACTTTCAGTTAGACTGACGGTAAAAATATTCTCTTGAATATGATAAATCTTAATATCAAACTACCTTATTTTATTATTTTGGATATCACTCCGGCTCCAACAGTATGACCACCTTCTCTTATAGCAAACCTTTGTCCCTCTTCAAGCGCAACTGAAACTATCAGTTTTGCCGTCATTTTTGTCTTATCACCTGGCATCACCATTTCTACACCTTTTGGAAGTGTTACCTCACCGGTAATATCTGTTGTTTTAATATAAAATTGAGGTCTGTAACCAGTGAAAAATGGCGAATGACGCCCTCCTTCTTCCTTTGTGAGAATATAAATCTCTGCCTCAAATTCCGTATGAGGAGTAATCGATCCGGGCTTTGCGATAACTTGTCCCCTTTCCACCTGATCCTTTTCGACACCTCTAAGAAGTAAACCTACGTTATCTCCGGCAATTGCCTCATCAAGCGTTTTTCTAAACATTTCCACACCGGTAACTACTGTTTTTTGAGTAGCTTTGATTCCCACAATCTCTATTTCCTCATTAACTTTTACTTTCCCTCTTTCTACTCTTCCCGTCACGACTGTCCCTCTGCCTTTGATGGAAAATACATCCTCAATGGGCATAAGGAACGGCTTTTCCGTATCGCGTTTGGGTTCAGGAATATATTCATCTACCGTCTTTACCAACTCTTCGATGGACTTAACCGCCTCGGCATCACCTTGAAGAGCTTTAAGAGCGCTTCCTCTTATTACCGGAATTTTGTCCCCTGGGAAACCATATTTGGTTAAAAGTTCCCTTACTTCCATTTCCACAAGGTCAAGAAGTTCTTTATCTGAAACCATATCCACTTTATTCATAAAGACTACTACAGCCGGTACATTAACCTGTTTTGCTAGGAGAATATGTTCTCTTGTCTGAGGCATTGGTCCGTCCGGCGCAGAAACTACCAGTATGGCACCATCCATCTGAGCAGCACCTGTAATCATGTTCTTTATGTAATCCGCATGTCCCGGAGCGTCAATATGTGCATAATGTCTTTTTTCCGTTTCGTATTCTGAATGGTGAATATTAATAGTAACGCCCCTTGCTTTTTCTTCAGGAGCGTTATCAATCTCTTCATACTTTAGCGCTTTGGCAAGTCCTTTACTTGCTAATACATGAGTAATTGCAGAAGTAAGAGTAGTCTTGCCATGATCTACGTGACCGATAGTTCCGATATTAAGATGCGGCTTGTTTCTTTTAAATACTCCTGTTGCCATTTTTATTGCT
>PFMK01000091.1:44288-52108 GCA_002785215.1 Candidatus Gottesmanbacteria bacterium CG_4_10_14_0_8_um_filter_37_24 | reverse complement strand
GAAAAATATGACTGGCGAAAGGGTTATAAGTTCTCCACCTATGCTACCTGGTGGATCAGGCAAGCTATAACCAGAGCTATTGCCGATCAGGCAAGGACAATAAGGATTCCGGTGCATATGGTAGAAACGATAAACAGGTTCTTGAAAATTTCTAGAAAATTAATGCAGGATCTGGGACGCGAAGCTCTACCGGAGGAAGTTGCTGAAGCTATGGAGGTAGATGTAGCTAAAGTACGGGAAATCATGAAAGTATCCCAGGAGCCTACTTCTCTGGCCACTCCAGTAGGGGACGACGAAGATTCGCTTCTGGGTGATTTCATTCAGGATACGACTCAGCCCACACCTTATGATGCCGCTTCAAAAGAACTATTAAAGGAGCACCTGGAGGAAGTTCTGCAAACTTTATCAGACAGGGAAAAAAGAGTGCTTATTCTTAGATTTGGTCTTGAGGATGGCAGACCCAGGACGCTTGAAGAAGTGGGTGTGGAATTTGGAGTAACAAGAGAGAGAATAAGACAAATTGAAGCAAAGGCCCTAAGGAAACTTCGCCATCCGTCAAGATCAAAAAAACTGAAGGATTATTTGGAATAATATAAATTTTTTAGGGTTTTTATTCTTCTGATAAATTCTTTTATCTTCTCCTCAAATTGATCTTTATCTATTTCGTTTAACTTAATTTCAAGAGTACTGATAGGTTTTTTTCCATAAACCACTTCCATATCCTGAAAAGCCTTTTTTCCTCCAGAACCTTCCATTGTACAAAAGAAAGCTGCGTTTTTTATTTTATTTCCGTAAAGTGATAAATAGGTTCTCACAGCGGGAGTGACTGATACCCAGACTGGTGTTCCGATGATAATTGTTTTGTAGGAAGAAGGATCATTTTTAATGTTTCCAATATTTGTTAATTTTTTCAGAAGCCCATCCCGACCGGCCAGGACGTATCCCATTGGGCCTGACCTTTTCTTCATATCCTCAATTTTTTCAATGTCACAATCCAGATATTTTGAGATAAGATTTGCGATTCTTTCAGTGTTACCTGTATGGGAATAATAAACTACCAGATAATTTTTCTGAAGCATGTTATTCATTTCCTTTTTTTATCAATCTGTATGGTCTTTCCATTTATAATAGCATGAGAAATTTCTTATTAAAACTAATATTAAGAACCAACTTATTCTGATTTGTGAAGAATATGAGGAACATGCTTATAAATTTCGAACAGTTACTACCTCTTGATTCAAAACATAATTATCGATGAGAGTATACTGAAAAAACTCAGGTTTGAAATAAGTTTTTCCAGCATAGCCCCATCTAAACCTCCGAATCGGAGGTCTAATCAGTCCCGATTAAATCGGGATTGCAAACCTGAGTAAGATGGGTATAACCGTTCAAAATAGACTTGGCTGCTTAGGCAAATCTCTAACTGGTTTAATCAAATCCGCTGAATCTATGATGCCTTTATTTACCCCAAACCCAACTCTATATCCAGTCATAAGGTTTGAGGAAAATGGTTTCATAAATGATTTGAGCATATTGATATTTGTATCAGGATTAATCCATATCTTCCACACATATTAACTTGCGAGAACCTTATCCTCCAGTTCCCGAATGTTTTCAAATGATACTCTGTCTATAATTATATCGTCGGTACCCAACATCCTGCCCGGAGTAATCACAAAGTCTCCAAATTTCTCATTGATTCTATCAACTGCCTCCACTAAACGCTCTTTTCTTACTGTGTCTTCCAACAAACTTATTTGGGCATATTGTGATTCTTGCAGATTGAAACAGGAAACCGCAAGTTCACGAACAGGTTTCCGATAAGGCGAATGGAGAAGAAGATGAAAGGCTTTTTTATAAATATCCCGGGAATCGAATACAAAATCAGGAAGAGTTTTTCCTCTATGCCAAAATGTCAAATCCCGATAGACTATCACAAGATGAACTCCTTTTGCCCAATATCCTGCTCTCCGCATGCGGATTCCGGTTTTCTCAACCAATTTCATGACAAGAGGTGCAAGTTCTTCAGGAGTGGTTAGAGTATTAGGAAGGGCATAAGAATTCCCAAAACTGTGTCTGGCAAATTCTACATCGTCAATTTCCCATCCATGAAGTCGTACATACCAATAATAACCATTGATGGACTCAAAAGCCGCTTTAAGCTTCCATACAGGGGTTTTGTAAAAATCCACCACTGTGTAGATTCCCATTCTATTTAGTCTGGCAGTGTTTTGTGTTTTTATTCCGCAAAGATCCATAAGGTATAATTTAGCGTATATGTCAAGAAAATTTTTACTGTCGATTCTGTCCAGTCCGTCTGGCTTATGAAGACTTGCTGCTGTTTTGGCAAGAAATCTGTTCGGGCCAATACCCACTGATACAGTCAGCCACTCTCCGATCTCCTGTTTAATTCTTGTCTTTATTTCTTTTGCCACCTCTTCAATGCCCTTTTTCTGACAGGGAAACCCTTCTATATCAAGAACAAATTCATCAATAGACTTGGGATATACCCGGTCCGTATATTGATTGAAAAGATTCCGGAATAATAGGTGAATTGATCGATATTTCCAGGGATCAGGTGGAAGGATAATAAGATTGGGATAAATCATTTTCCCGTCTTTTACTCTCATGCCGACTTTAATTCCAAGTTTTTTTGCTTCAATTGACGGTGCTATGATACAGCCGGATGGCGTCGTATATGCAGCCACAGCAATAGGTTTTCCCCGGAGTTTCGGATTGGCTTGTTGTTCCACGGTAGCGAAGCATGAATTGAGATCTATATGCAGAATGGTTGGCTCTTTAGGATTAAACGGAAGACTAGTTAGGCTCTCCATCGGAAATCTCCTCTACCCGCCAATGTAAAGAATCGGTATCAAGGACAAGACGGAAGAAGAGAGTGGGGGTTTCAACGGAAAAAACATGGAGAAGCGTTCTTCCGTTCCGATAAGTATGGTGAAGACCGATTTTTGTGATAAGGTATTTTTTTCCTTCCCAAAGCAGTGCTGTAGGATTTACTGTACGGGTTTTATGATTGAAAAGTAGGTTAACCGTAACTGGAGTATTTATTTTTATAATCATAGGGATAGTAATGTTATACTTCCGAATAATATACGAAGTCAAGAGGGTAAAATAACCTATCCTGAGTGTGAATAAAGCTAAATGACTGAAAATGATCCGAACGGAAATTGCATCTCAAGCATAGAATCACAACATGTATCAGTTAAGACGGTCAAATTGGTATTTATTAATTACTGAGCTTGTAATTTGATGTATTAGAGCGGATTATTCTATTTACAATCCTTATAGTATAATTGAGCAGCATGAAAAAGATTGTTTATGTGATTATTGGTATTTTAATTGCCGTGAATATTTATTTCTGTTCGTATTCGGTCTTACACGGAGAGATTCACTTTTTTAACGACGTAGCCAGGGATTTTCTTCTTCTTAGGGAAATTGACGCCAAAAAAATCATGCTTATCGGTCCCCGTTCCAACGCCAGTGGTCTTTTCCATGGGCCATTATGGTCATATATCAATTATCCGGTATACCGTCTGGGTGGTGGCAACCCTGTTGTCAACGGCTGGTTCTGGATTTTGTTATCAGCAGGGTCTTTGGGGATAGGTTTCTTCTATACAAAAAAACTGTTCGGTACTGTTCCCGGGCTTGCTTTTGTTCTTCTGTGTTCTTACAGTTTGATTCCTCAGGTCAATGGGATGTTCCACTCCAGCGCTACGATTTTGCTTACCCCGCTTCTGATATTCAGTATCATCCAATATGTGAAGTCCTGTAAGTTCAAATACTTAGCTTTTCATATATTTATAGTTTCGATGATCTTCCAGTTAAATATAGGTGTAGGTATGCCGTTATTTATTCTTTCAGGATTACTTTGTCTGTATCTTGTTATCAGGCGAAAATCGTGGAAGCACTTGAGTGTTTTTTTACTCATTCCCGTACTTCTCTCTAATTTCATCATTTTTGATCTCCGTCATGATTTTTTTATGACAAAATCAGCTATAGTATATTCTGAGTTTCAAAGAACATGGAAACCCCTATCTACCGGTTTCTTTCTAAAAAACAGGATTGAAACGACTGTGGACTTACATATAATCCAAACTCAAAACCCTCTGGTGGTGAACTTTATCTTCTTTTCCGTGATCCTGTTTAGTATTTTTCAAATAAGAAAGTCCCGGAAAGACCGTACAATCTATCTTCTGATTCTGTATTACTATTTTGGCTATATGTTGCTTACGTTTGCAAACAAGGGTGTCATCCTGATGCATTTCGTCTATTTCCTCATACCCCTGACAGTACTCTGGTTTGTGTCTTTCTTAAGAGGAAGTTCACAGTTTTTATTTTTTCCGATTTTGGTTATTGCCATATTTATGAATTCCCGCGAGACGGTTAATTATCTTAACTATCTTAATACATCGTTTATGGAAAAGCGTCCTGAATCCTGGCGATCAACTAATCTTGCTGCTGAAGCTGTAATCAAAAGAAACGGGAGTAAGCCATTCGGCTACTTTGTTTTTTCTCCGGATGCTTTTGCCTACGGGCCCCGCTATGCCATGATCTATCACTTTAAAAAAGCGCATCTTGATGCGCGTGAATATACAAAAATGGCGACTACTTATGTCATTGCATCTCCGCCTCCTGACAATGATCCTTATATGACATATGTCTGGTGGGTAAAAAATCCTGTGAAAATCACTACCGAACCGGTTTGGACAGAAAAATTTGGCGGCGGATACACTGCTTTGGAATATAAGTTAAGCGAGAAAGAACAGCTTATTCCTCATGATAAAACTATCGAATTGGGTATCCATTTCAGATAAAATATTGAGAGTAGAATCCACCTGTTTATTTACTCATCCGCACAATTACATAAGCTCCTGCCATGACTGTAAATAGCGAACTTATACTCCAACTGACAATCATAAGAAATGATACGGGAAAAGTGCTATATGATATCAGCATGCCGGTAATATTGGCAACGACCCAGTAACTCAAAGCGAACTTAAAGGATTTTTCGGTTGGAGTGTTTCCTGAAAAAAGCTTATTTGTTTTTTCCCAGACGATAGATAATATGATTGCTAAAATAAATGGATAGAGAAAAAATAGTGACATTAAGGGGTCTGACCAAGGTCTGAAAAGAGAAGGATTATTGTATTCCTTCATAAGTACAGGAAACAGGTTGTTTAATACCTGTCCTACTATCATACTGGTGACAACCATCACAATTCCTGCAACGAAACTGGAAAGTACTATTTTTTTTATAAATATTACCTCCTATAAATTTGAAAAAAATAATAATATTTTTAACTCTTCTGCCACCTGGGTAGTTCCGGCATCATCTCATCAGCCATCTTTTCTGCTTCCGCTTTTGTTTTTCCCATCAATCTCATAGCTGCTCCAATACTTCCTTCTCTTACCTATTCATATGTTTTCAGTTCTCCAGTTTCTTGATTTTGGCAGTAGCAGTATCTCGTATCCTGTCTTGACGATGTTTTTTTATCCAAAGGCATTTCACAACTCTCACATATTTTCATTGTCCCACCTCTTTTTAGCCTTAAACTATTTCAAAATATAGGTCTCACCTGTATTTAATACAACCACCTTTATATAGGATTTACTTTCAAGTTTACTTTTAAATTCTTGAGGATCAGATTCTAAAAAGTGCATAGGAATTACTATTCTGGAATGTATAGCAAGCGATGCTTCAACTGCTTCATCAATATTCATCGTAAATCTACCTCCAATAGGAAGAAGAGCTACATCTATTTTTCCAAGCTCTTTCATTTCAGGTATAAAATCCGTATCCCCAGCATGATAAATTGCTTTACCCTCTAACCTGATTACATAACTGTTACATTCTCCCTTATTATGTACTTTTTTTGTTGATGAACCATTTATAGTATTATAAGAATTTATCGCTTTTACTTGAATACCTTTTACCTCAAATACATCATTTGGCGTTATTACTTTTATTTTTCCTAAGTCAGTCACACACTTTTTGGTTCCTATAACTACGGTATCCTTTTTGCTTAATCTTTCTACTGTTGCTTTTTTTTGATGGTCTTTATGGTGATGAGTAATAAGTATAAGGTCAGCCTTTTCTAAATCTTCTTCGGGTAAACCATCCATAGGCTCAGGATAGTGGCTAAAAATGACTTTCTTGGGGTAATTATTAAAATAACTCTGTACCCATGCAGGATCTATGTATAAAACTATATCTTTAGTTTTGATCTGAAACCACGAATGCGGGAAGTATTTTATAGATATGCTCATATATGTAATATATCACAAGATTTTATCTTAAGTCTTTATTTACTCAGCCGACAATGTTAAACAGGTAACCAATAAATATTATACCTAATACCGTAACCCCAAAAAATGTAAAAAGAAGCGGCCATTTCATCACTTTTTTCAATATCAATGCTTCCGGAAGTGAAAGAGTAACAGTGGCTGTCATAAATGCAAGAGCCGAACCCAGCGGGACCCCTTTTTCCACCAATGCTTCTATAACAGGAACCACACTTACTGAATTGGCATATAGGGGAATACCAAGAAGTGTGGCAATCGGGTATCACATACCAACTCCGGATGGATAAGTATTCGGTGATTACTTTCCGGGATAAACCCGTGTATGATGGCACCAAGACCAACTCCCAGAACTACATAAGGGAATACTTTTCTTGTTATATCCATTGCCTCAGATGTCCAATGTCTTATCAAATTCTTTAAAGGTACCTTTTTTCGCTTCGGCGGATTTACGCTCCGACGAAGCGCATTATTAGATTCCATGGAGATAGGTCCATGGAGCTTCAATTGGGGTCATCATCATAAGAGGTTCGATAAAAGGGGAGTATTGTCATACTCCTAATTTATTAGCTTACCTCTGGTTGACTTGTTCAGGAACAGGATGGTTGAAATAGATGCTAATTTCACCTCACTCCATAACTTCCTCTGGTCAAGTAGTATAATCATGCAATGTATACTATCCGACCAGCAAATAGAGAAGAGTTAGACATGGTTATCGATTGGTCAGCAAAAGAGGGTTGGAATCCGGGACTTTATGATGCTGACGTTTTTTATAAAACAGATCCGAAAGGTTTCTTCTTAGGATTCCTGGATGGTAAACCTATCGCTTCAATTTCAGCCGTCGCTTATGACGATAAATTCGGATTCCTGGGGTTTTATATTGTCAAACCAGAATATCGGGATAAGGGATTTGGGATAAAAATATGGAATGAAAGGCTGAAGCATTTGCCTACCCAAAACATCGGACTTGATGGTGTAGTTTCCCAACAAGAGAACTACAAAAAATCGGGATTCAAGCTGGCTTATAGAGATATTCGTTACGAGGGAAAAGGACTGGAACAAACTGAGGATAATCCAGAGGTAGTTTTGCTTAAAAATGTTCCTTTTGAAAAACTCAGGAGCTACGATGACCAAATATTTCCTGCCAATCGTTCTATGTTTCTTCAAGCCTGGATAAAGCAACCTGAAAGTCAGGCAATTGGATTTATAAAGGACGGAAAGCTATTAGGTTATGGTGTAGTCAGGAAATGCAAAACAGGATTTAAAGTTGGGCCTCTCTTTGCTGATACCAAAGCAATTGCTAACACACTTTTTCAACAAATGCGAAGTTTTATAGGTAAAAACTCACCAATTTTTATTGATGTACCGGAAACAAATAATGATGCTGTAACACTTGCGGAAACATATCAAATGAAGCCAATATTTGAAACAGCGAGAATGTACACGAAAGAGCCACCAAATATTCCTATAAATAAGATTTTTGGCGTGACAACTTTTGAGCT
>PFMK01000091.1:43317-44211 GCA_002785215.1 Candidatus Gottesmanbacteria bacterium CG_4_10_14_0_8_um_filter_37_24 | reverse complement strand
GCCGGGCTGTATAGAGTATAAAGCTTCAGTTCTTCAGAACTGGATATATTAATAATGTTATGCTTCGCTCCGGCCGGGACAATAATTACATCTCCATCCTTGACCTCGTATTCATTTCCATCAATGATGCATTTACCCTGTCCCATTTCAAAACGGAAAAACTGGTCGTTGTCGGGATGCGTCTCCATTCCAATTTCTTCATTTGGCCGAAGACTCATCAGGACCAGCTGGCTGTGTTTTCCTGTATAAAGCACTTTGCGGAAATTAGTATTCGTTCTTGTCGCCGTTTCAATATTAGTTGTAAATCCTTTCATCTTTGTCACCTCCTTCATTATTATTAAAATATGATATCTCATTGTATCAAAATAGAGAGGTGTATTAAAGCGGAATAGAAGTCAATTTTGTTCCCTCTGTGTTTATCCTGAATATATAGAAGGAAGTGCAGTCGGAGTGACGATGTGAGGAACTATTATATAACTAAAACTAATTCACAAATATCAGAAATTATTCCCCCATATTTCCCGATGCGGGGCACATCCTCCTATAATAAAGTCTACATCAATTCTAAGAATCGCATTTATAAGTAAAAATATAAAATAAATAACAAAAATAATCAGAGCTCTTTTGATTCTTTTTTTAGCAATAATTTTATTATCATTTTTATTAGAAAATATAAATCCAATGATCCCAATAATAAATACTAAAACACCGTAAATTAGGGCTATAAATAATGGGAACTTTAACCAGAAAAAAAGTGGGTATAGTGTCTCACATTTACCCCAGAATGATAATTTGGGATAAAAACTGATTGTTTGTGATGGAGGAATTACTGCAGGATATAAGATCATTATTAATAATGATACTGATATGAGCTTATCCCTTCAAATATCTATA
>PFMK01000091.1:0-43281 GCA_002785215.1 Candidatus Gottesmanbacteria bacterium CG_4_10_14_0_8_um_filter_37_24 | reverse complement strand
AAACTTAGCTCCCCTGGTTAACATATTCAGGAACAGAAAGGTTGAGTTTGGGTATAACTTGCAAGATGTCAAAACTAACTATGAGAAGCTGTGTTCAATTTCCCTAATGGACTGCGGGTAAATCTTTTTCCGAAAAACCACCTCGGCACCATTCTATATAATCAAACTTTCTTAGATCACCTAATATCATCCGTGACCTGTTCACCCAATTGAGAATAACCTGGTCAGGAGATGATTTTGCTTTATCCAGTAACATATTTATTTTCACAATATCCACATCAATATGTTTTGATGCACTTGTTCCTACGAGAGAGTATAGACATTTCAAAATAGAGGCTCTCTGGGGACAATTTTGATCTGATGCAAGGGTTAATAGAAGATCAGCATTTTCTATAGTAGTTATCAGTTCATCCCACTCTGGTATGGACTTAAGTTTTGATTTTTGGTATGCCCATTTTGTTATAGAAAGAGAGGAGGGAATAAAAAAAGGTATTATCATTATATTTTCGTTCTCATCAGTATAACAGGAAGAGTAGAAGATAGCAATGTATTATAGGATTTTTCCAGGTAATTTGTATGCAGAAGTCGTGCGGAAAATACCTGGCTCGAGAATCGTAACTCTAATATAACCAAGCGATTTCTGCATATTTATCCTGAGTACTTCGGCTCCGCTCAGTATCGAAGGGTTATCGAGATATTCCAAGATTTCAAACTAGTACAGCAAATAAGAGAAGAGATAGAAAGAGTGAAACCTGCTCTTATTCCTGCTGTGACCTAACTACGGTTCTCAAGCCAACACACAAACCTCTTTTGCTTATGTGTATTCGTAATATACCAAAAATTGAAGGTATTTTAAATAGACGGAGTAACTATATCAATCTATTGCATTTCCCTAATCAATGACGGAATGTTTCTTATCTTGCCTGAGATACTCCATAACTGGAATATCTTTCTTAAATACTTCTGACCTCTTCTGATTGAAGACTTTATCTTTTCCCAACAATCCAAAACTCTATTTTGACTGTTGACCTTTTTCTCTGAAGTGCAGATGGTATGGATAGAGTTATCAAGGTTACAAAGAAGGAGAGAAATATGAAAGAACAAATCATCGACAACGAAACAACCAAAGTATTGGTGTTAACTGCAAGTCAGGCTGAGAAGATGGAAGCGGACAGCGAGGATGATTTCAAAGACGAGGTATGTAACAGGCTTAATATCACAAAATGCAACTTCTTGTATAGTGGCTGGAACAGCTCAAATACCTACTATGTGGTCATAGTGAAGGTTCTGGAATAACAGGGCCTAAAAAGGCCGTTGTTAACTTTATTTATATCGTCAGGAGGTGATGAAGCATGAATATATTACCTACATATAAAGGCTATACAGTAGATTACAGATTAAAACAATTCAGGAAAGTACCATTAGACAGACTTCCAGAGTTTGTAGAGTTTGATAGTGAAAAAGGAGACAAATTGCTCGCTCAAATGATTAGAAAGAATCTAGTGCCAAAAGAAGTGTTAGTAAATCTGTTTTGAAGTTTAGTTTAATAAATGTTTAAGGAGGTGATGAAAATGGGTAAATGGACAGAATCACAAAAACGTTATTATTACAGTTCGAAAGGTGTAGCTTCAAGAAAAAAATACCAACAATCGGAAAAGGGCAAAATGGCAGCAAAACGATACTATGAGAAGCGAAAAGCTCTAAAGAAAGCAAATAAGGAACTAAAACCATTAGAGGTTAAATCTGTAAATGACAAAGCAAATACAGTCAAACAAGAGGCTGTTAATAATAAGAAAGAAGTTAAAAAGCAAAACAAAAAAGCATGAAGTCGTTACTACCATACGAAATTCTATTAGTCCTTGGAACTCTTATAAGCGGAGAATACTGGCTGTTCTTCTTAGCTTTAGGATACGTGTTGGTAAGTCATAAAAGATTGGGAAAAACCTCTCGGATAGTTTTAGCAGCTGAACAAGAAGCTAGAGAGGAAGAAGAGTTAAATATACACTCAAAAGAGAATCCAGCAGGACTTCATATGCCAGATTTAATACTGCCATACAAGAGCTGTGTGATAGAAGTCTATGGCGGGTTAAAAGACGGTTCTACACGGATAATGACACCATCAGGAAAAGACTTAGGGAAAGAGTTTGAGAGTATAGATGATGCTATAAGAGAGATAGACGTGGTAGCTCCATTTCTAAAACCAAGGAATATAAAAAAGTAAAGATTAAGCTTGGTTAAAAGAGGCTAGGAAGTAAAATAACCTAGCCTCTTTCATTTACCCCACAGTCTTACTCACGATATATCTCTGTAGTATAATAAACGTATTGCGTAACAAGAAATACAGTCATTACCTAATTACGCAAGAAGTCTATTGATATGATTTATAGATTCCCTTATGAATTTCGAGATAGTATTGGTTTTGGCAAGATAGCTACCCCTATAATCCCTGTAGATATTTTGGGGTTAAAAAATAGAGCCTACAGTTTTCGTTTTCTATTAGATACAGGGGCAGACATGTCCTTAGTTCCTTATAAAATAATACTGTCATTATTTGAAGGTAAAGTTAACTATAAAAAATTAGAGACTAATCAGGTTATAGGTATCGACAGTCGTGTAATAAATGTATATAGTACTAAACTTAGTTGTAGACTTTCTACTGTCGAATTTCCTTTGGATGTCTTTTTTTCTCCCAAAATAGAAGTGCCTTGTCCTATACTAGGTAGAAATTTTTTAAAATGGTTTAATGTTTTATTCAAAGAAGGAGAATTAGAAGTAGCTGCAGAGATTTTGAGAATAGTCCCAAGAAAAAATGTATTCTATAAATTTAGAGAAGCAGATGAAAGACAAGTAATAATTTATAAAAAAATCTTTTCCAAAAAAAATGGCATTAATCAAATAACTAATATTAATGTAGGGGGAGATGTCATAAATTCAAATATCGATGCTTCAATAAATAAAAGAAACTCCCCACAAATAATAAAAATAAATCATCAAAAAATTGTTAAAGACATTTCTAAGAATGTTGACTTATTAAGTGAATCTCCATTGAGTAAATGGACTGAAATAATTAAAAAGATTGATAAGACTTATTCAGAAGTTAGTGATGATGTTTTGAAAAGGAGAATCCATAGAATAGTGAAGAATGAATTTGAGAAAAGGATTAAAAAAGATAAAAATTTTAAAAATAAGGCTGTTGCTTGGTTAAAAAGGGTGGCTACAGACACAATTTCAAATTTTACAGGCAGTCTTTTAGCTGTGGTTGCTTCAAAATTACTGAAGATGAGTTAGAGTATCGTTTAAACATTAACTTATCGACAGTTATCTTTAAATCGTTAAATAAACAGTGTTTAACGATTATTTTTTATCTTTGTCATTAGTCATTAACTTTTCGTAAATTGTGGCGTATTCTTCTGTAAGCAATTCGTCAGTTATCCAATGAGTAGTAAGTCTTATCAGCTTTTTTAAATCTTCTAAAGATAGTTTGTCTATTTTCCTTATGTAATGAGTTTCATCGTTGCCTACGTTCTTTGCTAAACCTGCCATTTTTTTGATTCTTTCATTTCCAACATAGTTAGCTATCACATAACCTAAATAGTGATTCTCTACTTCTTTAGTAATCGTGGGCATGGTCAGTTTTAGATAGTCTTTAATCAGGTATTCTAAAGCCTTGCGGTATCCTGCTCCGCAAATAGCTTTCAATCCCATGTTTTCAGCAATACTTGCTTGGGTATATATTTCTACAAACTGTGGTGATAATCTTTCAATCTCTTTTTCAAAGTTCTCCTCTTTTATATATGCTGGTATAAAAGTATTTTGAAGAAAAACATACTCACTGATATTTCTAGGTCCATACCAAGAGCCCGAAGTGTAATATGCGATAAAAACTGTCTGACAATCTATACGAGGACACTTGTATATGGATTGAATAAAATGACCTTTGTTTAAGTCAGATTTACCATATGCATCAATAAGTAGTGCCTCAATACCATGATTACAGAGAGGACATGTATCAGGTTCTTTGTCTATAATTACTGCATTATCATGGTCATTCTTATCTTTGAAATGAAGCTCAAAAGAATTCAGTCTTCTTGTCATGATTATATTTCGGCAATCCAGTATTTTAATTTTTCATTCATATTTTCCCATTTTACAGTATAGTTTCTTCTGAGTTCTATTTCATGGCTCTTTTTCCCTGTGGGTTTTGTAATTGTTCCTTGAAGCTCTATTCCACCCCTAAAAAATCTGTATATTGAGTCTTCTGCGGATTTTCCTGTCCAAAAGTTTGCGTCATCTGCAAATACGATAAATAAGTTCTCATGAAAGCCGTTCTCTGCTAATTGCTCTAAGAATCGTATGTCTTTACAGAAACTAAACATCTGCTCAGGATATTGACCATTTGTCGGATATTTTAACTCAATAGCATGTTTATCCTGCAAAGCAGTATCGTAGATGACAATGTCAATTTCTCTCTTTTCAAACCCCTGCTTCTTTAGTCCAAAATATCTAATGCTTCTCTCAAGTTGCACTTTGTAATTAGGAAGTCTTTGTCTGAGAAAGATAGCAAGCTCATATTGAATACTTGCCTCATTGTATATTTCCAATTCTCCACTGGATATTTTTGAAATAAATTCAGATAATAAATCTTTTATAAACATAATGTCATATTATAAGGACTGAAGTATTATTGTCTTTATATACTCTTTTCAATTTCTGTCTGCAGTCTCTTCGGTATAGGTCTGCAAGCACAATTCTTGACGTGTTCTATATGCCACTTTATTCGTTCTTCAAGTGAGGGATTTTTAGGCATCCTATTTTTCAGATGCCACTCTTTGTTTATCTTCATAGAATAATCGTTTCTAAAAAATATCAGAGAGTTTTTTAGCTTTGGAGAGCAAATCAAACTTCGTATATCGAGAACCCTGAGGAACAAATTTTGGGCTATCTTTTTCAATAGGTCCTACTTTGAATATTTCTGAAAGATAGACTCTATATTTAGGTCCATTCTCAAATAGTTCAACTTTCAGTACTTTACCTGCCCAACGTATAGCGCTAACTGGTGAAACTTCATAAATTGCCAAGTATTTAAGTCTTGGTATGACTGATGAAGATATTCTTATTGAATACCATTGTTTCTCACCTAAAAAGGTCGCTTTAAAACCATCTTCTTTTGCCGGGCAGACAATCGTGTCTATTTCTTCTTTGCTATTTATCTTGTGAGATACGATACCAATATCATCTTGGGCTATAGACTTTTCTTCCTTCTTTTTACTTTTTTCCTCCAAGATAATCGATAACCACTCTAATGCCGCTTCTCCCTCTTTCTTTATAAAAGGTACGATTTCTCCTCTGTTATGTTTTACAGTGTTGCGATATTCTTTGAGGTTGATAAACCTTTTTTCAGTTTCTACTTTCGACCTAAAAAGAGATTGGAATATGTCCCAGTTGCAGATGATTATTTTGTAGTAATCCATGATGTCACAGAAATCGAGTAAATCTCTTGGGGTAAAATCGTTAACTGTTTTTGAAGGGTCTTTCTTCAAATAATCGTCCAATCTTCCTTTTACTACGTCTACAATATCGCCCGGAATAGGACCTTTCCAGTAATTTACATTCTTTACTGATAACTTCTTATCCAACAAATTCCTTAAGGATTTCTCTACCTTGTCTATCGCCTTATTAGCGTCATCAGCTGATACTCTACTTATTTTTGAACCTGTAGCTCTTGTTATTTCCTCAAGCATAGCTGCTGCTCTTGAAGAGAGAAAGGAAATAAAATCATCGGTCTTAATAGATTCATCGTATTTGATAAGGTGTGTCTTGAGCGTATCTTCAAAATCTGGATTTTCAGAGGCAAACTCTGCAAAGTATTTACTTGGCTTTTTGTTTGAAATTTCTTTATTGAGTTCTGCTGGTATAAAACAGAAATTAGGCAGTGAATGGACTTTTATAGCGGGGTAGGCTTTCTGTACAATAGATTTTGGGAAGATATGGTGTCTTTCAGCGTTATTGAAATCTGAGTAGTAGACGTCTCTCAAAGGTAGCTGTGTGTTGTTTTTAAAATGAAGAGGGTTTCGTCTAGTAAGAAGACATAACACTCCATTTTTGATAGCGGACTTCCTATACATCCTTATATCCATCAATGATTCTATATTTATATCATTGGGATAGCGTATAGTAACATCTCTCTCTTCAGCGATTTTATCCATAATTCTTCTGTCTTCCGTCATAAGAGTCAAAATTGATGCTCCATATCTTTCAGAGAATGTGGTCTGCCAGAACCATTGAGCTAGAAGTTCTGATTGTTCGTGGTTTAAGCTTCCTACCACTTTTGAAAAACAGATAGGCAACCAAGGCAATCATACTGCGGTAAGGAATAAAGATAGAATTAACAACGCCTAAATTGTTTCTCAAATAATCAATCGCCAGGGCGATGGATTCGATAGTATTCTGCCAAAACTTACCGACATCTTCGGCTTTCAACTGTAACTGAACAGGTCTGGTGCATGAACCCTTGGCAATAAGAGAAAGTGCCTGAAGGTAGACTTCGTTGTCAATTTCTCCGAATCCCTTTGTTTTTAACTTCTCGTTTTCTCCTTTGACCGCTAGCCGTAAATCAAATTCGGGTGTCCAGGTGCTGGCGGATATAAGGTCAAACAAATTAAGTTTTTGCCCGCCTTGGTTAATCCGTTCAAAAATATCGCATACCTCATCCAATTCTTTATCCCGAACGTCAATGGCCGAAAAAGGATAATTGTTAAACCTTTGAAAACACTCATTAAACGCTTTTTTATGCTCAACAGTCAAACCTTCATAAACATCATATCTTTCGTTGGAAAGCAAATCACAGATGGAAACATACCGCTGATTGTCTGGAGTTCTGTCAACAAAAACTTTCTCGTCTAAATCAAAACAAATCTTTTTATAATCCCTGCCATATAGAGTTAATCCTTTAACTGTTACATAAAGGGAAGTAAGCCGTTGTTGGCCGTCAAGAATAAAAACAATCTTTTCGTATTTATCAGGCTTAGGAAGTCCCAACTCGGCAATATCCCGATAAAAGTCATAGTATTTTCTTGGTGCATCCCAGAAGAAAAAAGAGCCAATTGGATACTCAAGATATATACTCTCTAGAAGTTTAATCACTCTTGGCTTATCCCACACAAACTCTCTTTGAAACTGTGGAATCCGCAATATCCCCTTTTCAATATCATGGACAATATCTGCCAGTTTGTAATCACCTTTGATTTTTATTTTCTGTATATCCATAATAAATTATCTTATCCTAATCATCTATTACTGTATGCTAAGAATTATACTTCTTCGTACCATCTTTCACAAATAATATGCTACTAATACCAGTCTGATTTCCTGTATACTGATAAATGCAATACCTTTAAAGTAATTTTCATGTACACTTTTCTTTCCGAATCATTATCTCGTTTTAATGAAAATAGATACATTTAGCTGTTAAATTGATGCTAGAGTAAAAAAAAGTTATTTGTGCTATTCTAAATACAGAAATGCAAATCCAGACAGAAAATCAGTTGGTAGCTGAATTAGCCAAAGGATTAAAAAAAACCTTCCATACCGATATTGCTATTCAAGAATTCTCCGCAGGTTATGGGATAGCAGATTTAGCCTTCGCAAAAGACTTCTTTACAAATAATAATTCTATAAATAGAAAACCTATAAATAATTATTACGCTCTAAAAAGTTTTCTTTCATTACCAAATGACACGCTTTTTACAGTAGAAGATGTTATAAGAATCTCTGGCACAAGCAAATATATTAGTAGAGAGATTATTCAGTTGTTAGCAGTTGGTGATTATATTGTTAAAGACGGAAGAAAATACTTTAAAAAAGTAAATACTATTTTAAATCCTATTAAGAAACTTATAGCAATTGAGGCTAAAATAAAGGATTGGAAACAAGGGGTTCTGCAGGCAAGAAGATATAAAAGTTACACCGATGAATGTTATCTAGCAATCTTATCTAACTACGAAACAAATATCGACTATTCTTATCTTGATAGACATGATATAGGCTTAATTTTATTTAATCAAAAGAATGGAGAGATTTACTTCAAACGGAAACCTTCTCAAAACTCATTCCTTTCTTTTTACGAGGAATCGATGGGATTATTTGCTAAAGAACTGTTTCTTCACCAGGTTATTTCACTAAAATTTCATTAAAATCTCTTTCCAAGTCTTTAAAAAAGTTGGAGATTGTAATCGTATACCTCTCCCAATGAGCTTCTGTTGTAAATCATACGCCTTATCAATTCTCTCTATAAAATAACTCTTTCTTTGTGCTGAACTTATTGAGTTTATTTCATCAATATCTTTCTTTATAGCATGTAAAAAGTGCAATCGGGGTTTTTGATATGTATCCGACATTGAAGTATGCATGCATCCAGAACAATCACACTTTAATTTAATATTTAGTTGAGGTAGCTGTTTTTTTAAATCTGACTCTTGGGCTATAATATCCTGATACATCCTAGTTTTTGAGCTATAAGTTACTGATATAAGTAAATCTGGAAAATAGTACTTCGTTGGCATCACTGTAATATCTTCTTCTTTAATTATCACGCCTTTATTAAAAGAGTCTAAAACACCTAAACCAGAAGTAATAGCATCAAATCCAATCGTCAATAATCCCAATGCGACTACTGGTACTCTACAACTAACAATCCTGGCTTTGTTATAGTTTTTGATACCTAAAGCTGTAGAAATAAAATTATAAAGTTGTGCATCTACTATAGTCTCAGAAATTTTATCGATATAAAATTGGCAAAAATCCATTGCACAATTACCAAAATCTTCAATTATTGTCTTACGTTCTTTAGGTCTACATAGTATTTCTGCTTGAGTGCAGATAGCACCAGATACTTTATATTGCGGATACTTTTTTCTGACATAATCAACGCTTTCCCTTAATAGTTTTAGATTGACTACAAACCATTCATCACTGGTATTATCAAAATAGAAAAATGGAGCAGTCAGAATACTGCAACCATTTGCAATCTGTAATTCAATAACTTTCTGAGCATAGTTTTGTATAGATATTTGACTGTTAAAATCGTCTGTCGTAAGTGGGTCATACCCGGAAGGAGCATAAGGTAATTCTCTCAGACCTTTTGTTTTTCTGAAATTTGTATAAACCATTCTATTAGTACTTGGGTCTGAAAAGAAATCAATTTTACTAGCTTTTCTGCGTAAAAGTGCACTTAAAGTTTTATATTGAGCATGTAGATTTATTGGGAAATCGGCACCATCTATTTCATTATTCTTAAGAAAGTCTTGTAATATATTTGTGTCATTTTGAATTACCCGCGGATAGAATTTTATTCTATCTGTTGCAACAGATACAGCTGTAATAGGCTTTTGGTTTAATGCCTCGATAATCTCATCAATAGTCCTATACCTTTGGTATACTTCCTTTTCTAATAACTTAAGGATGACATTCTCAATATTGTTGGATATTTTAGGGTTTAGAGAAGTTGGATATGGTGGTTTAACATTAATAGTTTTATGTATTATTTCAGCATTTGTGGAGGGATAAAACAGTATTTGACCGGTAAGTAGCTCATAAAGCACAACTCCTATAGCATAAAAGTCGCTTCCACATTTTAATGGCTTCTCTCCTTTCACTTGCTCTGGAGACATATAGAAAAAAGAGCCAACTGGTACACCTGTTTGCGTAATTGAGGAATAATCAATAATTTTTGATAAACCATAATCTAATATTTTTACTTCTTTATTTGGAGTTATCTTTATATTTTCTGGCTTCAAATCGCGGTGGATAATATCTTTTTTATGAATATCTGATAAACCCATAAGTACATAGGTTATAAGTTTGATGGCTTTATCTTGTGGCCATGGTTTAGGATACTTATCTAATATTTCTCTAAGAGTAAGTCCTTCTACTAACTCCATTACAATATATCGATAAGTAGTATAACCTTCTGTATGTGTACCATCCTCGAAGAAAGTTACAGTATATTTGCTTTTTACTTTTCTAAGTGCTGCTATTTCTCTCCGTAATAACTCTTTTTGATAATCCTTGTATATAAAATCTTCGCGAATAAACTTGATAGCATATTGAGAACCATTCTTTGTAGCTTTATAAACTTCACCAAATCCTCCCTTACCTAAAAATTCCTCAACTTTATATCCGTTAATATTCTTACCTAGCATAAATGTAAAATGAATTTTTAATATTTATTTTCATAAAAATAATACTTTTAATTTGTTTCTAAACTTGAAACCTCCTGCCATACTATATGTTCAACTTGATTCTGGATTTTTGTATCTAAAACACCTTCGGTATAATAAGTGATTGCCTCTTTTACTTCTCTGCCGATTTTTTCTAATTGAAGTAAGATATTTCCTAAATATTCTGCATCTTTTGGGACTTTTACCTCACTCCAACCAGCCTCTAAAAATACTTTGCAATACTTTGCTTCTTCTTCAGTATTACAGTCAATAGACTTACGTCCGCTTATAAGTCTGAAATCCATTAAAGTTTGACTGATTGTGGGGGACTCTGTAAGCTCAGGTAAAATTATCTTTTTCAAATCTTTTCTACTCAAAATATGTTTCCTATAAAATTCTCCAAGTCTATTCTCTCCAATTTTATCTATTATTGTTTTAACAAGTAATGAAATGTCTATTCCCTCTTTGGTCTTATTTTTTTTCTTAACACTTTTTGCTCTCTCTAGTCGACTTCTTACTAAGTCTATCACCGATTTATATACCTCGATTTGCTCTAACTCTGTCAATCCCAGTATATTTCCCATAATTACACTATCAAGAATATGTCTATCAGGTTTTATTTTAGACATAGATACCTCATCACTTGTATTGGCACCTATCTCTTCAAATACTGAATTAATTTGTCTCGTACTCAGTTTCTTAAATAACTCTATTGCTTTATCATTAGGTATAACCACAAGTAAATTTTTAAACTCATACGTCTGAATTTTTAGTAAACCGCCCCCAAAAGATGTCCTACCTTCGATATTCTGAAAGAGCCAAAAAATAGAAGAGTTAAGAAATACCTCTATTTTCTTTTCCGTATGAATTTCTTGAAAATCATCACTTGCCCAATATTTTCCAATGTATGCTCTTCCTACATCATTGATTAAATAATTAACATTCAGTAATGCTTGTCTTCTTCTACCCAAATCCCACCATTTTTTTCTACTTTCACATGTTGGCCTTTTATGAAAACCTTTTCTTTCTCCTTCTTTTATGTAACTCAATAAATGTGTTCCTTTAAGTTCATCTCTATTCTTATGTACCAACAGAACTCTATATTTCAAATCTTGAGGATTTACTATAATACTCTTACATTCTCTTGGAGACCTGATAATGTAATTTGGTACCCATTTGCCACTTTCGTCTTTATGCATCCAGAATTCTTTTTCTATCTTTTTCCTTTTTATCTCATCTTCAGTTAAGTAAAAGAATTCATTTGCACCTGTGGTAATACCCCGTCTTACTGTAGCGATTTTTTTGAGTGGAATCAATTGGTCTTTAGCTTTTTCTAGTATGGTAAAAAATATCTGTGGTGCTCGAATATACTTACCCCATTTAGAACCGGTATATTCTTGCATTTCATCATCAAAGCCTTCATCCCATAACTCCTTTTGAGGTTTACAGTAAACTCTAAGGTCATCATTTTCAAAAAAAACAGTTTTGGAAAAAATATATTGTAAAAGTCTTTCTACCGATTCTTTTCTTTCAACAGTTTCTTCAAATATCCTTGATGCTTTAGGTATAAATTCTGACAGACACTTTTTGAGGTAAACAAATCTAACAAGGTTTTCTTCTCGCTCTTTAGCTTTTTCTTTATTTTCACCCTCACACTTTTCAAGTAAAACAATACAAGTATTTATCTCTGCATCTTCAAACCATCTCTCTATCTTCGATTCAATAACCGCCTTTAATTTGTAGTGTTTTAGAAAGTGTTCTTGAAGGCCTTTTCCATAATCAACATCTAACCATGAATTGGAAACGATAAACCCAAATCGTCCGTTACTCTTTAAAAACTTAGTCCCATGAACAAAGAAATATGCATGAAGACCAGCACGTTTTGATATATTTGCATATAACCTTCCACTCTCATCTCTGACTGCTTTTTCAATTAATTCCTCTTTATATTTCTGACCTTGGCTTCCCATTAAATCATCCATTTCTTCCTGTCGAGTATAAGGTGGGTTACCAACAATCGCATCGAAATACTTTGGAACTACTACTTCTTTTTCCTCCTTACCTAGACTTTTTAAAAACACTTTTTTGGTACTTTCAGGAAGGTCAACAATTCCAGGTCTCCATTCAAAGAAGTCTTTTTGCACAATACGAGGATAATTATCTTTACTCTTTAAATCAGCAATGGCTAAATTGATAGTAGCAAGATGTGCGGGAAATTTCGCAATATCATTTCCCCAAAGAGTCGGAATGATTTCATCATGGGTAAGATTGGGATTTATTAACTTCTTTAGATGGTAAGCACGACGAAGAAAAGTTCCTGCTCCACAACCAGGGTCAAATATTTTATCTTTCTCATTTCTGATAGCAAAAGAAAGAATGAGGTCGACTATATCCGAGTGAGTAAAATACTGACCTAGAACATGTCTTTCTTCTTGAGGAATTAAACTCTCAAAAATCCGTCCCAACACTTCAAATTCTATCTTCGCAAAATTAAAACGATTAAGACTCTTTACTAATTCCCTTATGTGATAAATAACATTTTCATCATCAGGAAAAGCTGTTTCGTCGATAAAATCAGTTGAATAAATTGTTTCATAATCAATTTTTAAAACCTCATCGAAAAAGTTTTGTAAATGTCTTTGCACCATTCCACCTTTATTGAAATCGTCTGGTATATGCATCTGTGGGAAATTTTGGGGAAACGATGTACGTAATACATCATAGAAAAGTATCTTATTAACCAGAAGATAAGCTGTTTGCCTTGCTGCTTTAGCAAAATCTTGTGTTTGGGCTGTAAACCCCCAACCTTGTCTATTAAACCAAATCCTCAGTCTTTTTCTAAATTCAATATCATTTAGACTCTTTTCTTCTATCAGTCTTCGGTAGTAATTTGAAAGTATCTTTACTTTCTCCTGCAGTCTATAAATTAACCACTCATCGATTGCCAGTAATTTCTCCGGTTTTTGGCCATGTACATAACCATCAAGGTCTTTTAAAAAGATAGTAAGACTCTTTAGTATCGAGTTCTTATATATTAGTTCTTCTATTAAATTTAAATCTTCTAAACTTGATAGGGTATATTTATCGATTATTTGTCGTTCCTCTGATTCAAACTTATTTGCTTTTTCGGTGTTAAAAAGATATAAACTCTTAAAATTAGACGTAGCAAAATACGGAGCTTTTCTTATATTTGCTTTATCCCATGCTGGTTTTTTCACTTCTTCATAATCTAATGGGTCAAAATAAGGTGGTTTAAGTTCTAATACTAATGATACTAATGTACTTTGTGGAGCTTTAAAAAGGATAATGTCTGGTTGCTTTCTATCACTACCACTTGTTTCCTGTTCTGCCAGTCCAAAATGAAGATTTTCTTCTCTTATAATTTGGTTCATCCACTCCACAATTTTTTGGTTATCAGTGCGTTCTGTCTTTGTGATAGTAGTATCAAATGGATTGGGATTTCTAATCATTTCTCTCTCTCTTTAAGAACTTGATTAACAATTCGCTTTGCAATTTCAAATGCAGCAGCAATTCTAACAACTTTTACAGTTTTTAAACCTTTTATCTCCTTAAACTTTTCTAATTGTTGATTTGCAAGTCCTCTGAAAGATTGAAAACGAGATAAAAGTTCGTTAGCAATAGATTCTGCTGATTTACCTGGAACCCCACTACCTATTAGAATCGCAATAAGTTCACTATCTGTTAAAGAATCAGGACCGACTCGTAGCAATTTACCTCCAGGATGTCGCCATGAAACCAATTTACCATCTTTTGTCTTAGTAATTTTAGGAGTTTCTTTTCTACTGCTCATATCAAGTAAATTGCTTTTATTCTACTTCTTTCGTTGAGTATTTTGAAGGACTAGCGTAAAATATTTATAGTTTAATACCTAAACTCTCTAAAAAAGAGAGCATGGCGAAAAAACCTACACAAGGGGCGAGAGCTCCTCGTCAGAAACCTTGTGTAGGTCATATCTCGAAAGGGGTATGGGTATTTTAACAACAAATCCCAACAGGAACAGATTATTTTAACAGGTATAGTAGCCCAACAGGAAGCAGAACGGAAATCTACAATGATTGCAGACTGTGTCCAAAAAGTTGATAAGGCTTATTTGTACTCTTGGAATACCACCTGCTTGGAAAGAGGCTTATTAAGTGACTGTCGTTTACCAACATCAGTAGCAAAATATTTAGATGATCGACGACACGCTGAAGTAGATGACTGTACTTATAAAACTAGATAAAGAGAAAATACGAAAACATATAAAACAAGATTTATTAAACAATAATTTTCCTATATTATTCACAAATAAATACAACGACAATGTGGCGAGGATATATTATGTACTTGGTTTAAAGTGTCCACAATTGATAATTACAAAATTTATTGAAGACTATTAAATTTAACTGATTAATTTTAAAAATAATTTCTGTTATATGAACAAAGTATGGGTTTTAATCATTGTAATATTAGCTTTTTTTGTAGGATATACCACAAAATCACTTATTAAGACAACAGAAAAAACACCGAATAATCCAATTGCTCTACCATCAAAAGTTGTTACCCCAACCGATTTTCCCTCCTCAGAAGAAGTAGCTAAATCTGTAGTAATAAAATTTGAAGATCTTCAAAAGGTAAGAAACTCTGACATTCTTAAGCTCTTCACTCCCTCCTCTTCAAATGATGAAGCAGATACATACTCTTTTCTTCTGGCATTAGACTTGGAGAATTCATCACCACGCCTCTTTAAGACCGCAGGATTCGGATATAAAGTCACAGAATACAAATTAGGGTCCATATTGAAGGCTGAAAGAGGATTTCGTGTGGAGGTAGAAGAAACTCGTTCTAGTTATGATAACATGGGTGGTGGCTGGGTTGATGACGGAAAAAAGATATATGTATTTGAATTAGTCCAAATAGGGGGTAATGTCATGATTGATAAATATTATCCGAAAAAAGGTAATAATGGAAAATATGATGGATTTTATTCTTAACATACATTCGTCATAACTCAAAATCAATTGTCATTGCTAACTTAAGGCATATAGATAATAATATGGATATTAGGTGTATTTTAAATGGGTTTTAAATAAAAACCTATGAAAAAAGTAGAAAAGAATCAGAAAAATAATACAGAGCCCCGCATAACGTTTGTATTTTCCCCAACATATAAACAACTTTTAATAATTATTGGAGTGGTAGTAATCTTATTATTATTTTTTTTAGTAAAACCGTTTGAAAATAATAAATTTTTCGATATGTCATTTTTCCGTCGACCGTCTGTAACTCCTACTTCCACTCCTGTAATTACTCCTACTCCTATACTAATATTAAGCGACCGAGAGGAAGCTTTAGATATTTATGCCAAAAATTATACGGAATGTCCACCTGGAGGATTAGTATTAGATTGGTTAAAATCTGTAATCGGAAAAGATGTAATAGCCAGTATTGAAGAAAGCGAAATAGCGAAAAAACAGAATGAAATTCTTTGGGCTTGTTATATTATAAATGGTGAAGAATACCATAGGAACGCTTCAAGTCTAGTAATAACCCAAATACCAACACCAACACTATATGATTGTCAAATTGCAAGAGAATGTGGCGGTGGAATAAAAAAGATGACGCTTGAAAATTGTATTGATACTGTTTGCTGTCAGATAGATAATAGCTGGATTACTACGTCAAAAGAGGCATGTAAAAAAATAAAGAGATAATAAATTTTATCTGTAAGTATAAGGTTCGATCCAAATATTATTGGGGGAATCCTATTAGTTATTTGTTATATACTTTTTATATTTTTTGAAACATAAAATACTTCCTTCTTAGAGAAGTATTTATATTAAGTACCTTTTTCAAATAGACTGATAACATCTAGACAGATCTAATACTTTACTCCGCTCTGTGATGCGCCAAGGAGTCACAAGTTGTTATAATAAGGCCACCGAGGCGGATGGTCTATGTCGTGTTGTAGTAATTTGCAAACGTGGGGAAAAAAGTAAAAGATGAGGGAAGATATAATTTAGTTATTGAGATATTCTATGTATAATTATATCGCAAACGCTGTAATTTTCATTGTGAAATTTCCATTAATCCTTAAACCATAAATTGCATCCTTTACCGGTACGACAAATTGATGACTTTGCATAGTACCAGAATCTAAATAGAATGTTTCCTGATCAGTCCAGTGATTATATATATCGGGTCCGTTGCGTATTGTTAAAGTCCCGGTCCCTATTGATGTCATTTTTACGAATAAAAGTCGTCTACCGGTCAAATTCATATCAGGGGAATGATGCAGTGGCCCATATGTTCCATCAATCAAATCGAACTCTGCTACTGTTGGGAGTAAACCTGGTACACCTGTTGAGCCTACAGGACCAATTAAACCAGTTGCCCCTTGTATCCCAGTAGCTCCTGTCGGACCTTCTAGACCACTTGGACCTGTTGGACCTGTTGATCCAGCCATACCCCCCAGTGGATCCAGTTGATCCTGTTGGTCCACCCAATCCTGTAGGTCCTTGTAGTCCTGTTTGTCCTATTGGTCCTATAGGACCCGTTACTCCTTTCGGTCCTGTTGCTCCAACTGGTCCTTGTTTTCCTGTTGCTCCTGTTGAACCTTGTTTTATATTTTTAAAAAGAGAATCAAATATATTTTGAGGGATAAAAGTAGAATTATTTGCGGCTGATACCGTGGTAGTTGAAAGGGATAAAATAAGAACTGATCCGATTACTGCAAAAATGTGCTTCATATTTATTTTAATATAAATATCAATAATTACCTGAATAATACTCCCATATCTATAAGTCTGTCAATTTTAAAAATATTGATTATATTTAAATAAACAGGTCTGGACATAATTAGTACTTTACTAGTCGCGCTGGTTCCATTAGGGGAGGTAAACGGTTCTTTTAACCACGCCACCCACCCCCCCGGGAGTCACAAGATAGGGTAAATATGTAATCATTACACAAACTGAGGACTTAAATTAATGAAGAAAGTTTATTATGAAGACTTACAACGAACTGCTCATTCATTAAAAACGAGGCTAAGTTCGAGTAAGAACAATCTTGCTCCCCCGCGTGGACTCGAACCACGAACCTTCTTCTTACAAATACCCTTCTGTTGCCAAAAGGTTTGGACTATCTTATTCCCACTTCGCATAAAGCTACGAGGGATCGGGTATATAGTCTCTACACATTTCGACGTACCAGACGGTACATCGTTTAGCTCGGGATTGTCCTGTCCTGTACCATACGGTGCGGGACGGGAGTTCCCCGAATTAGCCCGATTTTTCATTACGCATTTCTGCGTAAAGCTGCCTTAATCTGACAGGAAGCCGCTCTACCATTGAGCTACAGGGGAAAATATTCAATTGTTAATTATTAATTGATAATTTAATTACTCTTCAACTTTTTCAAACTAGCTCTTAGTATTTTAACAATTTCTTCTATTTCTGCAAGTAGCAACGCCATTTTTTGTTTCGGAAGAATTTCTGAGGCTACAATCGTTTTTATCCAATATTCAGTTTCCCTTGCTTCTTTTAAAGAAACATTCATGGATGAAATCAGCCTTGGATACAGCATCTTGCGCTTCACAAATATTTGCTCCGATCGAAGTCCCGCTTCTTACGATTTGATTGCCAATCGCATATCCGGCAGGATTTTTGGGGAGAGATTTAATCATCTTGATAATGCGTATGCCAAACTGGAAAGTTCGCTCTTGGATTGATACTTTGTAGCGCATTTTCCTAATTATCAACTAGCAACTAACAATTATCAATTAAATAAATAGGGAAATATATCCTATGGTATACTGAAAAATATAATTTCTATGGACCAGACAAAAACTCACACGAATATAAAAATCCATTTGCCTACAGAGGGAAATGAGCTATTGGATAAGGCTTTGGAAAAGGTTAATCGAAACGAGGAAGTAACTACCCTCTGGCAGGTAGTAAATGTGAATGCCATAGACAGGCTGGGGATGACAGACCACGGGCCGGTACATTTCCAGATAGTTTCAAACATTGCTGTGAGACTTGTCAGGCTTCTTGTCAAAAGCGGAATTAAGATGTCCATTACAAAAGACTTTGGATTGTCAGGGAAACATGCAGAACTGGTGGTCCTTCTGGCCAGTCTTTTCCATGATCTGGGGATGAGTATCCAGAGGGATGAGCATGAAGAGTTCAGTCTCTTTTTGGCAAACAACCTTCTTCATGAGATTATCGATTTTCTTCCCGTTGTCCAAAAAACAATTGTTATTTCCGAAAGTCTGCATGCCATAATCAGTCACCGGTCAGACGGCCAGCCGTTCACTATTGAAGCAGGCATTGTCAGAGTAGCTGATGCATTGGACATGAATCAAGGTCGGTCCAGGATTCCTTATGAGGCCGGTAAGGTGGACATTCATTCAGTATCTGCCATGGCCATTGAAAATGTGGAGATTGCGATGGGAAAAACCAAACCGGTTGAAATCAGCATTCACATGAATAATTCCGCAGGACTTTTCCAGGTTGATGAACTTTTGAAAAGGAAACTGATAGGCTCGGGGATTGAAAAATATATTGAGGTGAAAGCTTACGTACAGGGGGAGACGGAAAAAAAGCTGCTGAAAGAATTTACTATCAAGTGAATCTATCATAATTCAAAAAACAAAAAGTCATGAAAAAAATAGTTCTTATAATAATACTACTCATTATTATCTCTGGCGCAGGGGTTTTTTACCTTTCATCCAATAATCTCTCCTTGAATTCTTTTGGAGAGTCGAAAGAGACAGGGGGGGAATTGGCAAAACAGGGAAAATTATCTTACCAGGAGGTCAGAAATATTGCTTTAAAAAGCAGCTGTATTGAAACAGGCAATCTGACAGAAAATTATCAGTATAACGATTTCACGCGTACTTGGTGGATTGATCTTGACGCCGGGAAAGCAGGTTGCAGTCCGGCCTGTGTAATAAAAGAGGATGACAGGTCAGCTGAAGTAAATTGGAGGTGCACAGGAGCAATCGCCGAGGAAGGAGAGAAAAAGGAAGCGACAGCAAGTGCTCCGCTTTTGGGAATATTAGACGGGCTGAAGATAAAGTCCGGGATTGCCTTTTCTGACGTACAAAAAGTCAGTTTCAAATGGATGATAGAGGGGACAAAGACAGATAAGGAGATAAACACAAATGACCTTGAAGTAGTAGGACAGGGTTATACAGCCAGTGAAGTATCAGGCGATAAAAAAAAGCTGATAGGAAGCTATTTTGAAGAAAACGGATTCAAGATAGATGTTTACAACATTGGCGCAGGAACAATTGGCAGCTCGACAGGTTACCAGAAAGGCCCACTGGTTTGCCTGGAAACGGCAGTCCTTAGCGGGATTGGCAAAGAAGGTTCCAGGGCAATTCCTACAATTACGGATAAGAACGATATTGAGATAAAATGCGGTATTTTGGAGGTAAATACTTAATATGGGAATTGATAAAAGAAAGTAATGCATATACCTGACGGTTATCTGAGTCCCTACACCTCTGGCGCGATGTATGCGGCGAGTCTGCCGTTTCTAGTCCGAGCCTCACGAAATGTCAAAAAGGTATTAAACAGTAGGATGATTCCCCTAATTTCAGTTTTTTCCGCTTTGTCCTTTGTTATTATGATGTTCAATATCCCGCTTCCCGGCGGAACCACAGGTCATGCCACAGGGATAGCCATATCAGCAATCGTTCTTGGTCCATGGGCTTCTATACTGTCTGCAACTGTCGCTTTGGTTATTCAGGCTCTGTTTTTCGGAGACGGAGGCATACTGTCTTTGGGCGCAAATATTTTCAATATGGGGATAGTGATGTCCTTAACAGGTTATTTTTTGTACAGACTTTTGGTTAGAAGCAAAGATTCTGCCAGGAAAAAAATAGTCATCGCATCAATCTCCGGGTATATTTCCGTAAATATCGCCGCACTGCTTACCGCCGTAGAGTTGGGGATACAACCGATGCTTTATAAAAATTCCCTGGGCCAGGCATTGTATTTCCCCTATAACCTGTATGTTTCAGTTCCTGTCATGATGATCGGACATCTGACCATTGCCGGACTTGCGGAAGGTATAGTCACAGGGTTGGTATTTGCCTGGATTTTGAGGGTTCAGCCTGATCTTATTTTTTCCGAAGGTAAATCATTGACAAGTAAAAAACTATTCAAATTCAGTTTTTTAGGCCTTATTTTTCTTATTCTTCTTACTCCCTTAGGTCTTCTGGCGCCGGGAACTGCCTGGGGTGAATGGGGCAGGGAAGAACTTGCTTTGTTGGGACTGTCATATATTCCGGCGGGATTTGACAAGTGGTCATCTTTTTGGAGAGCGCCTATCCCGGACTATGACATTCCCGGGATCTTAAATCCGACTCTACTTTATATATTCTCAGCCTGTTTAGGGGTATTATTGACAGGATTATTTATATTCTTTTTATTGTCCGTTATAAACAAACTGGGTGGAAAGAAAAAGTCTAATCACGAATAAGCTAAAGTCTACCACTTCTTTCAGAAAGGTAATGGGGAAATTCATATGGGTAAATTCTTTGAAAAAACGGTTGCAGGTATAGGCAGTTTACTCCTTCAAGTAATTTTCACCCAGGAGGTTTCCCAAAAAAAAGGCTACCTGCAAAGTCTTGACCCCAGAGTAAAAGTAATCAGTCTTATCATTCTGCTTCTTACGGTAAACCTTGTACACAAATTTCTTTCACTGGTCCTCATATATGTATTTATACTTTTTCTGGCAATTGTTTCTTCTATACCTATGAAGTTTTTTCTTAAAAGAGTTTGGCTTTTTCTTCCCTTTTTTACCGGAATTATTGTTTTTCCTCTGATTTTTAATATTGTGACGCCCGGAACTACTCTTTTGGAACTAGTAAACCTTCCGGCATTGCATATTAATTTATCAATAACCGTACCGGGTCTATTGACCGCTTTCAATATTATTTTTCGCGTTGCCGTATCAGTATCATTAGTAGTGTTGGCAGTTCTTAGTACACCCTGGTATGATCTGTTGAAATCACTGCAGGTCCTGTTTGTTCCACAGGTGTTTGTTGTTATTCTTGGAATGACATACCGTTATATTTTCGTTTTGTTACAGACGGTAAACAATATGTTTCTTTCCCGGAAAAGCCGGTTGGCGGGTAGGGTTTCAGGGCGGGAAAACAGAAAATGGCTGGCATCGCTTATAGGCACTTTGTTTGCCAGATCATTTGTCCAAAGCGAGGAAATATATCTGTCCATGCAGTCCAGAGGATACAGGAATAAAATTGTAACATTGGACAGTTTCAAGCTTGACAGTCATGACCTGTTATTCTTTTCAGGATGCCTGATTCTCTGTGTTAATATCATTTTGTTTGTCAAATAACCATGAAGAAACAAAATTCCGATAGTCCGGTATTTGAACTGGAGAAGGTAAGCTACTATTACCGGAATCAACAGGCTTTGGAAGATATTTCCCTGAAGATTTCCAAAGGAGAAAGGTTGATCATATTGGGTGCCAACGGATCAGGTAAAAGTACTCTCCTTAAGATGTTGGACGGATTATATTTTCCGAGTAAAGGCAGTATCAAAGCTTTTGGTGTTAAAATCGATGCTGATTTTTTCCAAAATGAGGAAAATTTTTATGATTTCAGGAAAAAAGTTGGTTTTGTTTTCCAAGACCCTGATGTCCAGCTTTTTTCCCCGACAGTTTGGGATGAAGTGATTTTTGCCCCGCTTCATCTGGGTTTCAGTAATAGTGAAGTGCTGAGACGCGCAAAAACAGCATTAAAATTACTGGATATTGAACACCTGAAAAACCGTCCGCCATACCTTTTGTCTGGAGGTGAGAAAAAAAGAGTAGCGCTTGCTACGGTATTAGCCTTCAATCCGGAAGTATGGTTATTTGATGAGCCGACCGCCAGTCTCGATCCCAGAAGCCAAAGCAGGTTTCTTGATTTTTTAGACACACTGTCAGATAGGGGAAATACAGTTGTTATTGCCACCCATGACCTGTCGATTGTGGAAGATATGGCAGATAGAGTCCTGGTTTTATCTGAGGAGCACAAAATGGTCAGACTGGGCAAGCCTATGAATATTTTAGAAGATATACCCTTTTTGTCGAAGCATAATTTGGTACACGATCACAGACACAAACATAAGAAGGAGACACACAAGCATTTGCATATTCACGTCACAGATCACGAGCATAAAGACTAATTTTTGTATACGGACTATTCTCTCTTCAAAATGATATTTACGCCGGTTTGTAGACGATTATATAAATACTCAATCATCAAAGACCCCAGTATTGAAATTACAAATGCCAAAATTGCGATGAAGAAAATATTTATTTTTGACATCAGTTCAAGAATCAGGAAATGGAAAAGGTAAATAAACATGGAGTGTTTCCCTAAAAAAGCAAGTGTTTTCCTGGGAAGAAATCTGCCTATTGCCGGATATGAGATGATAGTTTTAGAGATAATAATCCCAGAGACAGACCACGCTATAAGTTTCAGGTTAGGTATGGAGATAATAAATATCCCTTTCGAATAAAAGAGGAATACTTCCATGATGGAAAAAACGACGATGGAGAAAATAAAAAGTAATTTGCCGAAATGTTTTTCGTAAATCATATACAAAATACCAAGAGAAAAAGTCAGAAGATACGACGAGGCAATAAAAGTGGTATAGGGATGATACATCCAGGGAGGTTGGTTTAAGGGAAACAGCTTCATTGTGGAAAATGCAATGATAAAAATGGCAGCCAGATGCCACCAGATTTTACTTACTTTGGTAAAAATCATATAAAGAAGAGGGAAGACAAGGTAAAGTTCAATAATTACCAGGATAAAATAAAAATGTACGCTGCCGGTGAAATAAAAGATTTGTTCCGCCAGAGTGGGAAGATTGAGATGCTGATAGGAATAAAAAAGATAATAGATAACGGTGGCAAAAATATAAGGAAGCAAAATAACGGCACGTTTTTTTAGATAAGGAAGATATGAACCAGGAAAAGACATTTTCTTTTTTTGATATGACAGAGTATTGGTAACAGCCGACAGGAAAATGAACCAATTGACGGAGAAAAATGTATGCCAGCCGACTTCGGTAATTCTGATTTTCGGGAAAAAGACAAACAGATGGTCCGTGATAACTGCAATTATCGCAATTCCGCGAAGCACGTCAATCCATTTTTCTCTTTTCATAAATGCTGAAATATTAGTTATGTAAATATTATCATACTCGTTATATTTTAGTTTTGGACTTAAAAACATATCCAGGAGGTACTTTTTTATTACGAAAATAAGATAGTCAGACTAGAGAATAAGGAGTAAAAGGTGTTTTGAATTTTTCTATGATACTATTTATTCGGTTTTCCACCTTTTAAGAGTGGGTATTAGAGACTCAGCTTGTAGTCTTGCATCTTCTTCAGGTATATTCATGTGTATTGACATGATACCTGATACTTTACTGATCATCTGTGCTAAGGTGATCTCCGGTTCGATAAACAGGCCGTTGGTGAAACAAAAATGGCAATAATCGTTTATTCTGGTTCCGTTAACAAGCGTACCGAAGTCATCCGCTTTTTCCATAGGCATACCGCAACTTTGACAGAATGGTCCTTTAGGAAGATCCGATTGCATATTTCACCTCCTCTCCTTTATTTTCTGAAAGTGTTCTTATTTGATTCTAGTATAATATAGGTCCTGATTACAATTACTAATTCAATATCTTTTTAGCAGAGCTGAGGGCGGATATGCTTTGACAGTGTTAAAATGATCGTATATAAGGATATGAGGTTCATAAGTTACTATGTTCTGTGGTTTATCATAATAACCGGAATAATATTTTCAGTTATGATTATCATAAAAACAGGAGGAAACAAGGTAGAGAACAGTAAGCAAATCACTGGAAATGAAAGCAGATTATTGCGCCAGGCAGCTGTAGCAGGCAGTTTTTATCCCTCTGACAAAAAAATTCTGGATGACCAATTGACCTTACTTCTAAGTCAAACTGGCCTTATTAACGAAAAAGGCAGATTAACAGTTTTAATTGTCCCGCATGCCGGTATTGATTATTCGGGAAGCGTAGCAGCCTGGGGTTTCCGGCAAATTGAAAATAAATCATATAAGAGAGTGATAATAATCGGTGCTCCCCACAGATCATATATTGAACATATAGCTGTTTATCCTAAGGGCGTATGGGAAACACCTCTTGGTAAAGTGGAAGTGGATGAAGCATTAGCTGACAATATTATTGAAAAAGAAAGTAACATTTTAAGTGATTCCTCTTCTCACGAGGGAGAACATTCCCTGGAAGTGGAACTTATTTTTCTTCAAAAAGTTTTGAAAGATTTTAAGATTGTACCGATACTTGTAGGCGAGACAGATGAAAAGACGCTGGACAGACTGGCTCAAAAAATCTCTGAGAATATTGATAGTGACACTCTGCTTGTGGTGAGTACCGATCTTTCTCATTATCCTACAAGTACAACGGCAAACGTGGTTGATCAAAAAACCATTAAGTCGATTTTGAGCGGCAATGAAAAGAATTTCATGGAAGTGATAACAGGGATTGAAAGCGGCAATTATCAGAATGTAGAAACCGCTGCCTGTGGTTTCCGGGCAGTCAGAGTAGGATTGAAAGTGGCAAATTTATTGGAAATCCGCAATATTGGGAAAATAAAATATCAAAATTCCGGAGACATCACAGGAGACAATACAAGAGTCGTTGGTTACGCGTCCATAGGATTTTGGACCCAGGATGAAATTGTCAGCACCCGGTTTCTGGATGATGCGGCCCAAAAAGAGGCGCTTTCAATTGCTCGAAATACTTTAGATGAATTCGTGCAAAATAAAAAGAAGAGCCAAATAAAGCCGATAAACGGGGCATTGTTTACAAAGTCAGGCGCTTTTGTAACTTTGCGTAAAGATGGAAATCTTAGGGGTTGCGTTGGAAGATTTGAGCCAAATATACCGCTATACCAGGTTATACAGGAGATGACAATTGCTGCAGCCAGCGAGGATAGACGTTTTTTACCTGTGGAGAAAAGCGAGCTTAAGGACATAAAAATTGAGATATCAGTTTTAACCCCTAAGAAAAGCATCTCGGACTGGACCAGGATCAAACTGGGCAGGGAAGGGGTGGTGCTTGCGAAAGATAACCGTTCAGGTACTTTCCTGCCTCAAGTTGCTGCAGAGTCAGGTTGGTCTTTGGAAGAATTCTTAGGTCAGTTATGCAGCCAAAAGGCGGGATTGCCATCGGATTGTTACAAAGACAAAGATACTAAGCTTTATACTTTCGAAGCGCAGGTCTTTGAATAATCAGCTCTACCTCTTTTTTTATCAGCAGATTAATATTAATTTCAAGGATACCGCAGAGTAGTAATTCCTCACAGCGTGCTACTTAAGAAAGTCATCCCGACCAAGCGAAGGAACGTTAGACGTTCCGAAGCGCGTGGAGGGATCTTCCACGATCTGAGTGTTGGAGGATTTCTCGACTTCACTTTGTTACGCTCGGAATGACGACTGATACCCCCGTCAACCTGTCGAGGAATTATCATTTCTTGCAATTGCAACTTAGTTGCATTAAAATATGCTTAATGAATAATATACAAATGATTTTGAAGAACCTAAAGTCAAAAGGCTACAGGCTTACCAATGCAAGAAAAATTATCATAAATCTCTTGTTAATAGCAGGGCAACCGGTTGACGTTTTTGAACTTAATCGACTCTTAATAAAAAAGGGGATGATTGTAAATAAAACCACCGTTTACCGGGAAATAAACACATTAGTCAAAGAAAGGATCGTCAAGGAAATTCAGTTCAAAGACGGGAAAATGCGTTACGAGATTCAGCTTAAGGACAATCACCATCATCATGCAGTCTGTCAGATGTGCAACAAAATTACTCCGGTTGTCTCCAGCGCATTGGAAAAAACTGTCAATCAGCTCGAAGAAAATATCATAAAAGAGAATGAATTTCATATAATCGAACATTCATTGGAATTTATTGGCATCTGTAATAAATGTGAGCCTTCCCGGGCTGAAAGCACGGGACTTCCTGATATAAAGAGGCGAAACCCTGTACCGACAAGTTAAACTTGTCTGGTACTGGGGTAAATAGCTTATAAAAATATGAAGAAGTTAATTTTATTTCTAGTGATATTGGTAGGTATAGCTGGGGTATTATTACTTACAGGAAAATCAAATAGGGAAAATGTTAAAGGGAAAATAAGAGTGAGTGCGAGTTTCTATCCTTTGGCTCATTTTGCCGAGCAGGCAGGCGGTAATAAAATCGATGTGGTACAAATACTGCCTATGGGAATTGAGCCGCATGACTTTGAACCAAGTCCTTCAGATATAGGTAGAATTTATAATTCAAACCTCTTTATTTATAACGGAGCCGGTTTTGAACCTTGGGCTGATAAAATCGTTGACGATTTAGAAGGTAAAGGAGTTGTTATATTAAAAATGTCTGATTATTTTGATCTTCTGAAGACAGATAAGGACAAGACTGTTACCGATCCTCATGTTTGGGTCGATCCTGTCAACGCCAAAAGAGAGATGGAGTTGATTTCTGAGGCATTAATAAAAATTGATAAAAGTAACGAAAACTACTATCAGGAAAAGAGCCATGAGTACATTAGTAAACTGGATATTCTAAATAAAGAGATGATAGTTGGGTTGGGAGACTGCAGTAGAAATGAGATAATCGTATCTCATAATGCTTTTTCGTACTTATCAAAAAGATATAATTTCCAGACGCTGTCTATTGCGGGTATCTCACCTGATCAGGAACCTTCGCCGAGAAGTATTGGTGAAACAGCAAAATTAGCCAAGGAGAAAAATATCAAATATATTTTCTTTGAGACTCTGGTGAGTCCAAAATTATCGGAGACTTTGGCTAAAGAAGTGGGAGCCAAGACGCTGGTTTTGAACCCGGTTGAGAGTTTGACCAGTGAAGAAATTGCCCAAAACAAGGATTACATTTCCCTTATGGAAGATAATATTATTAATCTAAAACTTGCCCTTTCCTGCAAATGAAACAAGCAATAAAAGCCATAGAAGTAAAAAACATAGAAGTCAAATATCAAAACCAGACAGTTTTGGAAAATATCAGTTTTTCCATAAATCAGGGCGATTATGTGGCTTTAATCGGTCCAAACGGAGCAGGAAAAACAACTCTACTTAAGGTTATTCTCGGACTGACTGCCCCGACTTCGGGAGAAATAAAAATATTCGGGCAAAATAGTAAGTTATATAAGAGAAAATACGAGGTGGGTTACGTTCCCCAAAAGATTGCCCAAATAGATACTCAGTTTCCGGTAACAGTATGGGAAGTGGTAGCAAGCGGCAGATTTGCAAAAGTAGGTATTTTAAAGAGATTAGAGAAGAAAGATATAAATAAAATAAGAGAAGTAATGGTTATTTCAAAGATTGACAATCTTAAAGACCGTTTGCTTTCCGACCTTTCCGGAGGTGAGAGACAGCGCGTATTTATAGCACGCGCTCTTGCCGGGGAACCAAAAATTCTCATACTTGACGAGCCGACAATGGGAGTTGATATGACAGCAAAGGACAATTTTTTCAATTTATTGGAATATCTGAACCGTGACTTTGGTCTAACAATTATTTTTGTTTCGCATGATATTGACGCGATTTCCCAAAAGGCAAAATATGTACTTTGTTTAAACCGCAAGCTTGTCTGCCATACGCTTTCAAAAGAACTCGATAAAGGTTCATATCTTGAAGAGCTATATGGAGACAACATGAAAAAAGTAATTCATAAATAATATGCTGGAAATTTTTCAATATGATTTCATGATCCGAGCTTTCATGGCAGGTCTGATGATTGCTGTTATCGCGCCGCTTATTGGTATTTTCCTCGTGGTAAGGCGTTATTCTTTAATGGCAGATACCCTGGCTCATGTATCGCTTCTGGGTACTGCGATAGGATTTCTGACGAAAATCTATCCTTTCTTTACGGCTATAATCGTGTCTATTTTAGCAGCAGTTGGAATAGAGAAACTAAGAGCATCCAAAAAAATTATGGGTGAATCTGTACTAGCTCTTTTTCTTTCCGGTAGTCTGGCGTTGGCTGTAGTTATATTCTCTATTGTCAAAGGAATAAACGTCAATATTGGAAGTTACTTATTTGGCAGCATCTCCACAGTGTCCTCTTTGGATTTATTATTTATATTAGGGCTTGGACTTTTGGTGCTTACCTCAATAGGCTTATTGTATAAAGGTTTTTTTCTGATTTCTTTAGATGAGGAGCTAGCCAGAGCCAGTGGAATTCCGGTAAATCTTCTTAATACTATCCTGGTAGTTTTGGCAGGGATAACAATCACCTTATCGATGAGGGTAGTAGGTATACTTCTTATCGGTGCTCTGATGGTGATCCCGGTTCTTACCGCTTTCCAGTTTAGAAGAAGTTTTATGCTGACACTGATATTATCCGTTGTTTTTTCTATACTTGCCGTGACAATAGGATTATTTACCTCCTATTATTTTGATCTGGCAAGCGGGGGTACAATTGTAGTTATTTCCCTGATTATTTTTCTTTTGACCAATATTCTGTCATAATTTCTTCAAATATACCAAAACAACTTAAGTGTGTTCCAGTATATACATTTATGAAACTTAGATATAACCTTCATTACGATGTCTGATTCATTAAAAACAAATAATCATCGGATTATCCTCGCCGCCGCTGATTTGGGGGTCAGGAAAGTGAGAATTCCAGTTGCTATGATCACGGGTGAAAAACCAGGACGTACTCTTATTATTACAGCAGGGTCAGATGGTGATGAGTATGCCGGTATTGAAGCGGCATACAGACTGATAGAACTATATAAAAATAATAAATTTCGGGGAAGACTAATTATTTTCCCTGTACTAAATATTCCCGGTTTTGAAAATAGATCAGGCGTCAATCCGCTGGATAACAAGTATCCGAAGCATATTTATCCTGGAAATATAAAAGGCAGTCCTACGGAAAGATTGATTTACTGGCTGGATACAAATTATATAAAAAATGCGGATTTTTGGCTTGATCTTCACGGAGGCGCGACAGATGAAAAGCTGGATCCGTTCATTTTTTTTTACGAAACGGGAAATGAAAAGCTGAATATCCTTATGAAATCGCTTATCATGGCGACCTCCGCAAAAAAAATAGTTTTCCTGAAAAAAAATATTTGTCAAAAAGCTGAAATCCTGGCAGGGCAAAATATTGGTTACGTTATGGCAGAAGCAGGCTGTTTGGGCAGGAGAGATAAAGCATCAATAAGCAAACACTTGGAGTGGACAAAAAGGATAATGGGAGTACTCGGAATGATTGGAATAAGAAAAAACAAAAATATTCATTCCAAAGTATATAGAAAAATTGTGGAGTATCGCACTGATAGGGCAGGTATATGGATCCCAGCGGAGATAAAAAATAAAAATATTTTCAAAAATCAAAAAATAGGGGAAATCCGATCCCTAGCAGGAGATCATTTGAAAGACGTTGTTTCGACGGTAGATGGCGAGTATTTATGGAGTAAATATGGGATGATATGCAGAGAAAATGAGACGCTTTTTTGTATAGGATACGAAGGATTAGAGTTGAAGGACATGGGTGGGAAATTATAGATATTTTAGGCCTGTTCTTTTTTTTGTTCTGTTTATAGTCCTTAGAACTGAAGAGGGAACGATACTTCTGAAGTGTGACAAAGTACTTATTATCACATGGGCAATTTCACCCATCATCATCATGTCCTCAGTCCCGACGGCAATTCTTATGAAAGGCCTTCCAAAATCTGTCCATAGAGAGGTAAGATAAATCCTGGTAATATCCAAACCAAAACTGGTACCGGCTACAAGTTCCACATTTCTTTTTTTTGCCTCTTTGATCGCCTGGTCAATAAATTTTTTATGCTGACTGATACTGTCAAACTCTTCACGAAATAATAGGTTTACGAAACTACCTTGAAAGCTCATTTTTCGAGACCATGGGTAGGATGGATGGTTCGAAAGGCCGGGATAGATGATCTTTTTTAGAGGACAATTTTCATTATTATCGACGAATTCCTGCAGACTAGTGGCCAGAAAAAAAGCATTTCTTTGGAATCTGTCAAGCCTTTTTGAGAGAATCAGGCGGTTTGGTCTTGGTATCACATATACTGAACTGTCGAGAATATTAGTGCCGGAATGTTTTCTGTATTCAAATATTTTTGATGAGTCCTGCCCTTTTGAAAGTATAATTCCTGCTGTTATTTTATCCAGACCTAGGTGTACATACTTCATCAGGCTTTCGAAAATAATGAGATGTAGATTATTACAGTGATGTGGTATTAATTTATATGGTTGACATGTTTTCGAAAGACAGGTGTTATCAATAATAAAATAGATTTCTTCTTTATAGCTTTTTACCACACTTTCGAAAATCCATTTCAGATCGGGCACAGGTATGTCTATAGAGTTAGAAAGGGAATCGATATAGACCACCTTAGGCTTTCGGGTGAAGATTGTTTTGATGAGTCTATCAGTATCCACTTCACTAATCTCAATGACGCTCCTATAAAAGCTTTTGCTTATTATTTGTTTATATTGAAAATAGACGGATTTTCCGATCAGAATCGTACCTTCTGTCTTTTTTTCTGACAGAAGAAAGTTCAATATAGTTGTGAAGGCGGCCATACCGCTGTTTGTCAATAAAGCTTGGATCTTTTGATCTGCACGACGGTCAACATACTCCTTCACGAAATTATTTTCGAAGTCTTCTTCATCTAGATGAACATCTCTTTTATAGTCATTGATTGTACCAAGTATTTTTCCTTCCTGAGTCCCGGACAAAGGATATATTGAGTAGCTATAAGAAGGGGATTGCCAATCTGCAGAGGTGAGAAGGGATCCAAGGATGCTTTGATGGGTTCTTATAAATTCCGACAATTCTCTTTTTTTATTTCTCAGACTGTTTATGAGAAACAATTTATTATTTCTTCCTTCGATTGTCTTATGAAATTGCTTGTATATCGTAAGAGATTCTGAATATTTTTCTTTCAGAAATTTGATATTCCGATCCACATCTTTATAAGATTTCTGTAGGAGCTGTATCTTAAGCAGGTTCAATTTTGAAGAAAATTGATTTAATAAAGCAAGATTATTCTTTAAAATGGAAAGCCTTTCTTCCAAATCGACCGTAAGGTCGCTAATTGAGACATCCAATAATTCTTCATTATTCATATTAATATCTCTATTATATTGTTGAAAGAAATACTAACAAGCCTTCAGATTAGTAACTATATGCTAGATATACCCTTCTTATTGTATTTTGAAAGCAAGTGGACTTCCAGTAGAGAAGTATACAGCCAGATTGATAAATTTTATCTGAAGGAGCAAATGGTATATAATAAGGATATCTGAAATTCCCATGAAGCATGTATTAACTTTCATATTATTAATCTTATTTTCCTTAATTTTGTTTCAGGAGGCAGTCAATGCCCAGGAAGCGCAAAAACCAGATAACATGTCCTCAATCCCAGTTCCGACGATTGTGTATGTTCTGCCTTACCCGGGGATTCTTCCGAATCATCCTTTATTTTTCCTGAAAGAGTTACGCGACAAGATACTTATCATAATCACAAGGAAGACAAATGAGAAGTCAAATCTATATCTACTGTTATCAGATAAAAGTTTGGTTATGGGTCAAATGTTATGGGAGAGTAAGAACTATGATGAGAGCGTAAAATCTTTAGAAAAGGGAGAAAGTCATTTACTCAATTCAATATTAGTTCTTCTGAAAAATCAAAATGGAGAAACCTTACCTCCCGGGTTCACAGACAAGATTAAACTTGCTGCCAAAAAGCATGAAGAGGTTATTAAAAATATTCTCACGACTACTTCAGAGAGTGGTATGTTAAATAAGCTAAATAACGTCTTAAGTATCAATCATCAGGCAAGTCAACAAATCACCACAATAAAGTAAATAATTACTCAATTGATCACTTTTTATTTCATATCCCGTATTAATGAACAATTTTGATAATTTCAAATCCCAAAATAAAATTTTTCTTATGTCGAATCAAATAGTCGAGGCTATAAAAAAAACTGCTATGCAATGTTACATTTTGATATCTTGACACAAGATATGTAGTGTCTTAATATTTCATCGGACACTATAGATAGCGCTTTTATGTTTTCACACCTAAGCGTGTTTTTTATGGCCAAAATTTTAATAATCTAATATTCGACAATTATCAAAAAAAGATGAAATGCCCATATTGCAACCATAAAGACACAGAAGTAGTAGAAACACGCGACAGTGAAGATTTAGGAACCACCAGAAGAAGAAGAGAATGCAGTATTTGTAATAAGAGATTTACGACTTACGAGAGAATAGAAAACGTTCCGCTCATAGTAATCAAAAAGGATGGAAAAAAAGAACAGTTTGATAGAGATAAATTAAAACACGGTATGCTAAAGGCTTGCGAAAAAACGATGGTTGGTATTGAAGATATTGAGACAATTGCAGATGAAGTGGAAAGAGAAATGCGGGGATTTGATTCAGTAGAAATAGAAAGTAAAAAAATCGGTCAGTTAATTGCCGGGAGATTAAAAAAGATAGATAAAGTAGCCTATATCAGATTTGCTTCGGTATTCAGAAGATTTGTTGATGTTGAGGACTTCGAAAAAGAATTAAATAAACTGTTATAAAGAAATTTATCATTAATATTTTTTAGATAAATACATATGACACTGACAGGAATCCGCCAGCAAGTATTTTTAGACAGATACTCTCTCAAAAACGAAAAAGGCATACCCGTTGAGAAAAATCCTCTACAAATGTGGAAAAGAGTCGCCAATTGTATTGCCAAGATTGAAAACGAGAAGGTACGGGATTTATGGGAAAAGAAATTTTATAACGTGATGGAGGATTTCCAATTCGTACCCGGGGGCAGGATTTTGTCGGGGGCAGGTACCGGTTACAAAGTAACTTACTATAATTGTTTTGTCATTCCTTCTCCTAAAGATTCCAGAGACGGAATCTTAGATAATCTTAAGCAAATGGTAGAGATTATGGCAAGAGGTGGAGGAGTGGGAATAAATTTTTCCTCACTTCGGCCCAGAGGTGCCAGAGTCAAAAAAGTGAATGGTTTTTCTTCCGGTCCGTGCAATTGGGCAGAACTTTTTTCTGTTGCGACCAAAGATATAATTCAGCAGGGCGGTACAAGAAGAGGCGCATTAATGCTGATGTTGTGGGATTGGCATCCGGACATAGAAGAGTTTATTACCGTAAAAAAGGATCTGCGGAGAATAAACGGGGCCAATCTGTCAGTTTGTGTTTCAGACAAATTTATGGAAGCAGTCAAAAAAAATGCTGATTGGGATCTGGTGTTTCCTGATATAAATGATAAGGATTATGATCAAGTCTGGGATGGGTATCTAGATGACTGGAAAAAAATGGGGAAGAAGGTAAAGGTATATAAAACAGTAAAAGCCAGAAAAATATGGGATCTTATTTGTGAAGCGGCATGGAGTTCTGCGGAGCCGGGGATTGTGTTTATGGAAAGATATAATAAATGGTTTAACAATTGGTATTTCAACAAAGTGAATTGTGTCAATCCATGCGGAGAAGAAGGATTACCAGCCTGGGGGGTTTGTAATCTCTGTTCGATTAATTTGGCAGCACTTGTAAATAATGGAAAATTTGACTTTAAGAGACTTGAGGAAATTGCCAAAATAGGAGTTCGTTTCCAGGATAATGTCATTGATGCGGATACTTATATTTTTCCGCAAATAAAAGAAGTTCAACAGAACGGTGAAAGAAGAATAGGACTAGGAACAATGGGTCTTGGTGACGCTTTAATAAAGATGAAAATAAGATACGGTTCACCGGAATCTCTCATAATCATTGACAAGATATATAAGACGGTAAGAGACGCAGCTTACGAATCGTCTATAGAAATTGCAAAAGAAAAAGGCCCCTTCCCAAAATTTGACGCAAGTAAATATCTAAAGGGATATTTTATCAAAAAACTTCCCAAAAAAACCCGCGACAACATAAAAAAATACGGTATAAGAAACTCAGTTCTCCTCCAACAAGCGCCTACAGGATCCACTTCGCTTCTGTCGGGCGTGTCTTCAGGAATAGAACCGGTTTATGAATTTTCATTTATCAGAAGAGACAGATTGGGAGAGCACAGGCTTTTCCATCCTTTATTTGAAGAATGGAAAAAGACACATCCAGACGAACCAATTCCTTCATATTTTGTTTCTGCCACTGATTTAACTCCGGAAGAACATATAAAAGTACAGGTAGCGATTCAGCAATATGTAGATGCCTCAATCTCAAAAACAGTCAACGCCCCAAGCAGCCATACAATAGATGATGTTAAAAAACTTTATACGCTTGCATACGACCTTGGATGCAAAGGGTTGACGTATATGAGAGATGGTAGCAGACCAGGTGTGCTTGAAAAAATAGTTGACAAGAAAGAGGAGAAAAAAGAACCTAAATCAAATGGGGAAGCAGTTGTAGAAATTAAGCCCAGACCTATGATGGTGCATGGAGCTACTTACCAAATAGATACTCCAGTTGGAGTGGCATTTGTCACCATCAATACCAACGGGAATAATGAACCTATGGAATTGTTTATTAACGTAGGAAAAGCAGGTTCTGACGTAACCGCAATGGCAGAAGCGATGGGGAGACTTGCTTCTTTGGTTCTTAGAATGCAATCGAACGTATCAACCAGCGAAAGAGCCAAGCAGATTTTCAATCAGCTGATAGGTATAGGAGGATCAAAATCGTTGGGTTTTGGTGATAAGAAAGTAAGATCTCTTCCAGATGCTGTGGCAAAAATACTAGCAATGCACTTTGGATACAAAGTAAAAAATGGGCATAAACCTTCTTCACCGGAGACGGTTCAGGCAAATTTATCGGTTATGACCCAACAGGCTATTCCGGTGGAGAAATCAGAATATGATCTTTGTCCTTCTTGTGGCGAGGCTGCGCTTGCGTATGAGGAAGGATGCAAGAAATGTTATAGCTGCGGATATTCCGAATGCTGACAGGGGAAAATATATGCTGACAGGGGAAAATATATTGTCCTTCAGATAAAGAAACAATATGCCTTCGAAAGTAAATATATATACCCGTACAGGGGATTCTGGAAAAACATCCCTTTACGGCGGACAGCGTCTTTTCAAGAATAATTTGCGTGTTCATACTTATGGATCTATTGACGAGCTAAATAGCTTACTTGGGATTGTTATTGTTAAACTTCATGACAAGAGGTTGGAAAAATTCATCAACGTAATACAAAAAGACTTGTTTATAGTCGGTAGTTCTCTTGCAGGATTTCCTGATAATATTAACGAATTAGAAAAAAGAGTGACGGAAATGGAAAGAATAATTGACGATCTGGATAACAAACTTCCTGAATTGTCCAATTTTATACTACCTGAAGGCGTTGAAGGTGCGACCTTTCTATATTTTGCCAGAGCCGTATGCAGGCGGGTAGAGAGGGAGATAGTAGGTTTATCCTTAAAGGAAAAAGTCGACAGCAGAATAATCATCTATTTAAATCGTCTATCAGACTTATTTTTTATCATGGCAAGATACTTGAATTTCAAAGCAGGTGTTACTGAATCAATTTGGAAAAAAAATAAGAAATAGCTTGATGTGTTATGGAATCCCATGGAAATTGGGAACTGTGCCGCAACGGTAAATATTGGTGAAGCTTTATCTGTTTGCCAATACAAGTCCGACACGTACCTTCAAGCATATCCCGTTAAGACGGGAAATCCCGAGCAGGAGATAGAAAAGATCAGTTAATTTGACGATTATTCTCTAACCTTTTAAATCAAAAATACTGATTTATAATAACCCTCCTTCGGAAAGAGGGTTTTTTCATGTCTTGAAATATGTCGATTGAAACACTATCGGAAATGATTGGAAATACCGCGGGAACTGTCTCGCAGGACGGTCTATGCGGTTACAGTTCTTCACTTTCCAGAATATCTTTTGGAAGACATTTGCGGGAGGGAAAAGAGATGGCAATTAAATCTCAAGCTTCTGATCTGGCTACTTTGAAAAGCGAACATATAGATATTGATCCAATAGGTATTTACAGATTAAAAGTTGCTAGAAAACAATACAGAGATAAAATCACAGGGGAATTTAAGGAAGAACAAACGCTGATTTCACCCGATTTTAATAATGAGCCGATTCAAGTTTGGACAGCTGCGGGCGAATACGGATTTGGTGAAAGGAAGGAATGGGAAAGGATTGATAAACGGGCCCGTAATTTGGCCAGTACAGACGGTGCTATCTCCATGTTTTGGGTAAGTCCCGGCAAAGACAATAGAGAAGAGGCGTCTCATCCTCCCCATCGTGCATATTTATGGAAGAAAGATGGAGATATGGTGACTGCATATTCATATCAACTTTACGGAACTAGGGAGACTTTGACAAATATGATGAGGCGACTGGGTGGGGGGAAAGATACGGATTCTAGGGTAGAAGATCAGACATTAATAATAAAAGGTAAGTCTGACTTCGGAAACAAGCATGTTTATCATGCTTATAGATCTTCATTAAGCATTCAGGAAAAAGGTCTTTATGAAGAATTTGTAAGGAGATTTGAGAAAGATGTACAAGTACCTGATAGAGAAAGACAACAAAAGATCGAAGCTTATAAGGATACTTATGAAAGCAGGCTGAAGGAAGCATATACATCTGATATTGCAGTTGCTTTTCAATCTATAGTACATGGATTTCTTTTTCTTTCTAACAAAGATACGCAAGATGTGAAAGAAGATGAAAAAAGAAAAAATAAGGGAGATGCCAATACAGAGTCAGAAATAACTATGATCCTTTCTGCAAAACCAAAGACAGGTGCATTATTTCAGAAAGAAAATATTCAGGCTGAAGATCGTAAACCTGAAAATACAGAAGAACGTACGGGTAGCAGGAGAATAACTGAATTATTTGGGTCAAGAGAACAGTTACTAAATCGTTTGTTCGCAGTTATGTCGGTTGTAGGCAGAACTGCATCCGATAAAAATGGTGTGAACAAAGCCTTCACAAATATTTTATATGGTGAAGACACTATGATGGAAAAACCCGGGAAGTCAACGGATAAAAAAGTCGACAATTTACCTGAATCAAACGGACAAATAAGGGTAGAAGTATCGCATCGTTCTTATTCAAATCTTACCGCTGCATCTGAAGATATAAATATTAGTCCTGCTATTGAGTGTAGGGTCTTTCCAAAACAAATATTTGATTTTCCGGATCCGTATATGAGAGTATTTGAAAGTACAGAAAGGGAAGTACGAAAAGGATTATTATCATACTTCTCGGACGTAATCCCCAATAATGCTACCGGTATAATTGACAGGTCAGTTATAGATCTATTGGGTAACAATTTTACCGAGCCTGAGGTAATGTATACGGAGGATATGGTAACTGCTTTTGCACCTGGTCTGGAGATATTATTTAGGATTTTGACGGAAGAAGAAACAGATGACCGTATTAGTTTAGATCATGATAAAAAGGATGATATTGAAGATGAGGTAGATGAAAAACCACTCTCCGACGCGATAATTATATTAGGACAAAAAGTGCTGGTAGTTTTTATATCCCACCTTAATCATGAAAATGAAATATCTATAGAAGATAAAAGATATGAAGCTGTAGTTAGAATCATTGCATTAATTTCATTAATCAACAAAAAGGATGTGACAAAAGCAAAAAGGTGTTTCTTTTCTGCTCTTTTGTATCGGGAAGTGAAAGAGGCAGCCAGTCGTGTTTTGATAGAGGTTGATTCGTTCGATGATAAATTAGTTGATGTTGAATCACTTGGTAGTACTTTTAGGTCATACGAAAGACTACTCAATGAGTTTGAGTTGGTATTATTAGACGATAAGACATATTCCAGTAGAATTCAACATCCGGAATCTGGAATAATTCCTGATTCTTGTTCACTTATTTTTATCCTAGCTTGTATTTTGGGAGGGGTATATCTAGCGTTGAAGGGTGAAATAATTTCTCAATTGGGATTTTCTACGAATGCAATTTTTCCCCATACAGACATTGGAAACATATCAGGTAATATAGGCTCAATAAATCCTGACAGGTATTCAATTTCTTATCCTTACCCCAGTACCAGAAGACCCCGCCTTGTCAAAACGGGGATGAGTGGTACTTTGGGACTTTCGGTACGGGGTTTCAGACAATACCTTAAAGGAACCCCGTCCTGTAGGATGGAGAGTCTTCGCAGTATTGAATATTTGTCAAGAATTGGATTTAGTAAAAAGATGAATAATTTTGATCCAACTCAAAAACAAAGTCAGAAAAAAAAGCAGTTGATTTTTCCTCTTTTTAAAGTTATTTATCAATATCGTCCACTTGTGATAGAGGATTATATATGACAAAATAGATTACATGTATGATCAGAAAAAACCTGATAAAAATAATAATCATTGCAAGTATTTTTCTGTTTGTTGGAGCAACTTTAAGTCTAAGAGGCGGAAATTATTATCCAGATAAATCTAACAGTCAGATAGCAGGAAAGAAAAGCGGACCAAAAATTATTTCTCCGACTGAGATTCCGGAAAAAACCACGGAGAAAGTTGTAATTGATTTTGGTGACGGTAATATAATTACGGGTGAAGTAAAAGCAAATAACGCTTATGAGTCATTAGTGATCGCTTCAAAAGACAGCGGTTTAGAGATTTTTACAAAAGAATACGATTTTGGTTTGATGGTTACCTCTATTGGAGGGAAACAGAACTCAAATGAAAAGGCGTGGATGTACTCGGTAAACGATCGATCAGGGGATAAGTCGGCAGATCAATATATAATTAAACCCGGAGATACGGTTGAATGGAAATACAGTTCATTCTAAAACTGATTTACTTTTATGCTTAATATAAAAAAAAATAAATTAATCCCGGCGATTATTCTGGTCTTGCTGGGAATTTTCTCAAGAACCTATTTTCATCTCGGACCGAATGTTGAATTTGTTACCGTAGCAACTTTACTTGCTGCTTCGTATCTCGGGATTTACTGGTCGGTATTTGTGCCCTTAGGGATAATGTTAGTATCTGATGTGGTCATAGGAAATACAAATATTTTTATTTTCACCTGGAGTGCTTATATTATTATTGGTCTGGTAAGTATTGCCTTTTTCAAGAATAGCAGTATTAATGGATTATTAAAGCATTTCATTAAAAAAAAGTCATTTTATAAAATTATACAGTCAACATTTTTAGGCTTAGGTGCGAGCGTATGGTTTTATCTATGGACGAATTTCGGTGTTTGGATTCTGGATAGCTGGGGTATGTATGACAGGAGTTTTTCCGGCCTGTTTGATGCATATATACTTGGTATACCGTTTTTAAAATACAATCTAATCGGGAATATGGTTATTATTCCCTTGACGTTCACAATTGTGGAGCTCAGCAAATCGTATAAATTTATACCCGTTTTACTCCGATTTGCGGCAAAAAGAAATAAAGCAGATTTGCACTGAAAATATCATTTCCAGTGTAAAAGGGTATAAAATGGAATAGCCTTAAGTTTTTTAGTATAAATTTACTAAGGTATACAATTTAATAATAATTTTATGAATACTGCCGTTCAGGGGAAATCATCCCAAAATTCTAATGATCAGGTTCCTGATCTTAAAAATAAAAGTAATGTCCAAACAGGTTCTGCTTCAATAAGTAAAGAGCGTGAGGTAATGCCAATAAGCGGTGGGAGTGAGACGGCAAGAGAGATATCTTCAGAGATAGAAGTCCCAAAAGAAGTAGAGAGAGCCGGGGTTATGAAAGTCTCCGAAACTATCGAGTTGCCGCCTGATATTAAGAAATTAGGAGTGACTCCTTCAGGATCTTCTGTACCGGTTTCCGCGTCTCAGACTTTACCAAAAATAGTGTTACCGATCTCTGATCAGCAAGTGGTTACGGGATTACATATAAGTATTACCAACGCGCTTAAATGGTTATCTATTTGGTGTATCAGAAAACTGCAGAAAGCACATATTGCGTTAAAGGTAATTCACGGTAAGATAATCCGAGTGAGAACTTAAACAACAAATTTTTTGATTTTATAATATGCCAATTATTGACAGTGGTATCAATCCAAATTTTATTTATCAGATAGAGAATTTTGCCATTTCATTTGCGGCTGTAACTCTTTTCTTTATAGGCTTTTTTTTACTATTTTATTTTCTTTTCCTGTGGTGGAAATACCGGAATCGGGAAAAACAGAGTTTGGAGTTTGTTTTACTACAAATTGTGGTACCAAAGGCCAATGAGGTAAAGATAGATGCTGCGGAACAATTTTTCGGCGTACTTTCTTCACTTTCCCATGGAGGTCTTTTTTCATTTCTTACGCCCAAGGAACATATTGCTTTTGAGATTATCGGCTTACCAGGGGATATACGATTTTATGTTTCCGTAAATCACCATATCAGGGATCTTCTCGAGAAACAGATATATGGTATGTATCCGGGAGCAGACATCAAAGAAGTAGACGAATACAATATTTTTGATGAAAAAGGTAAGGTGGCATATGCGTCTTACATCTTGAAACATAATGATTTCTATCCGATGAAAGTATATAAAGACCTTCCTGTTGATCCTCTTTCTGCCATAACCTCAGCCTTAGGTAAAATGCAGACAGGTGAAGGTGCAGCCATTCAAATACTGGTTTCTCCAGGCGGCGAGAAATATAAAAAAACAGGTAGAAGCTATATTTCAAGTATTAAAAAGACAGAGGCCGACCCGGAAAAAGCTCATTATAATGTAGATCCAAAAGTATTAGAATCAATTGAAAGTAAAGTTTCTAAACCCGGTTTCGATACGGTAATAAGGGTGGTTATTTCTTCTTCATCTTTGGAATCAGCGAAAATGCATCTGCATAATATAGAGACTACCCTGGCTCAATTTTCCTCCGATCAGAATCATTTCGTGAGAGCCAAACAATTTATGAAAGGATCGTTTATGGTTGATTTCATATACAGATATTTTCCTGTTTTTAACTGGCCCAGGAAGCAATATTCTGTATTGTCAAGTGAGGAACTGGCAACCATTTTCCATTTCCCTAATAAATCAATTGAGACTCCACATATAAGTTGGTTGACCTCAAAAAGAGCTCCGGCACCAGTAGAAATTCCTTCTTCAGGTATGTTTGTAGGTAAAAGTACTTATAGAGGTATATCAAAGCCAGTGTATATGCAACTTGATGATAGGAGAAGACATCTTTATATTATTGGGAAAACCGGTGTGGGGAAATCTGTACTTTTAAAAGATATGATTTTACAGGATATAAGGGCAGGGAATGGTTTGGCAGTGATTGATCCGCATGGTGATCTAGTCGAAGGTATCTTGCCTCTTATCCCGCCGGAGAGAGCCGAAGATGTCATATATTTTGATCCTTCTGATACTGAGAGGCCAATGGGACTTAATATGCTAGAAGCTTATACGGAAGAACAGAAGCATTTTATTTGTTCTTCAATAATCGGTCTGATGTACAAGCTTTACGATCCCCAGAAAACCGGTATTATCGGACCCAGATTTGAACATGCCATAAGAAACGCCATGCTTACAGTGATGGTCGAACCGGGTGCATCTTTTGTGGAAATAGTCCGCGTGCTTACTGACGCCGCGTATGTCCAGGAGTTATTACCAAAAGTTCAGGATCCTATTGTCAGGCGATATTGGACTGATCAGATCGCACAGACATCTGATTTTCATAAGTCAGAAGTATTGGATTATATCGTCTCCAAGTTTGGACGGTTTGTTACAAATAAACTGATGAGAAACATAATTGGACAGAGTAAAAGCGCCTTTGACTTCCGAAAAGTCATGGATGAAGGCAAGATTCTTCTTATTAATCTTGCCAAAGGTAAGCTTGGTGAAGAGAATTCCAGCTTCTTAGGTCTTATTATGATTCCGAAAATACTGGCGGCAGCAATGAGCAGGGTAGACACACCTGAGGATAAAAGGCGTGACTTTTTTTTATATGTTGATGAATTCCAGAATTTCGCAACACCCGACTTTGCTCAAATACTGTCTGAAGCCAGAAAGTTCCGTCTGAACTTATGTGTGGCAAACCAGTTTATCGGCCAGATGGATGAAGAAGTAAAAAATGCCGTATTCGGCAACGTAGGTACTCTGATTACTTTTCGCGTAGGTGTAACTGATGCCAATTATCTACAACACTGGTTCTCTTCTGTATTTACTGAATCTGACTTAATAAATGTGGATGTTTACAATGCTTATATCAACACAATTGTAGGTAACAAACCCATGCCGCCTTTCTCTGTAGATTTAAGAAAAGATATGAGTGCCATGAAAAAAATGGAAAACCAGAAGGTAGCAGAAGCAATACTTTCGCTATCCCGGTTGAAATACGGACGGCCGAGAGAGTTGGTGGAAGCAGAAATCTCACAAAGGGCGAAGTTGTAGAACATAGAGAGGAATTAGGAAAGATGGGGATATGGGGAATAATTGAGATAAGTTCATGATTAAGCACTTTACTGATTTATAAAGTAAGGATTATAATCCTACAGTTTAATCAATAGTACCGGAAATTTGTCAAAATAATAAATACTTGTTAAAATTCCTTCGTCGTTATATTTTATATCGTCTATCATCATATTACTGATTATATCGGGCCTGTAGCTCACCGGTAGAGCGGTTGTCTTATAAACAACAGGTACTTGGTTCGATCCCAAGCAGGCCCACCGAAGGATCTTGAGGGGGAAAGCCGGACTTTCTAGACAGATGAAGTAGAAGCTCTTCCTTCCAGTAAAGCAGGGATTCAAATCCAAGGAGATGTATACTGATTCTTATATTTTACCTTCATGAAATCACTGACTCATTATCTATCCTTTAATACCCAAGCAGTACTTACGCACCTTAACAACATAGTGATTGATTTGACAAGCTAAATATAAATGAGGCATAGTCTTACTAGGAGGTAAAGCTATGCCTGTCCAGATTTTTACATATCTTCGTGGTTTGTTGCAAGGGACAAATATTACTGCAACATTTTTAAGCATACAGTTTGGCTATTCCC